>NZ_JAFCWM010000026.1:0-70314 GCF_049897565.1 Massilia sp. TWR1-2-2 | reverse complement strand
ATCGCTGGAAGGACCTATCGACATCGTGAAAATCTCTCGAAACCGCGGAAGCAAGACCAAAAACCGCACAAGGCAATGAGTCAGAAAAATTGTTGAAATCGGCTAACTTGGGTGGATTGGGGCGCGCGCCGCCACCTCGTTGTCAGACCTTGATCGGCTGTAATCCCTTCCGGTTTCGTACAATCCTTCACTGATCCAATGATGCCAGTCAAAAAAGCAATGCCCAGCATAAATGAAAAGATCAACGGGCCCGTCCTGGATGCTCCAGCAAGAGCGCGCCGTTGCGCAAAATCATAGTACATCGCTGAAGGTATCAAAAGACTATCGAATTGTCACACCTCAGTGGTCCACGGCCATCGGCGCAGCCGAGAACTATTGAACCCAAAAAACGCAAGGCCGAGCGCCATAATTCCTTGCGTCCATGTTTGCGTCCATAGATGAGCAATACTGACTTGAAACGCAACCCGCACAAGCCTTACTTTGCCACATTCGATTCCGGTCCCGGCACCATGTCAAAGTACTAAGACGTCCGCAGACGTCCAAAAAGCACTCCTCCCTCCTATGACAACCGGCCTTGATATTGGTCGAGTTCGTCCCACGGCTCCCACCCTCAGAGATCAAAAGGCATGGCTGGCTGTCTTGAGGAAGGAAAACGTCGGGCCCACGACCCGCACGCCAGAGCACTGTTGCGTCTGCTTGACTCTCCACGGAGCGCCACGGCTATGGCTGAGGCCAGAACCACGCGCCCCGCGCAGCGCCAAGCGTCGCAGCGCGTGCCGAACACGGCGAGCGCCTCCGCTCTGCCCTGATCAAGGCTGGACGGCCGCCGGAATGGATCACCTATGCCAACGAAGCGCACGGCTTCCGCCAGGTCAGCACCGAGATCGATTTCGCCCCGAAAATGGAAGCGTTCCTGAACAGGCACCTGAAGGCTGAGAAGCCTTCAGCGCCAGCTTGCCGAAGCTGAAAGCGTCACGAGCAATCGTGACGCTTTTTTTCAACGCCCTTTGACGAACGGATTGAACCACTCCAGTTCATCCATCAGTGTCGACTTGTGATTCTTCACCGCCTCCACCGCCTCGGCGTGCACTTCCTCGCGAGAGCGCTCGCCGCCGCCGGCGCTCGTCCGGCCTGACGTCGACGCACCGCTCGACGTTACCCCTGCATCGGGCGCGTAAATTTCATCTGCCTGCGGCGGCGGCCTGACGCCGCCGGTCTGGGCGCAACCGCCCATAAATACAAAAGCCGTCGCGAGGACGGCGCTCTTGAGGCCCATGACATCCTCCATCCAGTGATTTGACATTCAGGAACCAGCATAGGCAAGCAGGTATCGGCATGCAACCAGAGCAGACAGCTTTATTTTTGAGTCGAAGTCTTGGCGCCGCCGACTTCGGTTGCGGCGGATACGTGATCCGGGTTCCCTCGACCACCGCGAACGGGGTCAGCACATGCGGCTTGCGCTTGGCGCCGCTGATGATGTGCTCGACCGGGACGCCACGTACCAGCAGCGCGTCCGCCACCATCGAACGATGGCAACGCCACGGCACCGATTCGGAGCACATCAGCACGCAACGAAATGCGCGCGCCAGTTCAACCAGGGCGTCGACATTGTCGTTGAATTCGACCGTCTGCATGTAATCGGCGTAGCCGCGAAACGACGCGTTGTGCCAGCCGGTGTTGGCCGAGTCGGCGCGGGCATGGCGCAGCCGGCCCAGGCCGGCGATGTGGCGGTAGCCGATGCCGGCCGCTTCCAGTGAAGCAGGCAAGTTATCGCGATTATATTGCGGATTGTGGCGCGACTTCGGCACCGTGAGAACGTCGAGCACGCACCGCACGTCGTGCAGCTGCAGCAGCCCGATGAATTCATCGATCGGACGGGTCGAATGACCGATGGTACAGACGAGATGCGTATCCACTGGAAGCCTCCTGGGACGTTGGCGAACACCATCGCTTCGCGCACCGCGCCGCTGGTGGCGGTGGCATCGATCGACAACGCGCCGATCAGCACGGTCGGCAGGTTGTTCATGATCGACGACAGCAGCGCCGTGATGATGCCGGTGCCCATCGCCGCGCCCCACACGCCGTACTGCGCGCAAGCATCGAGCAGCTGCGTCAGCGCGGCGGTCAGGCCGGCATTGCGCAGCCCGTACACGACCAGGTACATGCCGAGCGAGAACACGACGATTTGCCACGGCGCGTGGCGCCGTCGTTGCCGAACAGCGCCGACACGGCCGCGCCGAGCAGCACCATCAGCACGAACAGCTTGCGGCCGCTGCCGCCGCCGAAGCGGGCCATGTGCAGCGCGGCCCATTCGAAGAAGCCGGCCTGGTCAAGCAGCAGGCTGGTGATGATGATGGCGATGAAGGTGGCGGTGGCGTTCCACACGATGTGCCACACGACGGGAATGTCGGACACCTGGATGACGCCGGCCAGCAAGGCGGCGATGGCGCCGAGCGAGGCGCTCCTGCCGATGCCGAGCCCGCGCGGCTGCCAGATGACGAGGACCAGCGTGGCGATAAAAATGGCGAGTGCAGTGATCATTCGGCAGCGTTGGCGTGACGCGGCCGCCGACGGGGACCATTGCAACTTCCATAATTTCAGAGAGGGTGAAATTATAAGGCGAAACGCGGCCGCTCGCGGTGCAGCGCCTTTTTCGCTCACGCCGTCAGAAACACGGCAACTTAGCCTTCGCGCGCGGGTCTTAACTGCTACGTGCGAGCTTCCAGGGAGGGCGAATGAGCAGGAACGATCCAGTCAGGGCAAGCTTGAAGGACGGCGAACACTACGCGGGGATGATCCTCGGGAAAAACGGCGCGCCGGATCATCACGTCGTGCTGCTTCCGGGCGACGCCCAGGACGTCACCTGGGCCGCCGCGCGCGAATGGGCCGCCTTCGCCGGCGGCGAGCTGCCGACCCGGCGCGAACTGTCGCTGCTGTTCGCCAACCTGAAAGAACAGTTTCACCGTGTCTGGTACTGGTCTTCTGAACCGTCCGAAGCGCGCTCGCAGCTCGTGTGGGGGCAAAACTTCACCAGCGGCATCCAGACCATGTATGGCCGCCCTTTCCATGGGCGCGCCCGCGCAATCCGCCGGGTCGTCGACGAATAGCGGTTCAATTTCCCGCGCGTGCGAGTTGCAGGCTGTCTATGTGCCCTACCGAACAGTCGAGCAATCGGGTTTGCGATATCGTCCACCTGTCGCTCGACAATTCGTCATCCACAGCTGTAGGGGAAAAAATATGAACATACTAATCAGCCTCATCGTCTATCTCGTCATCTTCGGACTCATCTGGTGGCTGGTCAGCCTGCTGCCACTGCCGGCTCCGGTTGCCCAAATCGTCCGCGTGCTATTCATCATCCTGCTGATCCTGATCGTGCTGTCCGTATTCGGCATCATCCCAGGCGGCTACCTGCCAAAACTGAACCTGTAGTCGCCGGTTCAGCGCAGAAGAAAAAACCCGGCCATGCGCCGGGTTTTTTTTGGCTTACCGCGGCGGCACGTTGGCGCGGCCGATCGGCTGCTCCATGTTGGCCAGGTACCAGGTCGTCACCGCCATCACCGCCACGTGGCGGCGCAGGTCGTCCGGCTTGACCTTGTCGAACGTGTCGGCCGGCGTGTGGTGATAGTTGAAGTAGGTCGACTCGTCGATCAGCGGCGCAAAACTCGGCACGCCGGCCGCTTCGAGTCCATGCAAGTCGCCCGTGCCCAGCGCATCGGCGCGCTGCAGCGCCCCTGCCTGCATCGGCAGCAGCGCCGCTTTCAACGGCGCGAAATGCTTCATCGCTTCGTTGCCCACACTGGTGCGCATGCCAAACACGCGGCCCGAGCCTTCGTCGCTTTCGATCGCGGCGATGTGCTTGGCGGCGTTCGCCTTGTTGGCCTCCAGGTAGGTGGCGCCACCGCGGCCGCCATTCTCCTCGTTCATCCAGGCGATCACGCGGATCGTGCGGCGCGGCCGGAAGTCGAGCTTCTTGAGCGTGTCGATCACCGCCATCGCGCTGACCACGCCGGTGGCGTCGTCGTTGGCGCCGGTGCCGAGGTCCCAAGAATCGAGGTGGCCGGAGACGATGACGATTTCATCGGCCTTGTCGGTGCCGGGGAAATCGGCGATGACGTTAAAGCTGTCGGCGTCCGGCAGCACCTGCGGCGTCAGGGTCAGCTGCATGCTGATCGGGCCGCGCGCGGCCAGGCGCGTCATCAGCATGGCGTCTTCCGCCGACACTGCCGCCGCCGGAATGCGCGCGTTGTCCAGCAGGCCGCTGGCGCCGGTGTGCGGCAGGCGGAAATCGGCGCCACCGACCGAGCGCACCAGCACTGCCGCCGCGCCCATCTGCGCTGCCAGGCGCGTGCCCAAGCCGCGGTAAATCACCGCCTGGCCGTAGGCCGTGCCGGCCTGGCCGCGTTCGGCCATCTGCTGGTCGAAAGCGACGTCGAACAGCACGATGCGCCCCTTTACTTCGGCAGCGCGCGACTTCAGTTCGTCGAAATCACGGATGACGATCACCTGCGCGGTCAGGCCGGCTTGCGGCGTCGCGCCCGATCCGCCCAGCGCCGTGAGTACCACGCGCTGCGTGACGCCGGCGGGACGGCCGGCGTATTCAACCAGCGATGCCGTCTCCGCGCCGCGCACCCAATGCGGCACCTTCACCGGCTGCAGCGTGACGGTCGCGCCGAGCTTGCGCATCGCGTCGGCCACCTGCGTTACCGCCGCTGCCGCGCCGGCCGATCCGGAAAGGCGCGGGCCGATCAGGTCCGTCATGTCGGCCAGGCGTTCGAGCGCCCAGTCGCTTTTGAGGGCGGCATTGCGGATCTGCCCAAGCGCGGCGGGGTCGTTGCCGGGCGTGGCGGCGAAGGCGCTGGCGGCCAGCATGCTGGCGGCGAGGATAGTGAGGACGGACGTGTGGCGCAGGGTGCGGTTCATGCAGCGAATCCTTCGATTACTGTTCAGTGAGGATTCGCACAATATCGCATTTTGGCTCCGTTGTGCACGGCTTTATGACGACGTCATTACACGCCCTTCGCCCGCACCAGGCGCACGCGGGTGATCTCGGACGGCGCGCCGAAGCGTTTCGGCGGCCCCCAGTAGCCGGTGCCGCGGCTGGTGTAGACCCACAGCGAGCGCAGACGATTCAGGCCGGCGGTAAACGGCTGCTGCAGCGGCACGAACAGGTTCCACGGGAAGAACTGGCCGCCGTGCGTATGGCCCGACAGCTGCAAGTGAAAGCCCGCATCGGCGGCCGCTTCGGCGCTGCGCGGCTGGTGCGCCAGCAGCACCCTTACCTTCACGTGGCCCGGCGCGCCCTTTGCCGCCGCATGCGGATCGCTGCGGTGTGACTCGTCGAAGTGGTGCGCCATGAAATCGGTCACGCCGGCGATCATCAGCGCCTCGCCCGCGCGCTCGACCACGACGTGTTCGTTGAGCAGCACGGTCAGGCCCAGGCGCCGCATCTCGACGATCCACTCGTCCGCGCCGGAATAATATTCATGGTTGCCAGTGACGAAAAACGCGCCGTCGGGCGCAGCGAGCCGTTCAAGCGGCGCCGTATGCATGCCGAGGCGTTTGACGCTGCCGTCGACCAGGTCGCCGGTGACGGCGATCGCATCGGGCTTGAGCGCATTGACCTTGGTGACGATCGCATTCAGGTAGCCGCGCTTGATGGTTGGGCCGACGTGAATGTCCGAAATCTGCACGATGGAGTAGCCGTCGAACTGCGCCGGCAAGCCGTCGATCGGCACCTCGACATCGACAACGCGGGCGACACGACGCGCATTGACGAAGCCGATCAGCGTGACGACAAACGCCAGCAGCGGCACGCCAATGGCACTGGCGCGCTCGATCGCCGGACTGCCGGCAAAGGCAGCCGCCACCAGCAGTGCGACGTCGCGCAGCACCGTCAGCACCAGCAGCGACGAGAAAAAACCCATCGACAGCAGGCCCGCCCAGGTGAGCTGTTCGCTGAAGCGCGCGCCCTTGAGCACCGACGAAAACAGGCCGGTAAGCACCAGCAGCGCTGACGCGGCCAGCAGCGCGATGCCAGTGCTCAGGCCAAGCGTGCCCAGTCCCATCGGCGGGATCAGGCGCAGGCCAATGTACAGATGCAGCAGCGCGAGCAAGGTCGCGACAGTGAACAGGGCGCGACGGGGCATGGACAGTCCGTGTGAATGAATAACCCTGGTCAGATGGGGCGCCCGGCGCGATCTTCAAGCGTCAATACAGCACATGTTACAGCCGCTGCATGAGATGTAAGAGTCTGTATTAGCGATGGCGCGAGATTGTGCACAATATATAGTGAACACATGCCCAGCACGTTACGCGATCATCCTGATCCAGCTCGAGGCAAAAGGAAAACGCCATGTTGAATCAAAAATGCTTGGGCGCGGTGATTCTGGCCGCTACAGCCGTCACCTCCACGGCAATGGCTCAAGATCGCGGTGTAAATACAGCTGTCGGCGCCGTTCTCGGTGCTGCGATTGGCCATAACAGCGGTGGGCGCGATGGCGCCATCGTGGGCGGCGTAATCGGCGCGGCGCTGGGTAATGCGGTCAGCTCGAACGACCGTTCATACAGTAACGGCTACTACGACAACCGCAACGGCTACTACGACAACCGCAACGGATACGACGACAACCGCAATGGTTACTACGACAACCGCAGCAGCTATGTCGACACCCGCTCGTCGTACTATGACAACCGCGGCGACTACTACCAGGCGGCGCCGGTGTACGTTGAATCGGCTCCGGTCTATTACGCCCCTGCGCCGCGATACTACAGCACCCCTTCGGCGGTAGTGTATGTCGATTCGAGCCGCGGTTACTACAACGGCTACAACGGCTACAACGGCTACGGCGGCCATCGCCGCGGTCACCGCCACGATGGTTACGGCCACCGTTGATAGCACGCCACGTAATCATGAAACGCCGCCCGGGCAACCGGCGGCGTTTTTTTTCGTCTTTGCTCAAAAGTGGCGCGAGGATGCCATTTCCCCCTCCCCCTGCTAACCCTGTGTGACGGCACCCGCCGTCACAACCATCGGGGGAAGCATGCTGGAAGCGGGCGCGGTCATCACACTCGAAGCGGGCAGTTACCGCCTGCACGAGCCACTGGCCGGTTCCGCGTATGGCGTCGTCTGGATCGCCGACACCCTGCCGGCCGGCCGCCAGGTCGCCATCAAGCTGATCAACCAGCAGCAGATGGCGCGCGCCCACCCGGAACAACGCGACCGCTGGATCGCCAGCGCCCACAAGGAAATCGCTTTCCTGCGCTCGCTCGAACCGTGGGACGAGCGCCACATCGTGCGCCTGCTCGACAGCGGCATGCACGACGCGCTGCCGGTGATGGCGCTGGAACTGCTCGACGGCGACCTGGCCAGGCATGTCGCGCGCGAACGCGCGGCCGGCGTCGCCGTCGCTTTCGCCCAGGCGCTCGACTGGCTGGCGCAGATCAACCAGGCGATCGCCAAGGTCCACCAGTACGGCTGGCGCTACCTCGACCTGAAGCCGTCGAATGTGCTGCTCGACGCGCGCCGCGGCAGCGTCAAGCTGGCCGATTTCGGCACCAACCGCTTGCTCGACGACCGCGATCCGCACAGTTACGCCGGCACCGCCAACTGGCAGGCGCCGGAACAGTTCTTTCCCTCAGCGGGCGACTCCTACCTGACCGATGCGCGCAGCGACTACTTCGCCCTCGGCGCCATGTTCTACTACCTCGTCACCGGCGGCCTGCCGCTGCGGTTCTGCCGCGATTGCGGCCAGGCGTATCGCGACCACCAGGCCGGCGGCGCCGCGCAGCTGCTGGCGCGCCATGCCGGCACGGTGCCGCCGACGTTGCGCGACGATGAAGCGGCCCTGTTCGTGCAGCGCATCGACGCGCCCGGCGCGACCGAAGCGTTGACGCTGCTGCGCGCCCTGCTCAGCGCCCTGCGCAGCGGCCGGCCGCCTCACGCCATTGCCGTTAGCCGGATGATTGGCGACGTGCGCGCGGCAATGCGCGCGCCTGAATGGAGCCTGGCGTGATCCGCCGATTCAGCGCCTTTGCTCTCACTGCCAGCCTGGGCGTGTTGTGCGTCCTGCAGCTGTTTGCGCTGTGGCGCTCGCCGGCGGCGTGGTCGCCGGCCGTCATCTCCGTCAGCGTCGAGCCTGGCGAGTCGGTCACGCTGGGCCAGCACGAGTTGGCCGCGTCCCAGGCCGACACCGCCCACATCGGGCTGCGACGCGACCCGGCCGGCCGCTGGTTCGCCCGCAACGTCAGCGGCGCCAAACAACTGGTGCTGCAGCGCGACGGCATTGACCGGCGCACCGGCAGCATCTCCCTGGTTCAGGGCCAGCAGTTCCGCCTTGGCGCGGCGCTGTTCAGCGTGGACGCCGCCGACTCCAGGTCGTTGTCGTTTTCCGAAGGCAGGCGGTCCTGGCGCTATGACGGCGCCACACTGCGGCGCGATGGCAGCGCGCAGCCGGCCTGTCCCGACGCCCGCATCTCTTCGCGCCTGGCCGCAGCCTGGAACCGGCTGGCGCCGCACGCGCTGAGCATCGCACGTCCGCTCACTTTCGGCGGCAACCTGTATTGCGACAACCGGTTGGGCATCGAATACGTCGGCTACGGCAGCGCCCTGCTCTCGCGCGTCAAAGGCCAGCTGCTGTTGTCGAATTCAAGTGGCGCGCCGCTGTCGATGTCGTCCGCGGCAGGCGCGTACGACCTGGCGCAGCGCGAGGAGCCGCTCGATAGCGTCACTGCGCTGGTGGCCGGACGCACGCGTTTCGCCACCCGCATGCAAGGCAACCTGCTCGAACTGCGTCCACTGAGCCACGTCGCGCTGTTTGCCGACGCGCGCCACGCGCTGCCGCCGCACGTGCAATGGGAGTGGCGCCAGCGCCAGGCGTGGGAGCTGCCGGCCGGGGCGGCGTGGTGGATCGCGCTCGGCCTGTGCTGCGCGCTCGGCGCGGCCGGCGCCCTTGCGTGGCAGCGCGGATACTGGCCGTTCGTGCGCGACGCCGGCGCTGCCATCCGCGCCGCCAGCTTCGCCACCGCGCTGCTGGCAATTGCCGGCGTCGCCGCCCTCATCCTGCAGCGCAGCGCCACGCCGCCCGGCATCGGCTGGTCGATCCTGCTCGGCGGCGCGGCGCTGTGGTGCTGCCTGCTGCTGCCCGGCCGACTCACCTTGGTGACGGCCGCCGGCACGCTGCTGTTGGCGGTCGGCCTGCTCGCGCAGCTCGAACTGGGCCTGGGCGCGATGGAGTCGTCATGGCTGCGCCATTACCAGAAGACGACGGCGCTGCTGGCAATTGGGCTGGCCATCGGCGCCCACCTGCGGCTGCGGCTGCGCGGACGCGGCGGCATGATGCCGCAGACCCGCCTAGAATCGATGCTCGCGCTGCTGGCCGGTTGCGCGCTGGTCGCCTTGCTGCTGCAAGTCTTGCTGGGCGACGAAACCGGCGTATTCGATTTGCAGCCGGTGGAATTTGCCAAGCTGGCACTGACGGCATTGACTGCTCACTGCATCGCCATCGGTCTTGGCTGGGATGCCGCCTTGCCCGAACACACTCGCCCGGCCTTGCGCTGGTTCCGCCTGGCCGCACCCGCGGTGCTGTTTGCCGCCCTGCTGGGACTGGCCCTGGTGCAGGTAGACGACTACTCGCCGCTGATCCTGCTGGCCGTATGGAGCATCGCGATGGCGTTCGCCTATTCGATCGCGGCCGGCCGGCACGCGGCTACCGCCGGCATCGTCGCGCTGGCCTGCCTGGCGGCAGGCGCGGTGGCCTACCTGCGCAGCGCCGGCGCCGGCGAAGTGGCGCAATGGAGCTTTTATGCCGACCGCTTCCTGGTCTGGCTCGATCCGGCCAGCCATCCGCACACCGGCCAGCAGCTGCTGCGGGGCGCGCGCGCCATCGCCGAAGGCGCCTGGTGGGGATCGGACCAGCTGCTCGGCCTGTCGACCATGGGCCAGGCCGCCGGCGGCGCGCTGCAGATTCCCGCAGTGCAGGACGATTTCGCGCCGTCGTTCTTCCTGAACCGCCACGGCCTGCTCGGCGCCCTGGCGCTGTGGGCGCTGCAGGCGCTGTTCCTGGTCGGCGTGCTGCAGACGGCGGCGCGCTCGTACGCGGCCAGCCGCCAGGCGCGCGACTTCCGCCAGGCGTGGATGGGCAGGTTCCGCTGCTTCGCGCTGTGCGGCGGCGCCGCCTTCGTGCTTGGCCACTTCCTGCTGTCATGGGGCACCAACCTGGCGATCTTCCCGATCATGGGCCAGCCGATGAGTTTTCTGTCGGCCGGCGGCAGCCACCTGCTGTTTTTCATCTGCCCCCTGCTAGCGTTCAGTGCGATCAGTGCCCAATCATTAGAGGAGATTCAATCATGCCGGTCTATGTCCAACACGAAGTGCTAGGCAAGGTGCCCGATGTATTCAACGCCGAGGCGCTGTGGCAGGCGCCCGGCCTGGCGCTGTTTTCGCGCAGGCCGCAGCTGCGCGACCTGCTCGAGCGCTCGCCGCGCGAGCATCGCGGCCGCGCCGCCACGCGCTGCTTCTCGCACGTGACGCTGATGCTGCCGCAGGACGATGTCGACGACGACCGCCACCTCACCCGCGGCGCCCGCGTGCGCGACCTGGCGCAGTCGCTCGCCGCCCTGCACCAGAAGGATTTCGGCGACCTGCTCGGCGGCGATGAAGTTCGCTACGATGTCGTCGGCGCCGACGCGCTCGAATCGGGCCAGGTCGAAGTCAAGTTCGGCCACGCTGTGTACCTGCCGGCGCCAGACGAAAAGGTGCTCTACACCGTCACCACCTCGCGCGACAGCGCCATCTGGAAGCCGGTCTGCGCGATGTACCCGAACCAGCGCCTGGCGCTGATCGGCCATGACGACGAATCGGCCAGCCACGCGGTGCCGGCGTGGCCGTTCGGCGGCGACGGCGCCATCCTGCTGATCAACGACGGCCCGGACGCGCCGATCGAAGTGCAGGTGCGGCCAAAAGGCGCGTTCGATTGCAGCTACGACCCGATCAACGGCTATTACACGATCAAATCGAAAGAAGCCGGCGAGGCTACCCGGCTGATGATGAGAATCACGCGCGTCGCCAGCGCGCCGGTACCGGCCGCAAAGCCGGTGGAAGCGGCGCCGATCCAGGTCAAGCCGGCGGCTGTGTGGAAAACCCGCGTCCGGCCGACCGACGCGATGGAGCAGACTGCGGTGCCGCTCAGCCATCGCCCGGCGATGTCGCCAGGCGTCGAAGGCGACGCCACCTACGCGCCGATTGCGCAGCAGCGTGTCAGCCTGGTTGCACTGGCGATGCCGCGCTTGTCGCGCTATCGCGAGACCGGCGCGCTGGCGCTCGTAATTGGCATCGACCGTTCGCTTGGGCTGGCCGCCAATTCGCATGACGCGGTAATCAGCTTTGCGGTCGACGCCGGCGACGAGCTGCATGCGATCACCAGCGCCGGGCGCGAACGCATCAGCGCGCCGGCCAGCTTCACACCGGTCGACGCCGGCGCGGTCAAGCTGTCGGCGGTGGCGCACGAGATGGCCGATCGCTACTGCGCCATGCTGTGCCTTCCGGTGCCGGTCAGCGTGCCCGTCGCCAGTGGCGCGCGCTTCGTGTTCGGCCGCAGCGCGCCGATGCTGGCGGCGCTGCGCGTGCTCGACTCGGCCCGTTTCCTTCAACGCGCCGCCGGCTTCGACAGCGCGAGTGCAGACCGCATCGGCCTGTCGCGCAACGCCTTCAGCTTTGAAGCTGCCGGCGGCGGCTACAAGATCGGGCGGCTGTCGGCGACGCAGGCGCTGTTCCACCTCGACGAGCAGATGCAGTTTGTCGCCAGCATTGGCGAGGCCAGCGCGGAGCAGCCGTATACGCTGCCGCCGGGGCACCACCTGGTGGCCGGCCATTACGTGCTGCGCTTCGACGCCTGATGGAGACCGGCATGGCGATCATGATCGGGGCGTTCGTCATCGGGCTGGTGCTGACGCTGGTGCTGGCGGCGTTCCTGACGCCGGCGCGCTGGTGGCAGCGGCCGAATGCGCGGGCGCTGGCGGTCTTGGTGATCGGCACCTGGGGCATTGGCAGCATGCTGCTTTGGCTGGCGCCGAAGCCGGCGATGGCGGCTACTCCCGTTGCCGCGGGCATCGCGGCGCTCCGGCCGGTCCCGCTTTCGGCGCAGCGAAGCTACCAGGTATTCGAGGACTTGAACCTGCGTTCCGCCAGCGGCATCGGTGCGCGACGCGTCACCGTTGTACCGGTTGGCGCCACCGTCACCGCGACCGGCGCGCGCGAAGGCGACTGGTGGGAAGTGAACACCAAGGTCGGCGGCAGGCCGGTAACCGGCTGGGTGAGCAGCTTGTGGTTGCGGCGGGCCGATGAGGCGCGCCACGCTAAATGATGGGGCTGTTTCCAGACGTCGGCACCTGAACATGGAAGCTGTCAATATTGCTAGTTGGCCTCGATTGATCAAGCTTCTAAAATCGGTGTGTTCACCAGATCCATGATCGAGGTATTCCAACATGAGCTACAGGCTGAAAGTTCCCGAAAAAGAGGTATTTGGAAAGGGCAAATACGTCAACGACAAAGGAAATTGCGAGTGCGTGGAATTTGTTCGTCAAGCGACAGACGCGCCAGGCACGCCCTCGTGGACAATGGGGACGAAAATCGCAGACGCCAAACCCGGCGAGATATTGCGCGACACCGCAATAGCGACTTTCGATTCCCGAAAGCGCTATCCCGTCGACGACAAGGGAAAGCATGCGGCGATCTACCTACAGCACAATGTCGCGCGAATGGTGGTACTGGATCAATGGAAAGACCAAGGTGAAGTGAAGGAACGTTCGATAGCGTTCAATCGTCCCAAAGGCACGCGCCGAAGTAACGACGGCGATACTTTTTATGTCATTGAGTAAAGGCCCATGCGAATAAGACCAATTACAGTCGCAATTGCATCGATTCTGGCGGTCACGCCGATAGCGGCCCAAGCGGCGGCAATAGAATGTCCGGGATCGATCACGGAGACGCCCACAGTCGCGGTGCCGAACGCGGCTTGGTCTGTCGTTGCCAAGTCTGGGGAAAGACCGCTGGACCAGGCGGGGATCTACATAGTAATTGGCACCGAGTACGGCTCGCAGAAGCCCGATGCGATAAGAAAAGCCAAACGTGAAGAACACGTTAGTTGGAGAATGCCTTCTCCCACTACAGAGAGGTATTGGCTCGGTTGTTCGTATTTGGGGACAACCGCGCTGCTCATGATCGAGCTCGATCCGGCCATTAAATCATGCGTGGCAACGTACACGCTACTTAAAACAGGAAGACGGCAGCAACTCAAGAATATCGATTGCAGGTGAACGGTCAAGCGCAATCCGCCACTGCCCCCAGTTTGTATTCATCAAACGCACCAACTCGGCGCGGCACCGGTCGGAGTGTGGATCCTGCCCGCCAGTTCGATAACACCCGCGTTCCACGATACGGCAGCAAAAATAACAGGATCGTTCGAAATATTCTTTTCATTGAGAAGCGCCGTTGGCGTTCAATCGCATTGGATTGAAATATATGCCCTTCAGGCACTGCATCGGCGCCGTACGCACAAATCCCATGGCTTCGTACACCGGCAATGCGAAATTCGACGAATTGACGGTGAAAGTGCCACCGCCGCCGCTTTCGATCGCCACAGAGCGCGCCACTTCCCACAGCTTGCGCGCCACGCCCTGCCCCTGCCACTTCGCGCATACGAACATGTGAAACAAGTGCGAGCGGTCGCGCACGCCGATAAAGCCGGCGATCTCGCCACCCGATTCGGCAACGTGGTACACATGCCCGATCTCGATATAACGCCGGATCGCCTCGGCGTCATTCTCGCGCAAAAAGGTTGCGGCGCCTTCCGGCGTGGATTCTTGCACGATGAATTCGATCGACAGGTCCCTCAGCAAGCGCGCCGCTTGCGGCACATCGTTGTCTTCAATCGGCCGGATCTGCATGTTTATCACTTCGTCACGTTGGCAATACCACGAAAATAGCATATCTCCCGGGCTAAAGCTGGTCAGTATGTTGACCTACGGCACCTTAGACCCGTAGACTGGTTTCACCATGTCCAAGTCCCTCCCGCTGCCGGCGCAGCCCTTGCGCCAGAAGGTGCCATTGTCGAAGCCGCTTCGGCACGCCCGCTATCGGCGCCTGTGGACAGCCAACCTCATCTCCAACCTTGGCACCTGGACACAAACGTTTGCCTCGGCCTGGCTGATTGCGTCGCTGGCGCACTCTGCCTCCACCACCACGCTGGTCCAGACCGCCACGTATGTGCCGATTTTCCTGTTCGCCCTGTTCGCCGGCGTCGTCGCCGATGCGGTGAACCGGCCAAAGTTCCTGTTTTTCTGCAACCTGTTCATGGCCTTGTGCGCCTGCACCTTGGCCGCGCTGGTGATCACCGGCCACGCGTCGGCGGGGCCGGTGCTGGCAATTACCTTTTGCCTCGGGGCGGGTTCAGCCTTCATGTGGCCGGCCTGGCAGGCATCGATGTCCGGCCTGGTCGATCCTGATGAGGTCGAGGCGGCGGCCACGCTCAACAACCTCAGCTACAACGTCGCCGCGATCGTCGGGCCGGCGCTGGGCGGCGTGCTGTTCAACTGGATCGGCGCCGGCGCGCTGTTTCTGGTCAACGCGATTTCCTTCGTCGCCTTGCTCAGCGTCTACTGGGCCTGGTGGCAGGAGCGCTTGCCGAGCACGGTCACCACCACCAGCTTCATCGACAGCCTGAAAGCCGGCGTGTCCTGCGCGCTCGGCTGCAGCCGCTACCGCAACATCCTGGTCAACGTCTGCACCGTGTTTTTCGCCACCATCGCCTTCGCCGCACTGTTGCCAATCTTCGTGCGCGACGTGCTGCACATGAATTCGAGCGTGTTCGGCACGCTGATGGGCAGCCTCGGCGCCGGCGCGGTGATCGCCGCCTTCATCCTGCCGAGCCTGCGCACCCGCTTCGACAAGACGCGCCTGCTGGCCGGCGCGCTGCTGGTGTACGGCGCGATGCTGATGGTCATGTCGTTCGCCCGCTCGCTGCTGGTGCTTGTGCCGCTGATCATGCTGGGCGGCATGGCGTGGTCGGCCACGGTTTCCACCCTCAACGCCGCGGCGCAGTCGTCGTTTCCGTCGCACATACGCGCGCGCACCTTGTCGATCTACCTGTTCGTCATGGCCGCCGGCTACACCGTCGGCAGCCTCGTGTGGGGCCGGCTGGCCGACCACTTCGGTGTCCAGGCAGCGTTCACGGTCGCCGGTTCTTGCGTGATTGTCAACGCCATCGCGCTGGTGACGGGCAAGCGGGAAAAACCGCTCTAATCGTCGCTTCGAAAACAGCGCTTCCCTGTAAGCTGTCTGGATTGCTATTCTGACTGTTTCCTTGTCCGATGAATCCAAAGCTCGACCGCCTGCAGTTCGGCCCTTACCTCGATATCGCGGCGCGCACCAGCGCCGGCGCCAACCCGGCCCTGCACCTGGAGAACCAGGATAATTTCCTGATGATCGACGGCGACGGCCGCGCCGCCTTCATGCGCGATCAGCAACCACAGCAAGAAAAGGTTGCCGGCTGGCGCGGCGGGCATGTCCGGCTGGCAGTGCTCGACGGCATGGGCGGCCACGGCCACGGACGCGAGGCGGCCGAAGCCGTCGTTGCCGGCCTGCTGACGATCCCTCCCTGCACCGATATCGCGGCACTTGCCGCCCATCTGGACGCCCTGCACGCGCGGCTGCAGGTGGAGTTTGCCGGCGGCGACGCTGCCAAGCGCCCCGGCACCACGCTCACGCTGCTGGAAATTGCACCCGGCCAGGCGCCGCTGCTGTACCACGTCGGCGATTCGCGCCTGTATGAAGTTAGCGCGGAGCGCGTGTTGCCGATGACGGTCGACCATGTGCCGGCGACTGCGTTTGCGATGGCCGGCGTGCTCGACCAGAAAGAATGGTGGCAGCAGGTGCATGGCGAGCACCGCTCGCAAATCGCGCAAGCTTTCATCCTTGGCAACGCGTTCGCCGATCCTGCCCGGCTGAGCGACGAGCTGTTCGAACTTTCCACGCACACGCTGCCGCCTTTCCTGCGCCAACTGCCCGACCGCCGCGCGATCACCCTGCGGCCGGACGCGGTGTATATATTAGCGACGGACGGCTTCTGGGCGTGCGCGCAGCCGCACCTGTGGATCAGCCGCTGGCCGGCGCTGCTGGCGCGCGACAACAACGCGCGCGCGATGGCCGACCGGCTGTTCGACGAAATGACGACTCGGCCGCCGCCGGCGTTGCACATCGACAATCTGACCGCCATTGTATTGCGCCCGATTGCCGATCAAGATGTCGCCGACGACACATATGCTTGACCTACGAACAATTTAGATTCCTTGCGGCAAAAATGTTACACTCTGCAGCAATTGCATTGCCGGAATAAATATAAACTGGCGTAAGCTTTCGGATATTCGTTACTCCAACCATACGATGAAAAAATGTAGCAACCCCGACCATCCACACTGCACGTTATGGGTGATGGACGGGGCCACATCTTGCGCCAGTGGACATGCGCAGCGAGCGCCGCAGCCGACAAGTTTCGACTTGATCAGTGGGCGGCGCAGCGCCCGTCCCGCACCGAGCGGGCCGGCGGATAGCCACGCCCACGCGATGCAACCGCAAGTTGCGCCGATGCTGCAGCGCCCTCACCTGCACGTCAGCGGCTTCGATCCGCGTGCGGCCGGCGGGCGCCAGGCAATCAAGGTGGAGTTGCGCGGCATGCCGGCCGGCGCCGCGCCGCTGGTAAAAATGCAGCTGCGTTCGGCGCTGATCGCCCAGGGCGGCTCGCGCCACTCGTTCGCGCGCACCCTGCGCGGCGACTGGCGACCGGTGTTCATCGAATTCTCCTCGCGCGAAAAAGAGCACGGCCAATACCAGATCGATGTCGAGCTAGACAGCGAAGCCGACGGCCGCGCCGCGAGCCGCTGGGCCTGCACGATGGTCATCCTGGTGCCCCGGGCAGACGCCACCCTGACCGAAATTCACCAGACATTCCTGTCGACCCACAAAAACGTGCGTGTGATGGCGGACGACGCTTCGATCGCCAAGGTCAACGCCCACACCGGCGGCGGCCGCCTCGATATTGACGTGACCGCGCGCAATGCGTCGATCACGCACCTGAACCTCGACGGCGCTGGCAAGGTCGACATGGGCTTTTCGACCATTGCGTGGGACGAAGACCTGATCGAGATCGACGCGCCGGCGCAGGCTGAACCGCACCCGCATCCGAGCAGCAGCGCCTGCCTGGTCAACGCGGCGCCGGAAGCCGGCGCCCAGCGCCAGGTGCGCCTGTTTGCGCTCGGCGAATGCGTCCTGGGCCGCTGGGAACAATACGATCCGGAAAGCGACGTGCTGCTGGCCCACTTCGGCGACGACGGCCAGGACCGCAGCGGCCTGACGCGCCGCCTGTCGGGCCGCCACGCCGTCATCCGCCGCGGCAGCCGCGGATTTGAAATCGAAGACGTGTCGCGCTATGGCGTGCTGCTCGACGGCGTGTGGCCAGGCAAGAACAAGCCGGTGCCGCTGCGCTTGGGCATGCGCATCGAGCTGTCGGCGAGCATCAAGGGCATCGTCGTGCTCGCCGTGACGGCGCTGCCGCCGCACGGCGTGATCCTGCACCGCATCGACCAGGGCGAGTTTGCCGAGTGTTTCTATTTCCTCGAGCCGGGCCGCCATCCGGGCTTCCCGCTGCCGGCGTTTCCGCGCGAACCGCGCGCCGCTGTGATGCCGCTGCTGTTTCACCAGCATGACGGTTTCTGGCACCTCGATCCGGTCACCGGCGTGGAAACGGCACTGACGCCGGCTTCGACGCTGGAAAAGCTGTGCCAGTTCCCGCGCCACACCCGCTTTGCCAGCGATCCGTATCCGGAATGCTGGATTATCCGCAGCCGCGCCGGCCAGTTGCAACAGGCCCTGTCGCAGGACATGCATACCGCGTAATACCGTGATTGCGTATTGCACGCATGACACATAGAATCAGCGTTCGCCCCCTCCCCGAAGCAATACCGAATGCCATCGAGCGCCACCACTGTTGACGCCTACCTCGCCGAACTGCCTGAAGAGCGCCGCGCCACCATCGAGGCGGTGCGCAAAGTCATCCTCGACAATCTCGATGACAGCTATGCCGAGTCGATGGCGTTCGGCATGATCGGCTACTCGATCCCGCACAGCGTGTATCCGGCCGGCTACCACTGCAATCCAAAAATGCCGCTGCCGTTCGCCGCCATCGCGTCGCAGAAAAATTACGTGTCGGCATATTTGATGGGCCTGTACGACGGCTGCATCGGCGACGAGGAAAACGGCGACGTGCAATGGTTCCGCGACGCCTGGGCCGCGTCCGGCAAGAAGAAGCTGGACATGGGCAAGGCGTGCGTGCGCTTCAAGCATCAGGACGACGCCGCGCTCGACGTCATCGGCGAATCGGTCAAGCGCATTCCGGCGCAGCGCTACATCGAGCGCAAAGAGCCAGTGCTCGCCACGTCGAAGCGTACCGCGCGCAAGAAAAAAGCCTGATGCACTAGTGCGCTATCAGCACCAGGAAGACCAGGCCGGCGCCGGCCAGCAGCGCCGCTTCGAGCGAAAAGACGATCAGCGGGATCTTGATTCCTTCAGGGATTTTCACGATGCTTCCTTTCCAGCATAGCCAGTCGAGTAGCACTGCGCGTTGGCGATGAATCAGCGCAGCGGCCGTGGCAGCGGAATCCATTCGGTTTCGCCCGGCACGGCTGCGTAGCGCTGCTGTTCCCAGTCCTGCGCCGCCTGCACCAGGCGCTCCTTGCTCGACGACACAAAATTCCAGAACACAAAGCGATGACCGTCGAGCGGCGCGCCGCCAATCACGACAAATTGTACTCCCGTCGCGGCGCGGATGGACGCACCGGTGCCCGGTTCCAGGTAGGCCATGGTGCCCGGCGCCAAAGGCTCGCCGTCGATCGTCAGTTCGCCGCTGACCGGGTAGATGGCGGCCTCTTCCGGCAGATCGGCAAGGATCAGTTCGGCGCCGGCGTCGAGCCGGATATCCAGATACAACGTCTCCATGTAGGTCGCCACGGGTGACGTCAGGCCGAAGGCGCTGCCGATCAGCACGCGCGCGTCGCCGCCGGCAAACGACGCCACCGGAATGGCGTCGGCCGGCGTGTGGATGAAGGCCGGGTCGACCTCTTCATGCTCGCGCGGCAGCGCAGCCCACAGCTGCAGGCCGTGGCTGCGGCGCGGCTTGCCAACCAGGTCGGGGGGCACCCGTTCGGAGTGGACGATGCCGCTGCCGGCCGTCATCCAGTTGATCGCGCCAGGCTCGATGCGCTGCACCGAGCCGAGACTGTCGCGGTGGAGGATGGCGCCCTCGTACAGATACGTGACGGTGGCCAGGCCGATGTGCGGGTGCGGCCGCACGTCGTGGTTGGCGTCCGGCGGCGCATCGACCGGACCGAAATGGTCGAAGAACAGGAACGGTCCGACCGCCTGTTTGGCAGCGGCCGGCAGCACGCGGCGCACGAAAAAGCCGCCGCCAAGATCCTTGTCGTGCGCTTTGAAGAGAGTCGAAATGGCCATGTTTTCCTTCCGGTGATCGTTACCGCTAAATTACGCCACTAATCCCAGATCCGTCATTTCTGCCACTGGCAGAAATGACTTCCCGTACGGGCGGGATCCCCTGCCACCTCTGATCAGTGAGCTGTACCGTCAACAGTGGACGCTCTATTCCTGGTGTTGCTACCGGTTTACGAAAATCCGCTTTTAGCCGATAGCGGGCGATCGGAATCGCAGTGTACGGCTTGTTGCTCGTAGAGCGAGTAAGAGGTCTTATTCAGCGTTCTAAATCAGGTTGCGCGCCACGCGGAAGCCGACAATGTCGTTACCGAGCGCCGCCGAGAACCCGTTGCGCAGCGCCGAGCGCAGGTAGCGTGGGTTGTACAGCCACGAGCCGCCGCGCAGAATGCGGCGCACCTGGTCGCCGCCGTCTTCCCACGCGCGGCCGGTGTTCGGCGCGCCATCGTAGTTATCGTGCACCACGTCCTGCATCCACTCCCACACATTGCCGTGCATGTCGTACAGCCCCCACGGATTGGGCGGGAACTCGCCGACCCGGCTGGTGCCCTGCCGGTAGACGCCCTTCGGACTGCCGTTGTAGCTGTAGTTGCCGTCGTAGTTGGCCAGGTCGGTGCTGATGGTGTCGCCGAAGTAGAACGCCGTCTTGGTGCCAGCGCGGCAGGCGTACTCCCACTCCGCTTCGTTCGGCAGCCGGTACACCTGGCCGGTCATCGTCGTCAGCCAGCGCAGGTACAGCTGCGCGTCGTGCCAGCTCACCCCTACCACCGGATGATCGTCGGCCTGAGCAAACCCCGGCGCGGCCCAGTTGAATTGTCCCTGCGGCTGCCAGCCGGTCGCTTCGACGAACTCGCGCCACTGGCGCACCGTCACAGGATAGCGTCCCATCGCGATCGGCTGCTCGATGCCGACCCAGTGCTGCGGCGTCTCGCGGTCGAGCCACTGCTTTTGCGAGCCGGCCTCCATCGCCTTCTTGCGCTCGTGCTCGGGCGAACCCATTTGAAAGCGCCCGGTCGGAATCAGCACCAGGTCAGGCCCGGTGCCCGTGCCGTCGCGATAGCGGTCGCGCAGCACGCCTTCTGCGTCGGCCACCGGACTGTTCGCACTTGGCAGCAGCGCCGCCAGTTCGGCTTCAGTGCGCGCTGCGATTGCTGCGCGTGCACGCTGCTGCTCGGCGCGATACGCGGCGGCGGCCTTGGCCTGCAGTGCCTGGCGCTGCTGCTCCTCGTTTTCGAGCCGCGCCTTTTCGGCGTCGGCCGCGCGCCTTTCCAGCAGCTGCAGCCGCAGCGCATCCTTGCGTTTGCGCTTGGCTACTTCGGCCTCGGCGCGGTCGGCCTTCTCTTTTTCGCGCCGCTGGCGGTCGCGGATCAGCTGCGCCGCGGCGGCCGCTTCGGCGTTGGCCTTGCGCTGGGTGTCCAGCTGCTGCTGGCGTTGCTTTTCTTCCGCGTGCTCGGCTGCCTCGCGCGCGGAGATCTCCTGCGGCGTCGGCCCCTTTGCATGCATCAGCTGGTCGAGCAACTCGGCCACCGTGGCGGGACGCTGCGCCGGATCGAGCGCAAAGCCGTTTCGCAGCACCTTCCACTGCCAACCGGTCAGCGCGGCTGGCTGCGACGGTTGATGCGCCGCCGTTCGGACGCCGTCGAAGGGCATGCGCCCTTCGACCATCTGGTAAATCATCACCGCCACCGCAAACACGTCGAGCGCGCGCGACGGCTCGCCCTGGTGGGCGCCGGCTTCCGGCGCGCGGTAGCCGGCGGTGCCGGAATTGGCCGGTGCCTCCAGGCCGATGCTGCTCGCGCTCGAACGCGCGCGCGCGGCTATGCCGAAGTCGAGCAGCTTGATTTCCCCCTTCTTGGTGACAAACACATTGCCAGGCTTGATATCGCGGTGCACCAGGCGGTGCTTGTCCCACGCGTACAGCAGCGCCTCCGCGATCGGCGCCAGCAGCTGCGCCGCGCGTTCGAGGGTAAACGGGCCTTCGCGCGCCAGCAGGCTGTCGAGGTCTTCGCCTTCCAGGCATTCCATGATGATGAAGTAGCTCGCCGTGGCCGGATCCTGCGCCCACTCGTAGACGCGCACGATGTGTTCGTGCGCCAGCCGGCGTGCCTGGGTCGCTTCCTCGATCAGCAGCTTGGCGTGCGTAGGGCTCATGGTCAGCTGCGGCGGCAGGATCTTGATCGCAACGCAGGCGCTGTGACCGAGTTCGGCCTGGGTGGCCAGGTCGAGCGCCTGCCACACCTGGCCCATGCCGCCCTGGGCGATCAGCCGTTCGAGCTTGTAGCGGCGGTTTTGCGGGCCGATTTCCTGGCCGGCCATCAGGCCGATCTCGGTCCCCTGCCGCACCGGCGGCGACGCACTGACGCCTCCCGGCGGCGCGTACTCCGCATCCAGGATGGCGTTTTTGCGGCTGTCGAATTCCTGCTGGCTTAACAGCCCGTCTTCATGCAGGGCCCGCAGTTCGCGGATCTTGTCTCTTGCTGTCTGCATCTTTCCGGTCAAGGTTGAAGGGCCGCGCCGCACGTCGCGCAAAAGCGGTCGCCCGGTTGCGCCGCGTGGCCGTTGGCGCAATAGCGTACCGCCGGCGCACGCGTCGCTTGCGCCACGCCGATGCCAAGCGCCGACTGCGACGCCAGCGCCGCCTTGTTGACGTCATTTTGCAGGTTCAGCATGTCGAGCTGGTGGCGCCGATCCTTGTCGACCTCGGCGTCGCGGCGAGCGCGTTCCTGCTGGCCGTGTTCCTGCGCCATGCGCGCGGCGTCCTGTGCGCTGACGCTGTTGGTCGCGCTCGCCACGCCGGCCAGCGCGGAGAGCTGCTGCGGGCTCATGCCGGCATGCACCTGGGTTTTCATATAGTCGGCCAGCGCCGCCGCGTTGGGCGCCGCCGCCAGCGCCACCTTGGCCGTGTCGCTCATGGCGCCAATCGTTTCGACGCGAGCGATTTCGATACGCGCCATGTCGGCCTGATGGGCCAGGTGCGCGAATTTCTCGTCGCGCTCCAGTTCCAGGCGCCGCAAGTCCTGCTGCCATTCGGCTTCCTGCGTCTGGCGCTTGTGATTGTGGCGCGCGTCTTCCGCTTCCAGCGCCAGTTGCTGTGCCTGGCGCGAGGCAGTGCCGTCGGCGTCGATGGTGCGCAGCAGTTTTTCGTACTGGGCGATCGATTCGGCCTGGGCGCCTTCGCGCCGCATCGCCTCGAGCTTCTGGTTCGCTTCCTCCGCCAGCAGCGAGCCGCCGCGCAGCAGCTCGCGCTGGCGTTCGAGCGCGACCTGGTCTTCCCACTCCTGCATCCGCTCCGCCTCGCGCTTGTGCGCGGCATTGACCAGCGCGAGCGCCTGCCACTTGTTGGTGTGTTGTTCCGCTTCGATGTCCGACTGGCGCTTTGCCGCTGCCTGGCCGACGCCGTGCAGGCGCGCCAGCTCGGCGCGCTTGCGCGTTTCGTCTTCGATCAGCATCGCCTGGGCGACCTTGTTGGCGATCTGCTGCTGCAGCAGCTGGTGCGAAAAGCGCTGCTGCGCCAGCTGGCGCGCTTCGGCCGACTGCTGCTGCGAGATTTCGAGTTCGGTGCGCATGCGGATCCGGGCGATGTGGCGCAGGTGCGCCCACTCGGCCGACTCGTCGCCGCGCGCCGCATCCTTCTTGGCCAGCTCGTGTTCGAGTTCGGCCAGCACGTCGCCGGCGCCGCGGTCGAGCGCTTCCTTGCGGTTCTTCGAATCGACGATGCGTCCGTACAGGTCGATTTCGCGCGCGCGGATCGCCTGCACGCGCTCCGAGCTTTGCAGCGACAGTTCGGCGCGTTCGATCGTCTCGTCATGGCGCAGTTCGGCCTGGCGGTAGCGGATGCGCCCTTCCTGTTCCTCGCGGCGCATGCGCTGCCACTCGGCGTCGTCGTACAGCTGGTCGAGCTGCTTGGCGTGTTCGAGCTGCACGTTGCGCTGGTCGGCCACCAGCCACAGCGTGCCGATGCGCTCGCGGTGAGCATCAAATTTTTCATGGCGCAGCGCCAGCGTGTCGACCTGCTCCACCGCCAGGCCGTACTGGGCCAGGCGCATCTTCAGAGCGCCCTGCAGGCGTTCGTCGAGCTGGGCGCGCAGTTCAGGATTGCGCGCCATGTCGCGCAGCGACTGCCCGGCGACGAATTCGGCGGCCAGCTGGCGCACCGACGGCGCCAGCAGCTCGCGCAGGTGCTCGGTGGTGACGGTGCCCGGCAAGGTCATGAAGTGGCGCGCAAAGGCCGGCACCTGCTCGATGCGCACGTTGACGGTGAAGCCGGCCGAAATGGTCAGGTGTTCGGCCGTTTGCAGGTCGTCGAACTCGAACTGCACCGGCAGCGCGGCGCTGCGGGTAATCAGGATTTCGGCGTGCTGGTTGCGCAGCAGGTGATTGAGGCGCGAGAAAAATCCTTCGATCTCGTATTCGCCCTGCGGCACTTCGGTCGCCTTGTCGCCCTGCAGGATATACGCGCGGGTGGTGGCCGGCACGCGCAGCGTCTTGACGAACAGGCCGGAGAGCTGGCGCACGCCGAAGAACACCGCGAACTCGTTGGGAGCGGGAATCCAGCGGTTCTCGCGCAGCACCGGTTCGTTGCGCGGCGCGCCGAGCGTCAGGCCGCACTGGGCGCAGTAGCCCGATTCGTCGGCATTCTTGTGCTCACAGCGCGGGCATGTGACGCCACCAAATCCAAACATCTGGAACATATTCCAACTCCTGGTTATTCAATCGGCACAGCTTTTGTTCGTTTTTGTGCCCCGGCCGATTCGATTCTAGCAGGGGCAGGCGCTTTACATGGTTCAGATGATGCCGATGCGCTCGACGCAGGCGAGGCTGGCGCCCTTCTCGAGCACCGCTTGCGCGAAGCCGGCCGGCAGCGCGCTTTCCCACGCCGCCGGCAGCACGATGCGGTCGCCCGCCACCGCGGCGCGCAGCATCAACGCGCACTTCGGCTCGCAGCCGTCGACCGCGTCGACCCGGCCGGCGTGCCACGCGGCCGAACAGCCGGTGGCGATGACGCGCCCGCGCGGCAGGAATTCGCGCCCGCGCGCGATGCGGTCGGCCATGACGAGCGCCAGTTCGAACGAGTTGCCCTGGAAGCGCGGCTGACCGAAGCGCACCACGCTCCTCCAGCGGCCAAGGCCGCGGGCGTCGAAGTGGCGCGCGCCGGCCAGCGCGCGGCGCACCGCCAGCTGCTGCGTCAGGTCGAGGCCTGGCACCGCGATCGCGTCCTCCTCGTCGCCGTCCGCGCGCGCCAGCGGATACACGCTGACCTCGACCCAGCACAAGCTGTCGTTGATGCCGCCGCTGTGCAGCGGGAACCAGGCGCGCGCCGAAGACACGCTGGCCGCCGGGTCGGGCTGGCCGGTCAGCATGCCGAGGTGGGCCAGTCCTTCCGGTCCGCCCAGCAGCGCGTGATCGGGCGCGCCGGCCACGTCGTGGCCGGCGATGCGGCCCAGCTGCCAGGCGTCGGACCAGCCGTTGGCCAGCACCGGCGCGGCCGGCTGGAAGACGCCGCGCACCATGCGGTCGGCCAGCACGACGGCCAGTTCCCAGTCGCGTTCACTGGCCGGCGGCGCGCGGTCGATGCTGACGACGACCTGGTCGCGGCTGTCGAAGCGCGGCTCGGTGTGGCGCGCCAGGCGCACCACCTGCAGCATGCGCTCGGCCAGCGCCGGCGCGCCGGCCGCGCTGCACTTGACGTCGGCGCGGTTGGCGCGCGCGCGGCGCGTGGCCGTCACCGTCACCAGCGAGCCGTCGGCCAGCATGCTGAGGCAAAAGGCTGTGTCGGGCAAAGCGATCATGGCGCCTCGCTTTCAGCTTGCGCCAGGCGTCGTTCGCCAGTGTCGTATTCAAGATTGGCGATGATGCGTTCGGCGTCGCCGAACAACACATCGAGCTGCGCGGCCTGCGCCACCTGAAGGCGCGACAGCATTGCCCAGGCCTCGTCGAGCGACTCGACGGCGCGGCGGCTGTGGCCGATCCTGCGTTCTTGCTGCTGCGGCCCGAGCGGCACGCCGGGCGCGGCCAGTGCGAGCGCCGGCATCGTCCCCACGGACAAGCTGACCAGGTCAAGGCGGCGCAGCAGGTCCTGGTGGCGGCGAAACAGCTGCTGGCCCTGCGGCAGCACCGCCGCGCGGAAGGCGCACATCACGCACGGCAGTTCCAGGAACAGGCGGCGCAGCGCGCGCGCGTCCGACAATGGCGCGGGTGCAGGCGCCGGCGCAGCCATGGCGATCAGCGCGGGCTCCTCGGCGACCGCGCGCGCCAGCAGAACCTGGGCGAAATCGACTGCGTCGCCCAGGTCGACCGGTATGCATTCTTCGACCGTCACGCCAAAGCGCAGGTACAGCAACTGGTTGAAGCCGGCGCGGAAGGTGTTCCATTCGGCCAGCGACGTGCACGGCGGCAGGTCGAGATTGCCCTGCGCCAGTTCGCGCTGCAGCGCCGCCTCGATCGACATGGCGAGCGAACCGAGTGCCAGCGCGCCTTCAGCCTCGCTGGCGAGGAACAGGTCGAAGCGCTGCTGCGCCACGCGCGGATCGGGGCTGTCGACGGCGAAAGCGACGCGCAGGCCAATTTCGGGCGCGGCGGCGAACGGCACCAGGTCGGCAGCGTACGGACCGGGATGGAAGGCGAAAGCGGTTTCGCCTTCGCCAAGCGCCAGGCGGCTGCCTTCGGGCGCGCGGCGCGGGCGCCCGCCGCGGTCGATGATGACCGCGCCGCAGCCGGCCGGTATGGCGCAGCCGGAGGGCAGCGGCATCGCCACCACAGCCTTGCCAAGCGCCGACGGGTCGACCGCGGCGGCGCGCTCAGGCCATTTGAAGATGCTCTTCACCGTCGTTCCGCCTTGACAGGTTGCACCGCGAAGGCGGCGCCGGCTTGCTGGAAGTGCGGCGCCGGCGCGGTGCCGAACGGCCAGGCATTCTCGCACTCGCCATCGGCATCGAGCTGCCCCTGCAAAATGATGGCGCCGGCACCGTCGACGACGCGCAGCATCGGCTGTTCGCGCATCAGCTGCGGCGCGAACGGCGCGTCGGCCGCCAGTTTGAGAATGACCTGCCAGCTGGCCCCCTGCGGCAGGAAATGCAGCGCCCAGTGGCCGTCGTCGGTGGCCAGTTCGCCCAGCGGACCGCTGCCCGAGGCGGCGCGCAGCATGCCGGCGCTGCCGGTCCATGCTTGCGCCGCGCGCTCGATCGTCATCTGGCGCAGGCGACGCATCGTCAGCGGCGACAGCGCCAGCGCGGCGCGCTCGTTCGGGGTGAGCGGGCGGCTGCCGTCCAGCGCGGCGCCAAGCACGTCGTCGGCCAGCATCAGGCGGTCGCCTTCGACGCGGCGTGCCAGCAGCAGTTGCTCGCGCAGTTTGCGCTCGAGGCCATCGGTCGTATTCAAATCATTCTCCTTGACGGTTGTGCCGCCGCCAGCAGGCCGGCAATGGCGGCGTCGCGCCGTTTGCGCAGCGTCGGCAGCGATATCTGGTCCAGCGTGGCCAGTTGCTGCATGGTGGGCAGCTCACCGGTAGCCGGATCGAGCCATTCGGCCGGGTAGCTGTCGTCCTGCGATCCCAGCATCTTGAGGTACACGGCAAGGCGCACCGGCAGCGAATCGGCGGCCATCGCCTGCACGCTCCAGCTGCCGCGGTCCTGCGCCAGTTTCGCCAACTGCATGAAGCGGGGGGGCAGTGAAACTCCGACTGCGATCAGGGCGATGCAATCGTCCTGGTCCGGTTCCGCATCGCGCTCCTCATTGGCCTCGTCGTCGCCGGCGGGCAGGATGCGGTCCGGCTCCGTGCTGGCTGCCTGCTCCGACTCGTCGAACACGCGCGCCAGGTCGTCCAGCCAGGCGGCAGCTTCGATCGTGTCCTGCTGCCAGTCGCCGTCGCGGTTGGCCGACAGTTCCTCGTATTCGTCGATTTCAGCGAGCATCGCGCCTATTTTATCCGGACTGTTTTTCAGGCTGGCGAATCGCTTGGAGCGCGTGTGCAGCGGCCCGGCGGCGCCTGTAAAGCGTTCACGCGATTCGCTCCAGCGGATCACCCAATCGGCCTTGCACAGCCCGATCGATTTAAGCTGGCGCACTTCGATCGGCGAGGCGGCCGCGTCAACCGGCCGGCCGAGGATAGCGCCAAGCTGCTCGCCGTGCTGCTGCCAGCCCTCGAAGATGCGGGCGATGTCGCCGTACGCCGTGTCGAGCATGCGGTATGCATAGATCTTGTTGGGGCTGCAGCTACGCCCGCACGCGGCCTGGTAGTTGTCGGCATCGACCTTGTCGCGCAGGACGGCGTACATGTCGTTGACCTTCTTGCGCAGGATCGCTTCGCCGCCCGCCTGCTCCCAGAAGGTGCCGATCCTGGCATGCTCGTTGGCGACGGCGGCGGCGAACGCGGTCCAGTCGGCGGGGCGCGCCTGCAGTTCGAACAGCAGGCCAAGCGCCAGTTCGAGCACGCTTTCGCCGTAGCTGTTGCCGGGCGCGGTCGCGCGCGAAGAGCGGCGCGCGGCGCGCAAGGCGCCCGCGGCCAGGTCAATGTAGTCGCCCAGCGCCTCTTGCGCGCCGTCCGGGTCGAGCAGGCGCGCCGGCATCTGCTGGGCGAGCGCCGGCAGGGAGCATTGTCCCAGCAATTTGCGCACTTGTTCCCACCCGTGCTCTTGATACCGGGTTCCCGGCAGGCGCATACCTTTCCTCGTCGTGTCGATGGCGGCCCGCCGCAGCGCGGGCATAGCAAAATCATGCCATACAACTGCGCCGGTGCAGGCGCGTTTCAAACGCCTATTTACCCCTCTGTTCCGTATTCTGCGCCAGGCTCGGGGCCAGCGCCGCGGCGACAATCGGTGCGGCGTGCTCGCCGCCGGTCGTTTCCGAGTGGCTGACGAAGGCGGCCACCGCCAGCCGGTGGGTCTGCCCTGGCAGGCTGCCAGGCTCCAGCCAGCCGGTGAACCAGACGGTGGCGGCATCGCCGCGCGGGCCGGTCGGCGAGGTGCCGGTCTTGCCGGATAGGCCACGCCGCAGCGGCTGCAGGCGCACGCCGCGGAAGGCGCCGGCGGCGGTGCCGACGTCGACCACGCCCTTCATGCCGGCGCGGATTCGGTCGAGCCGTACGCCGACTGGCGCCATAGCGGGGGACGCCGCCTGGCGGCCATCGAGCGACAGCAGCAGGCGCGGGGAGATCAATCTGCCCTGCCCGACCGCGCCGGCGGCGAGCGCCATCTGCAGCGGCGTGACCTGCATGCGCAGGCCGATCGACATCTGGCGCAGCTCGTGGCGGGTGTGGATCGGGTCGATCTGCGAGGCGCTCGCCTGCAGCGCATCCCACGCCGACCAGCTGTAGTCGGGCGGCAGCAGGCCGCCATCGAGCCGCAGCGCGTTGCCAAAACCGAGCCGGTGCGCCATGCCGACGATCGGCCGCACGGCGTCGAGCGCGCCCACTTCGAGCGGCTGCAGGTCCGGCGCGCCGCCATCGGCGCGGCCAAACAAGCTGCGATCGCTC
Organism: Massilia sp. TWR1-2-2; assembly: GCF_049897565.1. Lineage (NCBI taxonomy): Bacteria > Pseudomonadati > Pseudomonadota > Betaproteobacteria > Burkholderiales > Oxalobacteraceae > Massilia > Massilia sp. TWR1-2-2. Next base: position 41,296 of record NZ_JAFCWM010000026.1, on the reverse strand, counting down.
AATTCGCCCGACCAGGCGAACCAGGTATTGAGGCTGTACGTCAGCGCCTGCGCCAGGCCGAGCCGCCCGTCCTGGGCGCGCCGGTCCAGCTGCTGATCCTTGTAGTTGGTAATGTGCGCCAGCCGGGTAGCGGTTGGGTAGCTCGGCGAATCGGTCTGGAAGGCGAAGCCTTTTTCGCGCGCCATGCGGTTAATCGCCGGCAGCGGCAGGCCCGCCAGCAAGGCTTCGACCTGCGGATCGCGACGCGCGGCCTGCTCGAGGCCGAGCGCGCTGATCACCTTGAAGGTCGAGCCGGGACTGGAGTGGGCGCCGCCGTCGTGCTGGAAGGCCGGCAGGCGCAGCGGGCTGCGGGCCGGGTCGGTGCGGTCGAAGTTGCGCACTTCGTTCCAGTTGGCGGCGGTGACGGCGGCGCCGCCGGCGCCGGCGGCGGCGAGCACGTCGCCGTTTTCGGTGTCGAGGATGACGATGCCGGCGCGGCGTCCTGCAGGCGGCGCACGACCGCCGCTGCACGTCTTGCCGTTCCACTGGCCGCGGCGCATGCCGATGCAATCGAGCGCGCCCTGGCTGGCCGACTGCAAGGCCAGGTCGAGTGTCAGCCTGGCCGCGTGCGGCGAGCCGTCCGCCGACGGCAGCAGCCGGCCGAGCATGCCGGCGACGCTGCCGTCGTGCTCGGCGCGGATGCCGAGCAGCGGCGCCAGCCCGGCGTCGAGAGCGGCCTGGGTTGGCGCGCCGCCTTGCCACAGCGGGGCGCCGTTGCGGTCTTCCAGCGCCACTTGGGCAGCGGCGGCCGGGCGGGCCGCTGCCGCCCGTGGCGTCAGAGCCTGCCAGTCGAGCCGGCCGCCGGCCACGCGCAGGTGGCGGTACTGCTGGTCGCCGGGCATCGCCAGCACCGCCATGTCGAGCGGAGCGACTTCAATGGTCACGCTGCGCGCGCCGGGCAGTAGTTCGAGGGTGACGACTTGGGCGGCATCGCGCGATGGACAGGCGCGCCCGCTGCAGGCGCCCTGCGGATCGCCGCGCAGCAGCGCGCCCTGCACCGCGCCGGCGCGCCCGACCAGCATCAGCGCCAATGTTTCGCCGCCGCGCGCCGGCTGCGGCAAGGCCAGCGACAGGCGCGCGGCGGGGCCGGCCTCGGGCCAGGCGGCGATGCGGGTCCACGGCGCCCATCCCAGCTCGACACCGGCAAACAGGCGCGCCGACGCCACCGGCATCGCCGCCGTGGTCGATGCGGGCGCACCGCCAACGCTGGCCTGCCACTGGCCGCGCACGGAACCGGATGCACTGCGCCAGGCCAGCAGGCGCCGCTCGCCATTAAACACGCGCACCTGATCGCGCACGTAGTCGCCGTCGGCCATGCGGTACAGCCGCTTGAGCAGGCGGATGTCGGCCTGGTCGAGCTTGACGTGGTCCCAGCTTGCCAGCTGGCCGGCGCGCTCGGGCAACGGCGCGGCGCGCCACGCCGCCAGGTCCGGCGGCACCAGCTCGGCCAGGCCAGCGGCGCCGAGGCGCAGCATGCCGCGTTGGAGCAGCTGCTGGAACAGCGCCTGGTCTTCAAGAGTGCGCCCGCTATCGGCCGGCACCCGGTAGCTGCCGGCGGCAAGCCATGCAATGGCCGGCGCACCGCTGGCCGGGTAAGCGGTCACCAGCGCGCGTGCGGCCGACGGTCCGGGCGTCGCGCGCACGACCTGCACCAGCAGTTCGCCGGCCTGCGGGCAGGCCGAACTGGCGCGCCGCTGGATATGCATGGCGGCGTCGGCGCGCCACACCAGCCAGCCGTCGCGGCGCAGCGCTACCTGGTTGTGCGCGCCCTGCTCGACTTTTCCGCCGGCGGCGTCGCCGATCCAGCTGACGGTGTCGGCGCGGCTGTCCCAGCGCAGTTGCAAGGGCTGATCGAAATCGGCGGTCGCGTTGCCGCTGACCTGCACCTGCGGCATATCGCTGTCGCCCTGCCCGCGCAGGGCGATGTTGCGCAGCGTGACCGGACTGGCGGCGCCGTCGTTGCGTGCGACCCAACGGGCGACGTCGTCAAAGCCGTAGCCGATCCGCACCGGCAGCAGGCGTGCGCCCTGGCCCACCATCTGGCTGCACAAATCGATGCGCAGTGCCGGCGCGCTGCGCATGCCGGCCACCACCAGCAGCGCGCCACGGTCGTGCGGCGCCAGCGTGATGCCGCCCTGCTGCGGAACGTCGAAGACGGCGCCGGGCAGCGCAGGCTGGAAGGCGACGACGGCGCCGGCGCCGTCGGCCGAGCCGGCGGCGCCGGCCAGGCTGCGCGCATGGCTGGCGATCAGGATGGCGCCGCCGAGCGTGGCGGCGACGCCGGCCGCGGCGATCCAGCGCACCGCGACCGGGCCGCGCGGCCGAGCGAACGCGCCAGCAAAAGCTGCCACCGGCGCAGGCCGGGAACGCCGCTGCGCCGGTCGCGTGCCGGCATGCATATTGCGCGCGCGTCGCCAGGCGATGCGGCGCGCGGCGGCTGAGTTGAAGAGTCTGCGGATCAGGCCTGACATTGGTTTCCCGTCTGTAGCGGCCGCGTATGCACCTGCGCACGCCGCCTGCACAGCCCTAGCGGAGGGTGCCAGAAAGGCCAAGTCCCCTACCTCATCCATATCGCCGGGGTCAGTGCCGACATTCAGACACGAACTCGACCTTCAATCAAGCACACCGCCCGTAAATGCTGCGACCGTGTCCGAATGTCGGCACTGACCCCGGAGGTTGATCCTGACCCCAGGGGTTGATCGCTGGCCGACGTTCCTTATAGCGCTGAGACCGTGTCCGAATGTCGGCACTGACCCCGGCGGTTGACCGACCCCGGCGGTTGACCCCGGCGGTTTGCTGACCCCGGCGGTTTGCTGACCCCGGCGGTTTGGAGGGAGGCGAAAAGGCTGCGTCCGTTACGTCGTTGGTCGCCGATTTTTGCAGGTCGCGCCGCCGATCCTGCGGCTCGTCGCAATCGCATGGCGCCGCGCCGGCCCAATGGCTACAGTGACTCCATCGAAACGCCACCCCTGAAAGGAACTACCATGAACATCCTGAAAAACTTCGAAGCGGTATTCGTCGTCGCCCTCGGTGTCGCCGTGGCCGCATGCGGCACGGGTTCTGACGCGTCGATGGCAGCGGCAAGCGCGCCGCAGGCGATGATCGCGACGCCGTCGACGATGGCGGTGGTAACGGTGGCGGCCAAGCGCATGAGCGCCGTCGAAAAACAGCGTTCGCTGGAAGACGAACGCCGGCTGGCGAAGGAAGGCAGCGCCACCGGCAGCCGCATCTAGGCCCAGTTCGCGCAACCTGTTTCAGTTGTAAGCAACTGCTTCATTTCTTCGTGACTACGGTTCAGCTTGATATATTGAATCATAGGTTTTAAACGGAGATAAACATGAAACGCGCACTGACCCTCGCAACAATGATCACGCTCGGCGCCGCAGCCTGGATGCCGTTGCCATCGATGGCGCAGACCGGCTTTAACCTGGTCATCAACTCGGCACCGCCGCCGCCACGCTTCGAGTCGGCCCCGGCGGCGCGCCGCGGCTACGTCTGGGCGCCAGGCTACTGGAACTGGGACGGCGGCCGCCACGTATGGCTGGGCGGCCACTGGGAGCCGGAGCGCAACGGCTATCAGTACGACTCGCACGAGTGGGTTCGCGATGACGGCGGTTACCGCCTGAGCAGCGGCGGCTGGCAGCCGATGGCGCAAGCGCGCTACGACGACATCCGCATCGCACCGCCGGCCCCACGATACGAGCGCATTCCACGCTCGCGTGACGGCTACCTGTGGCAGCCCGGCTACTGGAACTGGCGCGGCAACCGCTACGAGTGGACCTCGGGCATCTGGGTCGCCGAACGCCCAGGCTACGTATACTCGCAGCCTAGCTGGGTGCAGCGCGACGGCCGCTGGTTCATGGAGCCGTCGCGCTGGAACGCGCCCGGCCGCGATCGTGACCGCGACGGCATCCCGGACCGCTATGAGCATGGCCGCGACCGCGACCGCGATGGTGTGCCAGACCGCTACGAGCGTTACGGGCGCCGCGACTCCGACCGCGATGGCGTGCCGGACCGCCGTGACGCCGACCGCGATGGCGATGGCGTGCGCAACGACCGCGACGAACGTCCGGATAACCCGCGCCGTTACTAAGCCGGCAGCTTGAATTGACGACCCGACCGCTCACGCGGCCGGGTCGTTTTTCTTTGGCCCTACGGTTTCAGGTACTTGTCGAGGAAAGCCAGCATCCGCGCACTCGCCTCTGCCTGGTTCTTCTTCTTGCTGAAACCATGCCCTTCGTCGGCGAACACGATGTACTCGACCGGTACATTGTTGTTCTTTACCGCGTCGACGATTTCATCGCTTTCGGGCTTGATCACGCGTGGGTCGTTGGCGCCCTGGATCACCATCAGCGGCCGGCGAATTTCCTTCGCATGGAACAGCGGCGACGTCGCCATCAGCATCGCACGGTCCGCCACCGGGTCGCCAATCTCGTCGTAAAGCGCCTTGCGCTGGGTCTCCCAGTAGGCCGGAATGCTTTCGAGCGTGCGGATCCAGTTGCTGACGCCGAAAATATCGATGCCGACCTTGAACGCCTCGGGCCTGAACGCCATCGCCGACAGCACCATGTAGCCGCCATAGCTGCCCCCGACAATGCCGATGCGCTGCGGGTCGATGTTACCGAGGCTGGCCAGGAAGGTCTTCGCCTCGACGCAATCCCACAGCGGCTCGCGCCCATGCTTGCGGTCGTCGGCGGTGAAGAAGGTCTTGCCGTAGCCGGAGCTGCCGCGGTTGTTGATGCCAAGGACGGCGTAGCCATGATTGACCAGGTACTGGATCTGCGCGCTGTAGCCGCGCGTGGTCTGGCCACCCGGGCCGCCGTGCACCCACACGAGGGCGGGCACCTTGTTCGCCGGCGATGCATTCTTCGGCCGATAGTAGATGGACGGGACGACGGTGCCGTCGAACGACGTGAAGCGCACCACTTCGGCTTCGACCAGGTCGGCCGGGTCGATCTCCTTGTTCAGGCTACTGGTCAGCTGCCTGGTCTGGCCAGTCTGGAAATCGTGCACGTAAAGGTTGCTGGGCGAGCGGTCGCCGTTGACGTAGAACGCCATCAGCCGGCTGCTCGGCGAGAACGTCGTCTGGCGCATTTCGCCGCCGGGCAGCTTGGGCAGCGCTACCGCTTTCTCGGCGGGACCCTCGACTACCCGCACCGCAATGCTGCCGTCCTGGTTGACGACACTGGTGCGGAAGCGGCCGTCGCGCGAATAGGAGGTGCCGAGCAGGTCCCAGTCGGCCTTCTCGCTATCGACGGTGGCGCCGCTGGCAATATCGTAGGTGCGGATGGCGGCAAACTCGCCGCTCGCATTGGTCGTGAAGAACAGGCGTTTGGACTGCGGATCGAAGGTAGCCGCGCCGAACGAGGCCGGCGTGGTGTGCGGCGTGATGTGCTTCGATTCGCCCGTCGCCAGGTTGAGCAGGTAGATGTCGCTGTCGGACGTGGTGGTGGTCTTCTGCAGCGCCAGCCACTTTTCGTCGCGGCTCATGGTCGATACGTTCATGCCGCTCTCGTTCTTGTACAACATCGTGCGCGCGTAGGTCCTGGCGTCGTACCGGTACAGATCGAAAAAGCGCGGGTCGCGTTCATTCGTGGTGACGTAGAAGGCATTGCCGTCCGGGCGCCAACCGGCGAATGACGCCTTGAGTTTATCGCCCGGCGTGAGATCCCGTTCGGCGCCGTCCAGTTCGCGAACGAACAGGTGGTTGTTCTCGTTGCCGCCGCTGTCGCGCGTAAACAGGATGCGGTCGTCGTTGTAGAAAAAGCTGACGGCGTAGGTGCTGTCGATGGTCGATTTCGTCATCGCGACCGGCTTGCCGCCGGCGGCCGGGATCGTGTACGCGTTGAAGATGCCGCTCTCGTTGCTGGAGAACAGGATCTGCTTCTCGTCCCGGCTGAACGACGCGCCGCTGATCGACGTCGTGGCCATGAACTGCTCGATGGTGTAGCGCTTGGGCGCCTTCGGCACCTCCTTGACTGGCGCGGCGAACGCCGGCTGCAAGATCACGGCGATAGCGGACAATCGCACCAAGGTACCGATAAATCTCATACATCCTCCAGGGAAGCCCACCGATCGGGGCGAGTCGAGTGTTGCAAAGTTGCCTATCGATGTCAAGCTTCGGCAAACCGGTTATGCTGCCGGAATGACCGATTTCGCCCGCCTGTCCACCGCCGCATTCAAAACAGAACTTGTCGCCAGCCGCCTGCTGACGCGGCGCACTGGCTGTTCGCCGGAAGAGGCGCTGCGCGCGACGCTGCAGGCGGCCGCCGGTACGGCGTCGCTGGCCGAACTGGTGGCCTCGCGCGAAGCGGCGAAAGCTGTCGCCGCCGCGCGCGCCGATGCGCGCGATGCGCTGCGCGCGGCGGCGCTAGCCAAGCGCCAGGCGCGCCACAACGGCCGCCCGACTCCGTGGCGTGCCTGGTTCGACGGCTCGGCCCATCCGAATCCCGGCGACTGCGGCATCGGCGCGCTGCTGCTGGGACCTGGCGGCGAACAGATCGAGATTTCACGCGCGGCCGGCTACGGCAACAGCGGCGAGGCCGAATATCGCGCGCTGGTGGCGCTGCTCGAAGCGGCCGTCGCGCATGGCGCCAACGGCCTGACCATCTACGGAGACAGCAAGGTCGTCATCGACGACGTCACCGGGCCTGACATATCCGCCGCGGCGTCGTTGCGGCCGTGCCGGCAGGCCGCGCTGGCACTGATCGCACAGCTCCCCGGCGTGACGCTGCGATGGATCCCGCGTCACAAGAACAGCGCGGCCGACGCCCTCTCCCAGCGCGCCGGCCGCACCATCACGACATCCTTAGAGAACACCTTTGACCAATCCTGAATTGAACGACTGGCATGCGACGCTGGTCTCACTGGCGAGCGATAGTGCGGCCGGCGACGGCGCGCACGACATCAACCACCTGCACCGGGTCTGGCGCAACGCGCAGTCGCTGCTGGCGGCGCACCCGGGCGCCGATCGACTGGTGGTGATGGCCGGCTGCTACCTGCACGACCTGGTCAACCTGCCGAAACATCATCCGCAGCGGGCAACGGCGTCGCGCCAGTCGGCCGCGTTGGCCAGCACCGAACTTGCCGCCGCCGGATTTCCGACTGGCCGGCTGGCCGCGGTGGCGCATGCGATCGAAGCGCACAGTTTTTCGGCGGCGATTGCGGCCGACACGATTGAAGCGAGAATCGTCCAGGATGCCGACCGCCTGGACGCCCTCGGCGCGGTGGGCCTGGCGCGCCTGTTCTACATCGCCGGCCAGATGGGCAGCGCGCTGGCACACCCTGACGATCCGCTGGCCGAACGGCGCACGCGCGACGACCGCGCATTCGCGCTCGACCATATCGAATCGAAGCTCGCTGCGCTGCCCGGCAAGATGCAAACCGAGGCCGGCCGCGCCGAGGGCGTACAGCGCCTGGAGCGGCTGCTCGAATTTCGCGCCGCCTTTGCGCGGGAATGGGGATGAGTTCACTGGTGGTCAGCGCGGCCTTGGTCGGCGCGCTGCTGCATGCGAGCTGGAACGCGCTGGTCAAGTCGCGCAGCGACACCTTCCTGGCAACCGTGATGGTGGCTGTCGGCGCCGGCACGATGGCGGCGCTGGCGCTGCCGTTCGTGGCAGCGCCGCAGGCGGCCAGCTGGGCGTACATCGGCCTGTCCACCGCCGTGCAGCTGGCGTAGATCCACATCGTGCAGGCCAGCGGCGAGCCAGATTGCGCACGCCGATGCCGTCGATCAGCGTCAACGCGGCGATCGTGCAGGCTTTTTGCAGCGGCGATTGCGCTGGTGGCGTTTGGGGCGGTCGGTGCCCTTCGACAGCACTTCGCTGTCGAGCGCAACGATATCTGGCCAAGCTTGTCGGACAGCTGCAGCGGTGACAAATGCCTCCGCTATTGTCGTGCGGGAGGAGCCGGGTACGCCGGTATTTGAATTATTACCGGTGGTGGCGGCGGTGGTGCCGGGATAGTCTGCACTAACGGCGCAGGCAGAATTCTCGGCGGTGCGGCATAGTTCAGCACGAAGGTGATCACCGTTACGGCGGCGGCGCCGAACACCACAGCAGTGCCGACAATCCATTTGACCATGCCTGTAAAACCCTTGTACAGCTCAACCCGAAGAGCACCGATCTCACCACGCACGGCGCCGATCGCTTCGGCGAATTCGGCTCTAGTCACCATTTGGTCCAAGCGTGTTTCGACCCGCGCGAAGCGTTCTCTGGCCTCGGCGGCAAATTCTTCTAGTTGGGTTGGACCGGCTTCCATCCAACCAGCATAGGACGGGCGCACCGCTCGCGCAAGCGACGCACGGCCGAAATCGCTGACGGGGCGCACTACGCGTTTATAATCAACAATCGTCCAAGCAAGAGGTTCAACGTGTCCGACCGCATTAAAGTATTGCCGCAGTATTTGCTGCCGAAGCAGGCCCTGACCACCTTCGCCGGCCGCATCGCCGGCGCCAAGGGCGGCGTCTGGACGACCAACCTGATCCGCTGGTTCGTCGAGAAGTACCAGGTCAACATGGACGAAGCGGTCAACCCGGATATCGCCAGCTACACGAGCTTCAACGAATTTTTCACGCGGCCGTTAAAGCCCGGCGTGCGCCCGCTGGCGCAGGCCGATTTCATCTGCCCGGTCGACGGCGCCATCAGCCAGTTCGGCCAGATCGACGACCACCAGATCTTCCAGGCCAAGGGCCACAAGTTCAGCACCGCGGAACTGGTCGGCGGCGACACCAGCCTGGCGGCGCACTTCCAACACGGCAGCTTCGCCAACCTGTATCTGAGCCCGAAGGACTACCACCGACTGCACATGCCGTGCGACGGCCGGCTAACGCGGATGATCTACGTGCCCGGCGCGCTGTTCTCGGTGAACCCGACCACCGCGCGCGGCATTCCGGGCCTGTTCGCCCGCAACGAGCGCGTCGTCTGCGTGTTCGAGTCGCCCGACCATGGGGCGTTCGTGATGACGCTGGTGGGCGCGACCATCGTCGGCAGCATGGAAACGGTGTGGCACGGCGTGGTCAACCCGCAGCGCCTCGGCAAAGTGACCGAGTACGATTACAGCGACCAGGACATCGTGCTGAAAAAAGGCGAAGAGATGGGGCGCTTCCTGCTCGGCTCCACGATCGTCATGCTGTTCAAGCAAGGCACGATCGACTTCAACCAGGCGTGGGCGCCGGAGCGCGGCATTCGCCTCGGCGAGACGATGGGCAACCGGCCCGCCTGACCCAGCCTGTGATGGCTAGGCGCGCTTGCCGGCCTCCTCGCAGCACATCACTTCCATCATGTCGAGGAAGGCGCGCGTCTTGGCCGGCATCAGGCGCCGGCCGGGGAACACCGCCCACCCCGTGACGATCGGCAGGTCCCACTCCGGCAGCACCCGCACCAGTTCCCCTTTCTCCAGAAACGGCGTGGCGAACAAATCGGAGCTGGCCGCGATGCCGGCGCCGGTGCAGGCAATGCGCGCCAGCAGATCGGGCGAGTTGGCGGTCATGCGGGCCGGCAGCTCGCGCGACCACTGCGTTTTGCCGCGCGTGAGCACCCAGGGCTGGGCGCCGCCGTTGCGGCTCAGGAGGCACAGAAGGTCGTGCTTGAGCAGGTCGTCGGGCGACTCGGGCAGACCGCGCAGGGCGATATACGACGGCGACGCATACAGGCCCACCTTCTCGAGCGCCACCCGTCGCGCCGCCAGCGACGAGTCGTCCGGCAGGTCGCCCATGCGGATGGCGACGTCGAAGTTCTCGGCCACCAGGTCGACCCGGCGCGGCGACAGATCGAGCTCCAATGTGATGGCCGGATAGCGCTTCAGGAACTCGGTCATCACGCGCGTCAGTCCCAGGTTGGCGAAGTCGGACGGCATCGACACGCGCAGCTTGCCGCTCGGCTCCTGCTGGCGGTGCTGCACCAGCGCGCCGGCCGCCTCGACTTCCTCGACCACCTTGCGCGCGTGTTCGAGCAGGAACTCGCCAAACTCGGTGAGCACCAGCTTGCGCGTGGTCCGCTGCAGCAGCCGCTCGCCGAGCTTGGCTTCGAGCAGCGCGATGCGGCGCGACACTGTCGATTTTGGCAGGTCGACGCGCTGCGCTGCCTTGCTGAAGCTGCCGCTTTCGACGATACGCGCGAACAGCAGCAAGTCATTCGGTTCCAGATCCATCCCCATTCGATTATCCCATCAGAAGAACAATGTTATCCATTCTAGCGCCTTCCGGACTGATTTTGGAACTGTTAAAGTGAACTTCATTGCAGTTCAACCACACAACACGAAGGAGCTCCACATGAACATTTTGCAAATTAATTCCAGCGCCAAGGTCACCGGATCCGAATCGAACCGCCTGAACGACAAGATCGTCGCCGGCCTGGTCGCCGACAATGCGGGCGCCGTCGTCGTTGTGCGCGACCTGGGTGCGCAGCCGCACCCGATGATCGACCAGGCAGCCCTGGGCGCGCTGTTCACGCCGGCCGACCAGCGCACTGCCGAGCAGGCAGCGCGCGTGGCCCTCGACGATGCCCTGATCGCCCAGGTCCAGGCTGCGGACGTCATCGTGATTGGCGCGCCGATGTACAACTTCGGCATCAGCGTCCAGCTGAAAAGCTGGTTCGACGCGATTGCCCGCGCCAACGTCACGTTCCGCTACACCGCGACCGGCCCTGAAGGCCTGTTGAAGAACAAGAAGGTCTACGTGACGCTGCCACGCGGCGGCATCCACCGCAACGGCGCCAGCGATTCGCAGGTGCCGCACCTGACGACGTTCCTCGGCTTCCTCGGCCTGACCGACGTCACGTTCGTGTACTCGGAAGGCCTGGGCATGGGTCCGGAAGCAGTAGCGAAGGCGCAGGCACAAGCCGACGCCGACATCGAAGCAGCACTGGCGTAAGCCCAGGCACAGGCGCCGGAACCAGGATAATCAACCAGCGGAACATGATGACAAAGCAGTTGACGGCAGCAAGGGTAGCAACGGCGCGCAGCGTCGAGCGCCTGGTCAATGGCCAGTTCGTGATGGACGGCGCCGGCGTGAAGATCAACCGCGTGCTGACGCAGACGCTGCAGCGGCGGCTCGATCCGTTCCTGATGCTCGACGCGTTCGGCAGCGAGAAGCCGGGCGACTACATCGCCGGCTTTCCCGAGCACCCGCACCGCGGTTTCGAGACCATCTCGTACATGATCACGGGCAGCATGCGGCACAGGGACAGCGCCGGTCACGAAGGCCTGATCACCAACGGCGGCGTGCAGTGGATGACGGCGGGACGCGGCGTGATCCACTCCGAAATGCCGGAGCAGAGCGAAGGCATGATGGAAGGTTTTCAGCTGTGGCTTAACCTGCCGGCCAGGGACAAGATGAGCGCGCCCTGGTACCGCGACATTCCGAACCAGGAGATTCCGCGTTTTGGCACCGACAGTGGCGCGACGGTACAGGTGATCGCCGGCCGCAGCCACGGCGTCGAAGGCGCGGTGCAGCGCGACGGCACCGAGCCGTACTATCTCGACATCGAACTGGCGGCCGGCGCCACCTTCGAGCAGCAGCTGCCGCCGGGGCACAACGCGTTCCTGTACGTGTTCCGCGGTGAAGTGACGGTCGAAGGCAAGGGCGTGGCGCGCACGCGGCTGGCGATCCTGACCAATCCTGCCGGCGCCGAGGGCGTGCGGATCAAGGCAGCCGAAGCGAGCCGGGTGCTGCTGATCGCCGGACGTCCGCTGGGCGAGCCGATCGCGCAGTACGGGCCGTTCGTGATGAACACGCAGGACGAACTGCGCCAGGCGGTCGAAGACTTCAGGGCCGGCACCTTCGGGTCCTGATACGCGACGTGACAGGGTCAGACCCCGGACGCGGCGCCGCGCATTCGGCTACACTACGCACCATGCTGATCCCCACCCTCCTCCAGGCGCTTGCCTACGTCAGCCGCGTATGCGGATTCGACACCGTCGACTCGTTCCCGCCGGGGCACCAGTACGCGCGCACGCGCTGGAACCGTGCCTATTTCGACATCGCTTCGGACGTCAAGCCGGAGCAGATCGAACGCTCGCTGTGCGAGTCGATCACCAATACTCCTTTGATCTTTGCCCACATCACCCATCCGACGCCGCGCATGCAGCGCGCGCTGCTGGCGGTAATCGAAACGCGCATGCGCCGCTCGTGCGGCAGCCCGACCGACCTGGTCGCGCTACTGGTGAACGCCTACCGAAGCCCGCAGACGCCCGACGCGATGCCGAACCTGCGCAAGGTGATCGAGGACAGCGGCTACGACACCAACGCCGTGCTGGGATTTTTGGGTTCGATGCCGTCGGCGTTCGACGTCATCGAGGCTGCGCACTAAGCGCGGCCGGCGCGCGCAGGTTGGACGGCAGGTAGCGGTCGCGCAGCATCATGAACGGCGTCTCGACCAGCCGGAACAGCACCCATCCCGACAGCACCGACAACAGCATCGACACGCCGATCGCCACCGCCGAATCGGCGTCGAACCCGCGCGCGGCGAGCGGTTCGGCGAGCAGGATGCAGACCTGCTTGTGGGTCAGGTAGATCGCGTAGGACCACAACGCCAGCTTGCCGGCGCCGGGAATGCGGGTTCGGCGCAGTACGCCGTCGCCCAGCGCCGCCACGATCAGCAGCGCGAAGCCGAGCGCCAGCATCGGATAGCCAAACACCGTCATCGCAAAACCGTAGTGATCGGCCAGGAACAGGTAGAACGTCAGCGCGGTGAGCGCGATGCCGGCGGCAAGCGCGGTGTGCGCGTGCGCGGTGAGGCGCTGCCACAGGTCGGCATGATAGTTCTTCAGCAGCGCCAGCGCGACGCCGGCCACCAGTTCGTCCAGCCGGCACAGCGACGAGTAGTAGATGTACTTGTAGTAGTCATTGAGCGGGCGCGCGGCGCCGTCGACCAGCTCCTGCCACAGCACGCCGCGCACCAGCATGCCGGCGATGACGATGAAGGCGATGGCGCCCCAGGCCCAGCGCAGCGAGCTGCCCCGTCGTCCACCGAGCGCGGCGATAGTCAGCGCGCAGGCCGGCAGCAGCAGGTAGAACTGCTCTTCGATGCAAAGCGACCAGGCGTGCGAAAACGCGCTGCCCGGCTGCAGATTGATGTTCTGGGTGAAGGTGAGGAACTCCCAGACCGGCAGCAAGGGCTGGCCGGCGCGAAAGCCCGGCCACAGGTAGTACAGCGCCAGCACGGCGTAGAAATTGGGCAGCGTGCGCAGCAGGCGGCGAGCATAGAAGCGGCCCAGCGACAGGCCTTGCGGGGTGCGCATCGCGGCGAAGATCTGGTTGCCGATCAGGTAGCCCGACAGCGCGAAAAACAGGTCGACGCCGACCCAGCCGATCCTGCCGACCCAGCCGAAGGTGTCGTCGGAGCCGACGAACAGCGTGTAATGGTGCAGCACGACGAAGCTGACCGCGAGCGCGCGCAAGGTGTCCAGGCCGTACACCCGCGGGGAAGGTCGAAGATCGGTCATGCGCGGCCGGGCAAGTGGGAAGCGCAAATCATGCCATGCAGTTTCCGCACGCGCCAGTGTTTCCCGATAAAATGTCGTCAGCCAATTTTGAGGGATAGCCCAGCAATGACCACCGCACGCGACCTGCAGTTCAAATCGATCAACTACACCGGACTGGGCAAAGGTCCGCGCCTGATCATCACCGGCGCCGTCCATGGCAACGAAACGTGCGGCACCAAGGCGATCCTGCGCGTGATGGAAGAGATCGACAGCGGCAAGCTGCTCGTCGCCAACGGCAGCGTGACGTTCGTGCCGGTGACCAATCCCCTCGCCTACCGGCTGGTGCGCCGCTCGGGCGACCGCAACCTGAACCGCAACCTGTTCCCCAACGACAATCCGCAGGACTTCGAAGACCAGATCGCCAACTGGCTGTGCCCGCTGCTGGCGCAGCACGACGTGCTGCTCGACCTGCACTCGTTCAACGCCGACAGCGAGCCGTTCGTCATGATGGGGCCGCTCGACAACGACGGTCCGCTGCAGCCGTTCAAGCACGCCGACAAGGAACGCGCGCTGGCGCGCCGGCTCGGCGTGCGCCGCTTCGTCGACGGCTGGCTCGGCACCTACGGCGACGGCGTGCAGCGCCGCATGAGCGACGCGTCGCAGCTGGAAACGGTGCTGCGCTATGGCGTCGGCACCACCGAATACATGCGCACCACCGGCGGCTATGCGCTCACGCTCGAGTGCGGCCAGCACAACGATCCGGCCGCGCCCGACGTGGCGTACCGCGCCATCATGAACACGCTGGCATTCCTGAACGTGATCGATGCGCCGGCGCCGGCGCCGGTGCCGGCCGCCCAGGTCGAAGCGCTGTCGATGGTGGTGGTGCACGACAAGGCCGATCCGGCCGACGCGTTCGTGCGCACCTGGTCGAGCTTCGATCCGGTCAGCAAAGGCGAGCAGATCGGCGTGCGCGCCGACGGCACACCGGTGTTGTCCGAGCTGGACGGACGCATCCTGTTCCCGGACGTCAACGCAGGCGCCAACCAGGAGTGGTACTACCTGACCGAGCCCAATCCGCACTTCGCGCGCGATTGACCGAACCGGTCGCGCCGCTCACGCCGCGGCGTCGCGCGCGGCCTGCTCGGCGCGGATCAGTACCAGGTTGCGCAGGTAGATCGCCACGCCGAGCAGCTGGCCGGCGATGAACACCGGGTCGCCCCGGTGCACCGAATAGACCAGCAACACGACCGCGCCGGCGAGGCTGAAATACCAGAACGACACCGGGATCACGCTTCTGTGCTGGCGTTCGCTGTGCAGCCACTGGATGACGAGGCGCAGCATGAACAGGCCCTGGCCGCCGAAGCCGACGGCCAGCCACATCAGTTCAGGGTCCATCGAGTTCTCCTTTCGTTTGCCGCCGCAGCTCGATGCGCGGCAGCATTAGAAACATCTCGAGCGCGCCCCAGCCGAAGCAGATGGCGCCGAGGGCGCGCTGCAGCGGCAACACTTCGGGGATGCGCATGTGGTTGCTAAACAGCAGCGCCGCGGCCACCATCAGCAGCAGCGCGCCGGCCAGAAAGCCGGATGCCCCCACCGTTGTCCACTGGTAGCGCGCGTACAAGGACAGGCCGCAGCAGGCGCCCAGCCAGCCGCCGAGCATGCCCCACAAGATGTCGAGCGGCCAGTGCACCCCCACCATCACGCGCGACAGGCTGACCAGCACGGCCAGCGCGAACAGCGCCGCCCGCCGCGCCGCCGCGCCGGGCGAGGCCATGATCCAGATGCCGGCAATGGCGAAGCTGGCGGCGGCGTGCCCGGACGGGAACGACACTGCGCGAAACCCCGGCCCGCTCTGGAAGCACAGTTGCGGCGGCAGCACGGCCAGCGGGCGCGGCACGCTGACGACCTGCTTGAGCACCTGCACCCACAGCGCGGCGAACACGGCGGCAATCAGCGCGGCCCAGAATATGCGCGGCGAGCGGCGGATCGCCGGCACCACCAGCGCCAGCGCGACGGCGCCGTCGCCGTCGCCGAGCATCGTCAGGTGCAGCCACAGCCGGTCGCCCAGCGCATGGCCGGCATGGTTGAGCAGCACGAACACCGCCTTGTTGGCGGTGCTGGCGGCCAGCACGATGACCAGCAACAAGGCCAGCGACGGCGGCAGCCACGTCCACGGTGAGCGCAGATCCGGACCCATGGCAGCGTCAAGGTGCAAGCCTGACCAGCAGCACGCCGCCCTTGCGGTACAGCACTTCGACCGCGCCCAGCTCGGCAAGATTGCTGCTACGGGTGAGCAATACCTCGCCCGGTCGCGGCGTTGTGGCACTTTCGGTAATCTTGCCGCGGTAGACGCTGGAACTGGGCACATTGAAGTGCAAGGTGCGCACCAGCAGCCCGGCGTCGCGCGCGAACAGCGCCGCTTCCTTCACCGGCCCCTGCTGCAGTTCGCCCAGTGCAGGCAGCAACAGGCCGCTGACCGTGGCCGCGCACAGCACGCCGCTGGCCAACAGCTTTTGCCACACCTGGTAGCGTGGCACGACAGCGAGCGCCACGCACGCGAGCAGCAATGTCGGCGTCGCCATCCGGTACACGACGCCGAACGCCTCGCGGCGCGTCAGTGCTTCGCGCAGGTAGGGGTCGCGCATGCCGGCACCGACATGGTGCAGCGCCGCCGGCAGCACCACCACGGCGGCCAGCAGCAGGATCGGCGGGGCGAACGCCAGCAACCTCGACTGCAGAAAGCCGCGCCGCATCGCCATCAGCACGAACAGGGGCGTCACGCCATACAGCAGGGAATGTGGCAGCTTGGTCGCTGCCAGCGAAAAGAACACCAGCACGAACAGGAACCAGCACCACAGGAACGTGTCGAGCGGCCTGGCGCGCAGCTGGCGCACGGTGGGCAAGATGCGCAGGAACAGGCCACTGTACGGCAACAGCAGCAGCAGCGCGGCCGGCAGGTAGTACAAGGCATTGCCGCGGTGGCCCTGCAGCGGCGCCATGAAGCGCTCGACGTTATGGCGCATGAAGAAGCCGGCGATGAAAGCGTCGCCCTGGCGCACGTATTCGATCACATACCAGGGCGCGGCCACCGCCACCAGGATGCCCCAGCAGGCCGGGTCGAGCACGGCCTGCTGCCAGTCGCGCAACTTGCCGTGCAGCGCGAACGCAATGGCGCTGACGCCGAACGCAATGAGCAGCGCCACCGGACCCTTGGTCAGCACGCCAAGCGCAATCCATAGAACCGCGCGGCGGCGGTAGCGCCTGAGCGGCTGCTCCATGTAGCGGTAGATGTCGAACATCGCCAGTGCAAGGAACAGATTGAGCAAGGCGTCGGCGGTGGCGGCGCGGCCGATGACGCCCACGCCCACGCTGGTGGTGGCGATCAGCGCGGCGACATAGGCAGTGCGGCGATCCGACTGCTGGCGCGTGAAAAACAGGATGGCGACCATCCATCCGACGGCGGCCAGGACCGACGGCAGCCGGAAGGCGAACTCGCGCGGACCGAGCAGCAACACCGACCAAGCCTGCAGCCAGTATGCGAGGATCGGCTTGTCGAAGCGCGGCTGGCCATTGAGGTAAGTCGTGATGTAATCGCCGCGCGCGAGCATCTCGCGGGTCGCTTCGCCGAAGGCGCCCTCGTCGACGTCGAACAGCGGAAAGCCATTGAGCTGGTTGAAGAACGCCAGCCAGGCCGCCAGCACCAGCAGCGCCGGCAGCGCGAGCGATACCGGCGCGCTGCGGGCCGCCGGCCGGGTGGCGCGCGCGGCGCGCGTGCCAACGAGTGCGGTCACTTTTCTCACCGCCGGTCCATCGAGCGGCGGGCCGGCTCGCCCTGGTGACGGGAGCCGCCCGGCCCGTCGGGCATGCCGAGCACTTCGCGCACCGCGTACGTCTTGTTGGGGCCGGACTCGAAATAGGTGCGCGCCAGCATCTCGGTGACGATGCCGGTGCAGATGAACTGCACCCCGATTACCGCCAACAGCACCGCCAGCATCAGCAGCGGGCGGTTTGCGATCGCCTCGCCGTCCCACAGCTTTTGCCACGCCAGCAGGGCCAGCGCGGCGCCGCCGGCGCCGGCGCACAGCAGGCCGATGCGGCCGAAAAAATGGCCGGGACTGGCGCGAAAGCGGGTGAAGAAGTACACCGACAGCAAGTCGAGGATGACGTTGAAGGTACGCGACAGGCCGTACTTGGAGTGTCCGTGCATGCGTGGAAAATGGCTGACCGGCTCTTCCTTGATGCGCGCCGGCGAGGTGATGGTCGACACCCAGGTAGGGATGAAGCGGTGCATTTCGCCGTACAGGCGTACCTGGCGGATGACGCTGGCGCGGAAGATTTTGAGCGAGCAGCCATAGTCGTGCAGCCGGACCCCGGTGACGGCGACGATCAGGCGGTTCGCGCACCATGACGGAATGCGGCGCAGCCACAGCTTGTCCTGGCGCGCGCGGCGCCAGCCGACCAGCAGGTCGAGGTCTTCGTCGAGCAGGCGGCGCACCATGCGGCCAATGTCGGCCGGATTGTTCTGCAAGTCGCCGTCCATGGTGGCGATGATGCTGCCGTCGGCGATGTCGATGCCGGCCTGCATGGCGGCGGTCTGGCCGAAGCGGCGCCGCAGGATCACCGCGGCAACCCGGCCCGGATGGGCCGCTACCGCGGCGCGGATGCGCTCGGCGGTGCGGTCGCTGCTGCCGTCGTCGACCAGGATCAGTTGCCACGGCCACGCGAACCTGGCCAGCGCCGCGACCACCTGGCTGACCAGCGCCGCGAGGTTCTCTTCCTCGTTAAACAGCGGCACCACCAGCGACAAGCGGTGGCTGGGGCGCGCGCCGCGCTGGTGAAAGGCAGCGGCGCCGGCGGAGTCGTTCATTGCTATTCCAGTACAGGAGGACGGGCGTGCCTTCGCAGGCGGATACCTCATGTTCGCCGTGCGCCGATGGGCACAGGCGATCCACGTCAAACGAACGCAGATATGGCTCAAGTGCGGTTGCGGCTGCCGCGCCCGACCCGGCCGCGGCTCCGATGCGACCCTGGTTGCCTCCCGCCCTCACTTAATCAGAGGCGATAAGAAACGTTACTCTGTATATATGTTTCGTGCGACAATCCGCTAATTGTGTTATCCAACCATCGACTAAAAATGAAAAAATGAGCGGAGACATCAAGCGTGGGCGCCTCGCCCGATGGCTGGCCTTTGCCCTGCTGGTGGCGAGCAATGCGGCCGCGCGTGATCAGATGACCGTGCAGATCATGGCGCAAGAGAGCATTCCGCCGAAGTGGCTGATCGAGGGCGGCCCGCCGCACGGACTGTGCCCCGAGATCCTGGAGGCGATCGAACGGCTCGAACCGCAATTGAAATTTAGCGGATTCGACCGCGGCCGTTCGTTGCTGGTGATCGAGAACGCCCTGCAAACGGGGCGTGTCTCAGCAGCTTGCGGGCTGCTCGACTCGCCGCGCCGACAGAGTGTGGCGATCCGCTTGCGCGTGCCGCTATACGACGTCAAGCACAAGCTCGCCGCGGCGGCCGACGACCTGCAGGTGGTCAACAATTTTGACGACCTCGTGCGCCTCAAGCCGCTCGTCAACACCGCGCGCGGCTCGGCCTATATCCTGCAGCTCAAAGCGCTCGGCATCGCCGTCGACGACAGCACCGGCGACAGCATCGTCAACCTGCGCAAGATCTTGCACGGGCATGGCCGTTACACCTATATGAACGAACTGAGCCTGCGCTACTTCATCCAGGCCGGACGACTCGAGGACAAGTTGCGGATCCTGCCGGCGGTCTTCAATCAAGAGCCCGTCTATTTCTGGGTCAGCCGCAAGGCCGATCCGGCGCTGGCGCCGGTCATCGAGCGCGCGCTGGCCCGGCTGAAGGCAAATGGCGAACTGGCGCGCATCTACGAGCGCTGGTCGCGGCCGCGCTAGGCCGGCTCAGCCAGGGGTGAGGAGCTTCAGGCCGGCGATGCCTGCGACGATCAGCGCGATCGACAGCAGGCGCAAGGCGCCGGCCGGCTCGCCCAGCACCGCCATGCCGACGATCGCGGTGCCGACGGTGCCGATGCCGGTCCAGACCGCGTAGGCGGTACCGAGCGGCAAATGGCGCAAGGCCAGTCCCAGCAGCAGCACGCTGCCGCTCATCGCGACGACGGTAAATACCGACGGCCACAGCCGGGTGAAGCCGGCGCTCTGCTTCAGGCCAACGGCCCAGGCCACCTCCAGCAGGCCGGCTAAAAACAGAATGAACCAGCTCATGGCGAACTCCTCGATGTTGGCAGCATCGTCCGTGCCGGGGTGAAAAAAAGAACGTCAACTTAGCATGGGCGGCGCGCGGCGGTCAACCTGACCGCCGCGCCCGCCTGCAGCGACGGCCGATGTGGTCCATAATCGACAACCCGACCCCGACGTTGCCCGCCAAGGAATGCTGCATGAAGCACACGATGACCGTTACCGACATCTTCATCGCGCTCGGCGTGGTCATCATCTGGGGCGTCAATTTCGTGGTGATGAAGGTCGGCCTGCAAGACTTGCCGCCGATTCTTTTCTCCGCGCTGCGCTTCCTGTTTTCGGCGTTGCCGCTGGTGTTCTTCGTCAAGCGGCCGCAGCTGCCGTGGCGGCTGCTGGCGATCTACGGCATGTTCCAGTTTGCCTTCCAGTTCTCATTGTTATTCACCGGCCTCAAGCTCGGCATGCCGGCCGGGCTGGCGTCGCTGGTGGTCCAGTTGCAGGCGTTCTTCACGATGGGACTGGCGGTGTTGCTGCTCGGCGAGCGGCCGAAGGCGGTGCAGCTGATGGGCGCACTGGTGGCGTTTTGCGGCATGGCGCTGGTGGCGGTGCATCTCGAGGGCAAGGCCACGCTGATCGGCTTTGCGTGCGTGGTGACGGCCGGTGTTTGCTGGGCGGTAGCCAACATTGCCACCAAAAAGATGGGCCAGGTCAGCGCACTGTCGCTGGTGGTGTGGGCATCGCTGCTGGCCACGCCGCCGTTGCTGGCGCTGTCGTGGATCGTCGAAGGCGGCGCCGCCTGGCAACTGGCGGCCGACCGGTTCAGCGGCAAGACATTGATGACGCTGCTGTTCCAGGCCTACCCCAACACGCTCCTCGGCTTCGGCATCTGGTCGATGCTGATGCGCAAATATGCGACCGCGACGATTGCGCCGTTCACCTTGCTGGTGCCGATTGTCGGCATGCTCAGCGCGACGCTGCTGCTGGACGAATCGCTGCAGTGGTGGAAAGTGGCGGCCGGCATGCTGGTGCTCGGCGGCCTGGCGCTGAATCAGTTCGGCGCCCGGCTGTGGGCGATGGCGACCGCGGCCCGCTACTAGGCAAGCTGGCCATTGCCGCCCAGGTACTGATTGCGCTGATCGCGCTGCTGCATGTGTATTTCGTGTCGCTCGAGACGGTACTGTTCAAGACACGCGGGCGGCGCGTGTTCGGACTCAGCGCGGAGAAGGCCGAAATCATGGCGCCGGCGATGTCGAACCAGGGTTGCTACAACGGCTTGCTGGTGGCGGCGCTGGTGCTGGGGCTGCTGCATCCGGACGCGGCGGTGGGGCGCGCGTTCGCCGTGTATGCAAGCGCTGCCGGCGGTGATTGCGCTGGCCTTGCTTTTTCTCGCCTGATGTGCGCGAACAAAACCCGGATCTGACCCCAGAGGGTCAGATCCGGCAGAGTTTCCGAATATATCGTAATATGGCGATATTAGGTTCGCAGAAACCCGATACAAGGAGACGCAGCTGGACATCGATGCAATTCACAAGGCGCTGGCGAACCCGGTGCGGCGGCAGATTTTGTGCTGGCTGAAATATCCGCACAAGCACTTCGCGCACCAGGATCACCCGCTCGACATCGGCGTCTGCGCCGGCCTGATCGACGCGCGCACCGGGCTGTCGCAATCGACCGTGTCGGCCCACCTCGGCGCGCTGCAGCGCGCCGGGCTGGTCACACCGCGCCGCGTCGGCCAGTGGATTTTTTATAAACGCAACGAGGAAACCATCCAGGCTTTCCTCGACCATATGCAACACGGACTCTAGGAGCATTACATGACGACATTATTTGACCCGATCACCATTGGCGACCTGCAACTGCCGAACCGCATCATCATGGCGCCGCTGACGCGCGCCCGCGCCATTGGCGGCGCCCGCGTGCCGAACGCGCTGATGGCGCAGTACTACGTGCAGCGCGCCAGCGCCGGCCTGATCCTGTCCGAAGCGACCTCGGTCACGGCGCAAGGCGTCGGCTACGCCGACACGCCAGGCATCTGGTCGGACGAGCAGGTCGAGGGCTGGAAGATCGTTACCGATGCGGTGCACCAGGCTGGCGGTCGGATCTTTTTGCAGCTGTGGCACGTTGGCCGCATTTCCGATCCTGAGCTGCTGGGCGGCGATGCACCGGTTGCGCCGAGCGCGATCGCCGCCGACGGCCACGTCAGCCTGCTGCGCCCGATGCGCGGCTATCCGGTGCCCCGCGCGCTGGCAACCGAGGAAATCGCCGGCGTCGTTGCCGCTTTCCGCAACGGTGCCGAGAACGCCAAGCTGGCCGGCTTTGACGGCGTCGAGATCCACGGCGCCAACGGTTACCTGCTCGACCAGTTCCTGCAAGACAGCACCAACCAGCGCACCGACAGCTATGGCGGCCCGGTCGAGAACCGCGCCCGCCTGATGCTCGAAGTGACCGATGCATGCATCGCCGTGTGGGGCGCGAACCGGGTCGGCATGCACCTGGCGCCACGCGCCGACGCGCATGACATGGGCGATTCGAGCCCGGCCGAAACGTTCGGCTACGTGGCGCGCGAACTGAAGCGGCGCGGCATCGCGTTCATCTGCGCGCGCGAAGCGATCGGCGACGACAGCATCGGCCCGCTGCTGAAGAAGGAATTCGGCGGCGTGTATATCGCGAACGAAAAGATGACGCGCGAGAGTGCCGAGCAGCTGATGAGTTCGGGCAAGGCCGATGCCGTGGCGTTTGGGCAGCTGTTCATTGCCAATCCGGACCTGCCGCGGCGCTTGAAGGACAACGCCGGGTTCAACGAAGTGCGGCCGCAGCTGTTTTATGGCGACGGGCCCGAGGGCTATACGGACTATCCGGCGCTGGCTGCGTAAATCGTTCTCACTGAGCGAACGTGGCAGGGGTACCCGTCTGCGCGGGTACCCCTATGCGATCACGCCACCTTGGCCAGGTACTCCTCGTACTGGTCGTACATGCCGCCAAAGCCGCCCTGCATCGACGCATGCGCGGCCAGCAAGTTGGCGCGCTCCAGCTCGGTCGCATTGATGGGCGTCGACACCAGCTTCAGCACCGTCTTGCCACCCTGCTCCGTCAAGGTCACCATGATCAGCATTTCCATCGGCCAATCCGGGCTCATCGGGTTTGGCGCGGCGTTGCCGTCGGCGTCAGCAAAGCCGTTGACGTAGACCAGCCGCTCCGGGGCGACAACCTCGCGGTAGACGAAGCGCCCCCACATAGTCATCCCGCCCGGGAACTGCATGCAGTAGTGGAAGATCCCGCCTGGCTGCGGCTCGTTCCTGGCCACGGCGATGCGGCAGCCCTTCGGCCCCCACCAGTGCTGCAGGTGCGCGGTCTCGGTCATGGTCTTGAAGACCAGTTCGCGCGGTGCGTTGAAGGTGCGGGTGATATGGAAATCCACATCGGTGTCAGGATTGATCATCTGCAGGCTCCTGTTGTAGTTGTTGAAGATACGTGTCGCGCCGGTCAAGGCCGGCTTGCCAGTGTTCGCGGTAGTCGTCGATCCAGCCGCACGCTTCGCGCAGCGGCGCCGCTTCCAGCTTGCATGGGCGCCACTGTGCCTGGCGGCTGCGCGACACCAGCCCGGCCCGTTCCAGCACGTGCAGATGCTTGGTGACCGCCGGCAAGCTGATGGCAAACGGCGCCGCCAGTTCGGTGACCGACACCTCGCCCTGCGCCAGCCGCGCAAGGATGGCGCGCCGGGTCGGGTCGGCCAGCGCCGCGAACGTGATGCTGAGTTGGTCGCTGTCCATGTCAATACGCTTATTTAACCAAATGGTAAAGTACGCTGATATACATATCAAGTCAAGATTTTCTTTCCAGTATTGCCGTGCTATTCTGCCGGGCTGCACCCCTCTCTAGGATACTTCGTGAAACCATTCGCTCCGCGCCTGCTCGCCGTCGCCATCGCCGCCATCGTCAGCGGCTGCGCCGTTGCCGCCAACTTGCCGCCCCGCGCCGACAACACCTACCTGACCCAGGCGGAAGCGGCGGCCCGATCGGCCCGCGTGTCCAATGTCGATTACGTGCTCGACTTCGCGCTGACGGGCAAGGAAACCTTCAGCGGCACCAGCAAGATCAGTTTCGACCTGAGCGACACGTCGACACCGCTCACCATCGACCTGGACAAGGCGACGATCAGCGCGCTGGTGGTCAACGGCAAGACGATGACGCCGCAATACAACCAGTTCTTCATCACCTTGCAGCCGCAGGACCTGGTCAAGGGCCGCAACACCGTGTCGGTGACGTACCAGCGGCTGCACAGCACCAACGGCGAAGGCCTGCACCGCATGGTCGATCCGGTCGACGGCAAGGTCTACACGTATTCGCATTTCGAGCCGGCCGCCGCGCACCAGATGTTCGCGCTGTTCGACCAGCCGGACCTGAAGGCGACGTTCCAGGTCAACGTCACGGCGCCGGCCGACTGGGTGGTCGTTTCCACCACGCGCGAGAGCGCGGTCAAAGCGGATCCCGCCGGCAAGCGCTGGACGTTCCCGGCATCGAAGAAACTGAGCGCGTACAACTTCTCGCTGCACGCCGGCCCGTACAAGGTATGGGAAGACAACAGCGCCAAGTATCCGATGCGCCTGTTTGCGCGCCAGTCGGTGGCCGCGCAGGTCACGCCGGCCGACTGGTTCCGCTACACCAAGCAGGGCCTGGCGTTCTTCGACGAGTACTTCGGCATCGCTTACCAGTTTGAAAAATACGACCAGCTGCTGGTGCCCGACTTCCTGTACGGCGCGATGGAAAACGCCGGCGCCGTTACCTTCGGCGAGCGCGGCTTCCTGCACAAGGCCGAGATGACGGCGGCCGAGCGCCAGGGCCTGGCCTCGACCATCATGCACGAGATGGCGCACCAGTGGTTCGGCGACCTGGTGACGATGAAATGGTGGAACGGCCTGTGGTTGAACGAGAGCTTCGCGTCCTTCATGGGCACGCTGGGCCTGGCCGAGTCGACCGAATTCAACAACGCGTGGCAGAGTTTTTACTCGGGCGCCAAGCAAGGCGCCTACTTCACCGACCAGTCGTTCTCGACCCACCCGATCGAGGTGCCGGTGGCGTCGACCGCGAACGCGTTCGACAACATCGACTCGATCACCTACGCCAAGGGCGCCTCGACCTTGATGCAGCTGCGCCACCTGCTCGGCGAAGACGTGTTCCGCAAGGGCGTGCATAACTACCTGGTCAAGTACGCATTCAAGAATGCGACGCTGGACGACTTCATCGGCAGCCTCGGCGAAGCGGCCGGGCGCGACCTCGGCAAGTGGACCCAGCAGTGGCTGTACAACGCCGGCGTCAACACGATCGCCGCCAGGTACAGCTGCGCGAACGGCAACATCAACAGCTTCACCTTGCAGCAAAGCGCGCCGAGCGCGGCCCTGCCGACCTTGCGCCAGCAGCGCGTCCAGGTTGCCACCTTCAAGGTCGAAGGCGGCAAGATGGTGCTCGGCAAGAACGTGCCGGTCACCTACACCGGCGTCAGCACCAAGGTGCCTGGGCTGGTCGGCAGCGCCTGCCCTGACCTGGTGTATCCGAACTACCAGGACTGGGGTTTCGCCAAGGTGCAGCTCGACAAGCGTTCGTTCGCCACCGCGCAGGCCAGCCTGGCGTCGGTGGAAGAGCCGCTGCTGCGCTCGATGTTGTGGCAGAGCCTGTGGGATGGCGTGCGCGACGGTCACCTGCCGCTCAACGAGTTCATCAAGACCGCGCTGGCGAATGCGTCGACGGAAAAGGATTACACCTTGCTGGCCAATGTGCTCGGCATGATGTCGCAGTCGCGCCGCTACATCGAGATGATGCAGGCCGACCCGGCGTACGTGCGCACGACCGGTGACGCGATGGAAGAACAGGCGTGGGCCGCGGTGCAGGCGAACAAGGGCGACAGCAACTTCCAGCGCAGCTGGTTTGGCCATTACGTTGGCGTGGCCAGCAGCAAGAACGCGCTCGACCGCCTCGCCGCGCTGCTTGACGGCACGCTGACGGTCGAAGGCCTGAACATCAGCCAGGACGTGCGCTGGAACATCATCGGCCGGCTCAACCGCTTCGCCTATCCGGGCAGCGCCGAGCTGATCGTCGCCGAGCAGGCGCGCGACAAGTCCGACAGCGGCGAGGCCGCCGCGCTTGCCGCGACCGTGATCCGTCCCGATCCGCAAATCAAGGCCGAATGGCTGGCCAAGATCGAGGACCTGAAGACCACGCTGCCGTTTTCCAAGGTGCGCGTGGCGATGGGCAGCCTGTACCCGGTCGAGCAGACTGCGCTGAGCGAAGCGAGTGCCGCCACGCGCCTGGCGCGGCTGCCGGCCATCGACAAGGCAGCGGGCCCGGTCTACATGCGCAGCTACGCGACGATGATCCCGGCCAGCTGCACGCCGGCCAGCGTGAAGCGGCTCGACACGGCCGTGGCGCAGTACAAGGACCTGTCGGCGTCGACCCGGCGCTCGCTGCTGACGACGCACCAGGAAGACCAGCGCTGCCTGATGATGAAAAAGGCGCTGACGGTGTCGAAGGGTTAATCGCCCGCAACACCGGGGTCAGACCCAGGTCTGACCCCGTTTGACATAAAGTCGACCACAGCGGCCCGCACTTCGTCGGGCCGTTCTTCATGGGGATGTGGCGGCACTCCTCGAGCACCAGCAGTTCGGCGTGCGGCGCCTGGCGTTGCAGTTCGTCCAGCTGATCGGGCGTGCGGCGCCGATGAGGCCCACTTCAAGTTCGATCGGCCCGCTGGGTGGATTGATCTGAATGCGTTGCATGCTAACTCCTTTCTGCCGACGGCAAGTCGGCAACGAAACCGCAGCCCTTGCCGCCCAGGCCAGGCCCGAGACGCACGGTGCCGTTCATGCGCGCGGCGGCCTGCCGCACGATGGCCAGGCCAAGGCCCGAGCCCACCGACTGCTGCCCCGCGCCGCGGCGGAAGCGCTCGAATATGTGCAGCTGTTCCTCCGGCGCGATGCCGGGACCGTCGTCGGACACGCTTAACCTCAGCGCCCCTTCCCACTCGCGCAGTTCGACCAGCACCTGGCCGCCGCTGCCGACGTACTCGATCGCGTTCGACACCAGGTTGTGCAAAATGGACTGCAGCGCGTGCGCGTCGAGCTGATGGAGCAGCGTGTCGGGCGATTCGAGCGACAGGTCGACGCCGCGGCGCATCGCCGCCGGCGCCAGCGAGGCCAGCTCCTGGCGCACCAGCTGGGCTACGTCGGTCGCGGCCGCCGCTGCGGCCGGCGCGCTGTCGGCTTGCGCCAGTGCCAGCAACTGGCGGATCAGGCGCGAAGCGCGGCCGATCGCGCGATCCATGGCGCGCTCGGCGCAGGCGCGCTGCTCGCCGGCCGGCGCTGTTGCCAGCACGTGCGCCTGCGCGGAAATCACCGCCAGCGGCGTGCGCAGTTCGTGCGCGGCGTCCTGCACGAAACCGCGCTCGGTTTCCATCTTGCTGCGCAGTTGCGCCAGCAGGCGGTCGATGCTCGAGGTGAGCGGCGTCAGCTCGGCATGTACGGCGCTCACGCCAAGCGGCTGCAGGTCGTCGGCGCCACGCGCGGCGATCGTCTGGGATAACTGACGCAGCGGCCGCAATCCGCTCGACACTGCCAGCCATATCGCGCCCAGGACGAGCACGAACGACACCAGCAGGTAAAAGCCCATGTCCCGGCTGATCCGCAGCAGCAGCGCGGCGGGAGCGAATTTTTCCTCGGCCAGCGCCACCGACCAGCGTGGCGAAGCGGCGCGGTAGGCACGCCAGCTGCGGCCATCGGCGGCGACGTCGGCGGCCCGGCCGGCAATCGGCGGCGTCCACGATGGGCCGGCGGAGCGATACAGCGGCGTGCCGGCGGCGTCCGACAGCACCATCAGCACACTGGCCGAACGCTGGGCGCGCGGGTTCGCCAGTGCGGGCGCGTCACCCGCGGACTGGTTCAGCATGCCGCTTGCCGCAGCGGCCAGCATGCGCGCCTCGCCGGCCGAGCTGGCGCCGTCGAGCGACACCAGCAGGCGCTCGGCGCGCGCGCGCAGGCGGGCGTCGAGGCGGCCCAGATCGGTCACCTGCCGGTAGATGACGGCCAGATTGAGCGCGAAAATCAGTCCGAACGCCAGCATCAGGGCCAGCACCACGCGCCGCACCAGGGTCGGTTGCGCCCTCATGCGGCCAGCATGTAGCCGATGCCGCGCACGGTGCGGATGCGCTCCGCGCCGATCTTGCGGCGCAAATTCGACACGTGTACTTCCAGCGCGCTGAAGTCGACGGCGTCGCCCAGCGGCTCGAGCCGCTGCGCCAGCACGCCTTTCGGCACCACCGTGCCGGGCACGCGCGCCAGTTCAAGCATCAGGTGAAATTCGCGCGGCGACAGATCCAGTTCGCGGCCGTCGAGGCGGGCCAGGTAGCGACGCGGCTCGATTTCGAGCGCGCCGATGCTCCAGCATTCGCCGGCCTGGCGCGCGTAGCGGCGCAGCACGGCGCGCAGGCGCGCCACCAGTTCGGCGGTGGCGAACGGCTTGATGATGAAGTCGTCGGCGCCGCCGTCGAGTCCCGCCAGGCGGTCGTCCAGGCCCGAGCGTGCGGTGATTATCATGACCGGCAGCGCGACACCGGCACGGCGCCAGCGCGCCAGTAGGTCGAGGCCACTGCCGTCGGGCAGCGACACGTCGAGCAGCGCGCAGTCGTAGTCGTCGTCGGCGAACGCGTGCGGCGCGTCGGCCAAGCGGCGCAGCCATTCGCTGCTGATGCCTTCAGTCTTGAGCGCCTGCTGCAGCGCGGCGCCGAGATCCAGGTCGTCTTCGATGATCAGTATGTGCATCTGGCGAGTATATCGGTTTCAACCTTTGGGTAAGCCAAAGGTTCGCGTCCCTACAATCGGCTGCACCTGTCGAACCCAAGGAACATCAATGCAACCCACGCACCTGCTCAATGTATTCATCCACGTCGGCTGCGGCATCGCCGCGATGGCGGTCGGCTTTATCATTCTGGCCGGCGCCAAAGGAACGATGCGGCACCGCCAGCTGGGCCGTCGCTTCGCCTGGCTCACGCTCGGCCTGTGCGGCTCGGCGGTAGCCGGCAACCTGCTGTTTCGCTTCATCCCCGTGTTCGCCATCCTGACCGTGCTGGTGCTTTACCAGTTCGTCGGCGGCTGGCGCGCGGTGCACACCAAGGAGCGCGGCCCGGCGCTGGTCGACGCCGCAATGACGGCGTGCGCCGCCACCCTCGCGTTCGCGCTGGCGCCCATCGTCATTGTCGCCGCCAGGGCCGATGGCTCGAGCGCGGTGGTGTATTCGTCGCTGGGCGCGCTGGCGATGGTGATCGCCTACGACACCTGCCGCTGGTGGTTCCCGGCCCACTGGCATGCGACGCTGTGGCGCTACGAGCACGTCTACAAGACGGTCGCCTCGCTGTTCGGCATGCTGTCGGCGGCCAGCGGAAACCTGATCCGCTTCGGCCAGCCATGGTCGCAGCTGCTGCCGTCGGCGTTCGGCATCGCCACCATCGGCTGGATGCTCTGGCGGCTGTGGCGCGGCCAGCGGCGCTCTTATCGGGCGATGCGCTGACCGCTGGCGTCGATGAGCGCCTCGCCGTCTTCCTTGCTGAAGGCGCCGCGCTGCGGCAGCGGCAGGATGTCGAGCACCAGCTCGGACGGCCGGCACAGGCGCACGCCTTGCGTGGTGACGACGAACGGGCGCTCGATCACGATAGGGTGCGCCAGCATGGCGTCGATCAGGGCGTCGTCATCGAGCGCCGGGTTGTCCAGGCCACGTTCGGCGTAGGCGGCTTCCTTGCGGCGAATGGCACCACGCACGGTGAGGCCGGCGGCAGCGATCATCGCCTTGAGCAGCGCGTGCGACGGCGGCTTGGCCAGGTAATCGATGACGGTCGGCTCGATGCCGGTGTTGCGGATCAGCGCCAGCGTGTTGCGCGACGTGCCGCAGCGGGCATTGTGGTAAATCGTGATGTCCATACAGGTCCTGTCGGTTTGGTCAGCGAATCATACTATTAACCCGTTGCTGGCCGCTACACCGGGGTCTGACCGCACAGGGTCAGACCCCAGACCCGCGCGGCTACTTGCGGCGTCTCGGCGGGCGCTATAAAATGCCACGCGGAATCTTTTTTCGCGCGCTAGCAATACACAAGAGAGTCTGTTCAGCAGGCCGATGGAGGCACGATGGACCAATACGCGCTGCGTCCGGCAGCACTTCCCACCAGGGGGCAGCGCGTGTCGCTGCGCCTGCTGCAGCTGATCGGCTGGAACGTGCGCTACAAGCCGCTGCCGGGTCCGCACGGCGTCGTCGTCGTGTATCCGCACACGTCGAACTGGGATTTTCCGGTCGGCCTGCTGGCCAAATGGGCGGTCGGACTGCCGTTTCGCTGGCTCGGCAAGGAGTCGCTGTTCAAGGGGATTCTCGGCGTGCCGATGCGCGCCTGGGGCGGCATGCCGGTCGAACGCGGCGCCTCCACCGGCGCCACCCAGCGCCTGGCGGCGACGATGAAAGCGGCGCCATGGTGCTGGATCGCCCTCGCGCCCGAAGGCACGCGCGGCCACCGCCCGCACTGGCGCAGCGGCTTTTATCACCTGGCGCTCACCGCCGGCGTGCCGCTGCTGCTGGTCTACATCGACTACCCGAACAAGGTGCTGTCGGTGGTCGACACACTGGAGCTGACCGGCGACCAGCCACGCGACATGGCCGCCATCGCCGCCGTCTACCAGGGCCACCATGGCCTGCATCCGGAACTGGAAGCGCCGATCGTGCTGGCGCCGCCGCGCGTCAGCGCCGACACGGTCCGCTAATACACCGCGTCGAACAGACCCTGTTCGCGGATGAACGCCATCACCTTGTCGACGCCTTCGCCGCTGCGTAAATTGGTGAACACGAACGGCCGCGCGCCACGTTGCGCCGCGGCGGCGCGCGCCATTACGGCCAGGTCGGCGCCGACATGCGGCGCCAGGTCGGTCTTGTTGATGATCAGGAGGTCGGAACGGGTGATGCCTGGCCCACCCTTGCGCGGGATCTTCTCGCCGCCGGCGACGTCGATCACGTACAAGGTCAGGTCAGACAGTTCGGGGCTGAAGGTGGCCGCCAGGTTGTCGCCGCCTGACTCGATCAGGATCAGGTCCAGGTCCGGAAAATCGGCCTGCATGCGGGCGATCGCTTCGAGATTGATCGAGGCATCCTCGCGAATTGCGGTATGCGGGCAGCCGCCGGTTTCCACTCCCATCAGGCGCTCGGGCGCCAGCGCGTTGGCGCGCACCAGGATGTCCATATCCTCGCGCGTGTAGATGTCGTCGGTGATGACGGCCATGTCGTAGTCGTCGCGCATGCCATTGCACAGCATCTCGCACAGCGCCGTCTTGCCGGAGCCGACCGGCCCGCCGATGCCGACCCGCAGTGGATTTGAACTCATCGTGTTCCTCTTCTTTTCATGAGCGGTAAAGCCGTCCATGCTGCACTTCGTGCCGCATCGACAGCATGGAGTAGCCAGGCGCCCAGTTCGGCATCTCACCATCGGTCAGCGTACAGGCGCGCTGCGCCGCCTCTTCAAGATCGGGGGCCAGCGACAGCAGCAGGCGCTGGCCGGCCATCTGCCCCAGCGGCACGGACTTTACGCACACCAGCACCTGGTTCTCGGCCCACGAGAACAGCATCGCCAGCAGCGCCTCGCGGTGCGGAATGCCAAGCGCCGACACGGCGCAGGCAAACGCGGTGGGCCGGCTAACTTCAGCGCCCAGCTTCGAGACGTCGGCCAAGCCAAGTTCGGCCACCAGCCTGGTCAGCGAATAGCCCATCTGGATAGTCTCGGCGCGGAACTCGGGGCTGTCGCGCGAGGCGATGAAGCGCTCGCTCCACAGGGCCACTTCGGCGTCGTCGCCGGCGTCGACGGCTTTCAACAGGCGCCACAGCAGCGGCGCATCCCACGTGGCGATGACGCCGAGCAGGCAGCCGGCGATCCAGTCGCGCGCCGAGGCGGCATCGGTTACCGTGCCCCCGTCGATTGCCGTTTCCAGCCCTTGCGAGTAGCTGTAGCCGCCGTTCGGCAGCGCCGGGCTGGCAAACTGCAGCAGGTGCAACAAGGCGCCGGCGTTCATGCGAGCGCCTGGTCGCCCGGCCGATGGATCTTCTGGCGCGCGGGTACGGGCGCCAGAAAATGGTCGTCGTGACGGTGACCGGAGCCGGCGTAGGCGCCCTGCTCCGGCTCGAAGGCGGCGACCTGCTCCTCGACGCTGGCGCCGAGCCCTTCGACCATTTCGCGCAGCACCGGGTCGGCGCGGATGGTCAGCATGCCCTCGCCGATCTGCACCTGGGTATGGCGGTTCCCGAGGTGGAAGGCGCAGCGCGCCAGCACGAATGCGCTGTCGCAGCGCACCGCGTAGGTCGGCTCGAGCGCGGCGACGACTTCGACCCTGCGGTCGTCGGCGCCGGTCAGCAGGTCGCCGCCGCGCAGCACGGTGCCGCGCACGGTGAAGATGGCCACATCCTCGCCGGAGTCGAGGCGCGCGCGCAGTCGGCACTTTTCGCGCTGGTCGTACAGCAGCACGAGCCGGCCGCACAGGTTGGCGGCGCTGGTGACTTTGGTGTGCAGGGTCAGCATGGTTCGCTCTCTCAGAACAGGAAATAGCGCTGCGCCATCGGCAGCACGGCGGCAGCTTCGCACACCCGCAGCTGGCCGTCGGCGCGCACTTCGTAGGTTTCGGGATCGACTTCCATGTGCGGCGTGGCGCCGTTGTGGACCATGTGGGCCTTGCGCAGATGGCGCATGGCGCGCACGGGAATCAGCGTCTTTTGCAGTCCGAGCTGGCGGCCGATGTCGGCGTCGAACGCGGCCTGCGAGACAAACGTGAACGATTTTTTCAGGCCGCCACCGAAGGCGCCGAACATCATCCGGTAGTGCACCGGCTGCGGCGTCGGGATCGATGCGTTCGGGTCGCCCATCCGGGCGGCGGCGATCATGCCGCCCTTGACGATCAAGGAAGGCTTGACGCCGAAGAAGGCCGGCTTCCACAGCAAGATGTCGGCGATCTTGCCCACTTCGAGCGAGCCGACGATGTGCGACACGCCGTGCGTGATGGCCGGGTTGATGGTGTACTTGGCGATGTAGCGCTTGACGCGAAAGTTGTCGTTGCGGGCGCTGTCGGGCGCCAGCGCGCCGCGCTGCTGCTTCATCTTGTGCGCGGTCTGCCATGTGCGCATGATCGTTTCGCCGACCCTGCCCATCGCCTGCGAGTCCGAGGACATCATGGAAATGGCGCCGATGTCGTGCAGGATGTCCTCGGCGGCGATGGTTTCGCGGCGGATGCGCGACTCGGCGAACGCGACGTCCTCGGCGATGGCCGGGTCGAGGTGGTGGCACACCATCAGCATGTCGAGGTGCTCGTCGAGCGTATTGACGGTGAAAGGTCGGGTCGGGTTGGTCGACGACGGCAGCACGTTGGACTGGCCGACCGCGGCGATGATGTCGGGCGCGTGGCCACCGCCGGCGCCTTCGGTGTGGAAGGTGTGGATGGTGCGGTCCTTGAACGCGGCCAGCGTGGACTCGAGGAAGCCGGCCTCGTTGAGCGTGTCGGAATGCAGCGCCACCTGCACGTCCATGCGGTCGGCCACCGCCAGGCAGTTGTCGATCGCAGCCGGCGTGCTGCCCCAGTCCTCGTGGAGTTTAAGTCCGATGGCGCCGGCGCGCACCTGTTCTTCGAGCGGCACCGGCAGGCTGACGTTGCCTTTGCCGAGAAAGCCCAGGTTCATCGGAAACGCATCGGCGGCGCCCAGCATGGCGTGCAGGTGCCACGGTCCCGGCGTGCAGGTGGTGGCGGCGGTGCCGGTGGCCGGGCCGGTGCCGCCGCCAATCATCGTCGTCACCGCGCTCATCAGCGCTTCCTCGATCTGCTGCGGGCAGATAAAGTGGATGTGGGTGTCGACGCCGCCGGCGGTGACGATGGAGCCTTCGCCGGCGATGATCTCGGTGGCCGCGCCGATCGCCATCGTCACGTTCGGCTGGATGTCCGGATTGCCGGCGCGGCCGATGGCGGCGATCAAGCCGTTCTTGATGCCGATGTCGGCCTTGACGATGCCCCAGTGGTCGACGATGACGGCATTCGTGATGACGGTGTCCATCACGTCGGCATGACTGCGCTGCGACTGGCCCATGCCGTCGCGGATCACTTTGCCGCCGCCGAACTTGACCTCCTCGCCATATAGAGCGAAGTCCTGTTCGATCTCGATGAACAGGTCGGTGTCGGCAAGACGGATGCGCTCGCCCGTGGTGGGTCCGTACATTTCGGCGTAGGCCTGGCGTGTGATGGTAGTCATTCGAGCGCCCCCATCACCAGGCCATTGAAGCCGTAGACGTGGCGCGCGCCGGCCAGGTCGACCAGTTCGACGGTGCGCTGCTGGCCCGGCTCGAAGCGCACCGCGGTGCCGGCGGCGATATTGAGGCGCATGCCGCGCGCATCGGCGCGGTCGAACAGCAGGGCCGTGTTGACCTCGAAAAAATGGAAGTGCGAGCCGACCTGGATCGGCCGGTCGCCGTTGTTGGCCACCACCAGCGTGACCGTGCGGCGGCCGACGTTGATCTCGATGTCGTCGGATTCAAGCAGGTATTGGCCGGGGATCATGGCGCCCTCAGGGAATCGGGTTGTGGACGGTAACGAGCTTGCTGCCATCCGGGAAGGTGGCCTCGACCTGGATGTCGGGGATCATTTCGGCGATGCCGTCCATGACATCGCCGCGCGTCAGGATCGTGGCGCCCTCGGACATCAGCTGGGCGACCGTCTTGACGTCGCGCGCGCCCTCAAGGATGGCGGCGCTGATGAGAGCCACCGCTTCGGGATAATTGAGTTTGAGGCCGCGCGCCAGGCGCCGTTCGGCCAGCAGGCCCGCGGTAAAGATCAGCAGCTTGTCTTTTTCGGGTGGAGTCAGGTCCATATGCCAGTCCTTTTATGTGTTCCAGATGCGCGGCAGCGGCGCATCGCAGCCAAGCAGGTGCGGACGCAGCGCCTGCCATACTTTGAAAATGGCGCCGCGCGCCGCTTCGCTGTCGTCGCCCAGGTAGCGCGCCACGCACACCGACTTGACCTGGCTAAGCGCCAGAGCCGGGTCGATGGCGCGCATGCTGGCCAACAGGGGCGCGGGCATCGGCGGGCCGACGGCGATGAGGGTTGCGCAGACCGAGGCGCCGTGCAGCCCGAAACGGCTGTTGATGCCGCCGGCGTCGATCGCGCCCTGCTCCCACCACACCAGCTTACCGGCGCTGCGAACCTGGGTGCGCTGGCGGATCACGCCGCGGCGGAACGACTCACCCGATGCGCGCCGACCGAAGCACAGGATCTCGCCGCCGATGTAGCGCGCGCCTTCCTCCAGTTGGACATCGTGATCGAGCACCACGTTCGCGTCGTCGAAAAATATGGTCTCCTGCGGCATCCACTCGAAGGCGACGCCGGCGCAGGCGCGAATGCGCACGTCCTGGCGCGACACGCGGCCGTTGGCGCGATACCACTTCGACGCGACCGGCGTGGTGAGGAAGGCGTGACTGCCGGCGCCGGCGTCGGCAGCGAGTTCGAGGCAATCGCCGCCGACCACGCCGCCGGGCGGATGGATGACGATGGCGTGGCAGATGCGCGAGCCTTCCGGATACAACGGCTTTTGCACGCGCAGCGGTCCGCTGTGCGCGCGTTCGATCAGGCGGGTGACGCCGGCATCGTTGGCGAAGCGCAGCAGCAAGCTGGCGCGCCAGGCGGTGGTGGGATGGTCGGAGCGTGGGCAGTCTGGCATGACCCAAGGGTTAGCAGGATGCGTGCCAAGCGGCCCGCACCGGCCTGGCGCAGCGATGAGCGAACCCCCAGCTACCAAGTTCCTGGAGTGCGGCCATGCACTGCCGCGCGCACCGTGGCGGTGCACTGAAGTGCTGGTGTCAGCGTCACGAAGTCACGCTTTTCCGGTCAGCTCGTCCCAGGCCATGACGGTACTTAAGTACACCTTGCCGTTGAGGGTCGACAGCAGGTCGCTCGCCTTCAGGCGGTCCATCACCGGGCCTTTGACCTCGGCCAGGTGTAATCCGATGCCGCGCCCGCGCAGCATCTGATTAAGTTCGGCCAGGCCAAACAGCGCGGACGTGTCGATCGCATTCACGGCCGACAGCACCAGCACCAGGTGCCGCGTGGACGGCCGCTGCGCCAGTTCGTCCTCGACGCGGGAGTTGACGGCTTCGACGTTGCCGAAGAAAAGACCGGCGTCGATGCGCAGCATGAGGACGTCGGGTGCGGTGCCTGCCGGGTAGCGCTCGATATTGCGAAAGTGTTCGGTGCCGGCGATGCGGCCCAACACCGCGATGTGGGGGCGGCTGGCGCGCCAGATCAGGGTGCCCATCGACAGCACCACGCCGATGACGACGCCCGCCTCCACGCCCAACGCCAGCACGCCGGCGGCTGTGGCCACCAGCGCGAGCGCGTCGCCGCGGTCGTAGCGCATCGCCACGCGCAGCGTCGACAGTTCGAGCATGGTGAGGACGGCGACGATGATGGTGGCGGCCAGCGCCGGCAGCGGGATCAGCGCCAGCCAGCCGGTGGGTGCGATCAGCGCGAGCGCGAGCAGCAGCGCGGTGATGATGCTGGCCAGCGGCGTGTTGGCGCCGGCGGCGAAATTGACAGCGGAGCGCGACATGCTGCCGGTGACCGGAAAGCCGCCCGTCAGCGCGCTGCCGATGTTGGCTGCGCCCAGGCCGATCAGCTCCATGTTGCTGTGTACTTTTTCCTGGCGCTTCAGGGCGAGCGCCTGGGCCGCGGACATGCTGATCAAGAAGATCATGAAGCCGATCAGCAGCGCCGGCTGCAGCAAGGAACGCCAGTGGGCGTGCGACAGCGCCAGGTTCAGGCTCGGCAAGCCGGTGGGCACCGCGCCGGTGGTGCGTACGTCGAGGCCGAGCGAGGCGACCAGCACAGTGGCGCCGATCACCACTGCCATCGGCGCCAGGCGCGCGCCAACATCGGCGGCGGCGGGACGCATGCCGAGGCGACGCAGCAATGGCGCCAGCCAGCTGCGCGCGGCCAGCAACAGCAGCAGCGAGCCGATGCCGAGCAGCGCGCTTGGCGGGTGCAGCGCGGGCAGGTCGGCACCGGTCAGCGCAGGAAGTTGGCCGTACGCGATCACCAGGGCCGAGCCGATGGTAAAGCCGCTCATGACGGGACGCGAGAAGAAATTGGCTAGAAAGCCGATACGCAGCAGGCCGCACACGAGCAGCACGACGCCCGACAACAGCGCCAGCTGCGCGGCCAGCACGATGTAGAGGCCGGAGCCGGCCGCCGCCAGCGGCGCCAGCGCGGCCGCCGTCATCAGCGAGATGATCGCCATCGGCCCGACCGACTGCGCCATGCTCGAGCCGAACAGCGCGTACAGCAGCGGCGGCAGGATGCTGGCGTACAGGCCGAAGACCGGCGGCAGGCCGGCCACCATGGCGTACGCCATCGCCTGCGGGATCATCATCATCGCCACGACGATGCCGGCGCTGATGTCGCCGGCGAGCAGGCCGCGCCGGTACTGCCTCAACCAGCCCAGCATGCCGCTCACCGCATCGCCAGTTCCACGCAGTTGCGTCCGGCGCGCTTGGCGCGCGCCAGTGCCGCGTTCACCCGCAGCATCAGCGAGTCGGCGCTTTCCTGGTCATTGAGTTGCGCCACCGCGAGGCTGATGGTGAGGCGGTCGCAGCCCGGGAAGGCGGTGCCGGCGATGGCAACGCGGATTTTCTCGGCCAACTTGAGGGCGTCGATCGCGTTGGTGTGCGCCGCGACGATCTGGAACTGGTCGCCGCCGGAACGCGCCAGCAGGTCGCTCGCGCGCAGTGCCGCCTGGGTCGTTTCGCCGACGATGCGCAGCGCGGCGTCGCCGCACGGGTGGCCGTAGCGGTCGTTGATGTCCTTGAAGTGGTCGATGTCGTAGGCGATCAATGCGAGCGGCGCGCGGTAGCGGCGCGCGCGCTTGACTTCCTGCTCGAGCAGCTCCTCGCCACGGCGGCGGTTGGCCACGCCGGTCAGCGCGTCGTTGGTGGCCAGACCCGTCAGGCGAGCAACGAGCTGTTCGGCGTCGCGGCTCATCTCGTCCATGCGCAGGCCGAAGGCGGCCAGCTGCGCCAGGTCCGACAACGTGGCCAGTTCGTCGGACGTGAACACGTGGGCGCGCGCAAACAGCAGGCTGATGGCGCCGAGCGGTGCGCCGGGACCGGTCGCCAGGATCGGCACGCCGATCGCCATGCCGGCGCCGATGCCGAGCAGGGCCTGCGCCAGTTGCGGGTCGCCGGCCTTTTCGGGCGCGTCGAGCAGCGCCAGTTCGCCGGTGAAGGCGGCCAGCAGGCCCGGGAAGACGTGGCGCACCGGAGACTGCGACAGCGAGTCGGTCGTGGCGAGGATGCGTTCGAGGTCGAGGCCGGACGGCGAATGCTCGGCGCTGAGCGCGAGCTCGCCGGCGCTCGCTTCGAACATTGCCGCGTGCACCACGCCTGGCCAGGCGCACAGCGCGGCGCAGATCCTGACGGCGAGAGCGCGCTGGTCGTCGCCACCCTGCACTGCCTGCTGCACGTGCGAGCGCATCGCCAGCAGCCGGCGCAGTTGGTCGGCGCCGGACGCGCCAACCGGCGCCCGGGAAGCGAGGTGCTGATTGAGTTCATCGGCGGGGACCGGGCCGATGACATAGTCGAGCGGACCGCAGGACATCAGTTCGGCCAGCCAGCCGGCGGTGGAAAATGCGCACACCAGCAGCACCGGCGCGCCATTTCGCTGTCTAACGAGGGCGCCGACGGTGCCCTTGTCAAGGCTGCGGTCGAAATGCTCGAGGTCGATGACGAGCAGATCAATTTGCTGCTGCTGAGAAAGAATGTGTGCGGCCTGTTCGGCATCTTCGGCAAGGAACAGGCGGCCGAACTGTTCGCCGCTGGCGGCCTGAAAGTCGACGCGCCGCTGGGCGACCGGGTTCAGAAACAGTCCAACCTGCTGGGTGCTGGCATCAGCCTGCTGCGACATACGTACTCCTCGTAATTGCTCGGCCCGGACGGGCGCGGTGTCCGCCCGTAGTTTGCCATAAAGCACATGGGCCGCAAAGACAAAGGCGAATTGGCGCCCTGTGTGCGAGAGCGCACGGTGCGATGCGGGGGCGCCGCCAGATACTGGACGTGACAAATGACGAGAAGGAAACATCATGGCGAATCAGGACGATGTAGCTGACAAGCAGAAGGCGATCCAGAGCCGGCAGGACCAGAAGGATGCGTCGCAGCAGCGTGGCGAGGAAAGCAAGGAGGCGGTGCAGACCGGCCCGGTGATTCATCCCGGTCCGCCGATGGCGTCGCAGCACCTGAGCAAACCGGGCATCGAGGCCGAAATGGCGCAACGGCCCCAGTTCATGGCCGAGCACTACAAGGGCAGCGGCAAGCTGCAGGGCCAGGTAGCGATCGTCACCGGCGGCGACTCGGGCATCGGGCGCGCGGTGGCGGTACTGTTCGCGCGCGAAGGCGCCGACGTCGCCATCCTGTACCTCAACGAGCATGAGGATGCAGCCGAAACCCAGCGCTGCGTGGAAGCCGAGGGCCAGCGCTGCGTGACGGTGGCCGGCGACGTCAAGGACATGGCGTTCTGCCAGGAGGCGGTCGACAAGGTGGTGGCGCGGTGGGGGCGGCTCGACGTGCTGGTCAACAACGCGGCGTTCCAGGAGCATGCGGAGTCGCTGCTCGACCTGACCGAAGAGCGCTTCGACGAGACGATGCGCACCAACGTGTATGGCTACTTTCATATGGCGAAGGCGGTGCTGCCGTATCTGAAGCGCGGCGCATCGATCATCAATACCGGGTCGGTGACGGGACTGAAGGGCAGCAAGATGCTGCTCGACTATTCGACCACCAAGGGCGCCATTCACGCGTTCACAATGTCGCTGGCGGCGAACCTGATCGACAAGGGCATCCGGGTCAATGCGATCGCGCCGGGGCCGGTGTGGACGCCGCTCAATCCGGCCGACAAGCCGGCGTCGGAAATTGCGCAGTTTGGCGCCGACACCGATTATCACCGGCCGGCGCAGCCCGAAGAGCTGTCGCCGGCGTATGTGTTTCTGGCTTCATCGGTCTGCTCGAGCTACATCACCGGGATTGTGTTGCCGGTGACCGGCACGGTTGGCGAGTAGGCTTCATTCATCGAGGGGAATCGGTATGGCACGCAGCATGTGGAAAGGGGCGATCAGTTTTGGACTGGTCCACATCCCGGTCGAGATGTACCCGGCAGTACAAACTCATGGACTTGACCTGACCATGCTGGATCGCCGCGATTTTTCGCCCGTAGGCTTCAAGCGTTACAACAAGGGCAACGACAAGGAAGTGACGTGGGACGATATCGTCAAGGGCTACGAGTACACCTCCGGCGAGTACGTCGTGTTGTCGGACGAGGATCTGAGGCGCGCCAATCCAGAGGCGACCGGCACGATCGACATTCTCGCCTTCGTCGATGCCGAGGACGTTCCATTGCTGTACTACGAGCAGCCGTACTATCTCGCGCCCGGCAAGGGCGGCGACAAGGTGTACGCGCTGCTGCGCGAGACGTTGCGCTCGGCCGGCAAGATCGGCATCGCGACAGTTGTCATCCGCGTCAAGCAGCACTTGGCGGCGCTAGTGTGCGTGGGCGACACTATCGTGCTCAATACGCTGCGCTTTGCCGACGAGATCCGCACGACCGATGAGCTGAAAATTCCGACCGCCAGTTCGAAGACCGCCGCAGTATCCGACAAGGAGCTGAAGATGGCGATGGCGCTAGTCGAGGGCATGAGCGAGGAATGGAAGCCGGAGCAGTATCACGACACTTATCGCGAAGACGTGCTGGCGCTGGTGGAGCAGAAGGTCAAGGCGAAGGAAACCAAGACCATCACCATGCCGGGCAAGGAAGCGGCGCGGCCATCGTCGAGCAATGTGGTGGACCTGGTGGCGCTGCTGCAGCAGAGTATTGGCGGGAAGAAGTCGGGCAAGGGGAAGGCGGCGGCGGAGTCTTCTGAGGACGATGCTGAGGTTGCAGCGGAGGATGATGACGAGCCGCCACCGCCACGCAAGGTGCGCAAGCCTGCGGCCAACGACGAGCAGGAAGCGCCGGCTGCTGCGAAACCGCGCAAGGCGGCTGCCAAGGGTACTGAGAAGATTGCGGCTTCGGCTTCTGCTACCGCGGCAAAGCCGAAGAAGGCCGCGGCGGCGAAGTCAACTGCTGCTGCGCCCGCCAAGACGCATGCGCCGGCGCGGCGGAAGTCGGCGGCCTGAGCGTTATGGGGGACTGGATCGACCTGTTGCAGTGGCCGGCAATGGCGGTGACCCTGTATGCGGCGTACCTGATTGGGTCGAAGCGGCCGGATCGGCGGATCTTCGGTTTCT
The DNA here is from genome assembly GCF_049897565.1 of Massilia sp. TWR1-2-2. Taxonomy (NCBI): domain Bacteria; kingdom Pseudomonadati; phylum Pseudomonadota; class Betaproteobacteria; order Burkholderiales; family Oxalobacteraceae; genus Massilia; species Massilia sp. TWR1-2-2. The sequence continues at coordinate 249 of NZ_JAFCWM010000026.1, read as the reverse complement.
GCATGTTCATCCTCAGTAATTTGCTGTGGATTTTTTGGGGGTGGCATGATGAGGCGTATGCGCTGATTGCGTTGCAGGTGGCGTTGTTGGCGGCGAATGTCAGGGGGATTATGAAGAACGAGCAGTAGTCCTAGCCTGAATTTTGCATAAAAAAGGGCAAGAATGCCGTAAGTGATTGATAAAATGTGAGTTATCGAGAAACACAATTTACAACACGAACACCACCTTGCCCGATATGAATTCTACCCC
>NZ_JAFCWM010000025.1:0-73669 GCF_049897565.1 Massilia sp. TWR1-2-2 | reverse complement strand
GTTTGTTGCCATTTCTGGCACTACCATTGCTGGTAGGTCGCTCACTCAAAATACTGACAGGCCACTTCTTGCGAAGCGCCTATATTTCTTCTTTGTGAACATTTGATAATTTAAGTTTTTAGTGACCGAAGTCACTGGCACCCTCATCAAACGCCCACACTTATCGACTGTTAATTTTTAAAGAACTTGTTCGGTACTGCTTGCGGCTTGTTGACAAAGCGTTTTGTTTGTCAGCCGCGAAGAAGAAAGAGTATGGAGCATTTCGCTCGATTCGTCAACTTCTTTTTTACTGCTTGCCGTTAAGGCAATTCCTATGAATCCGCCGCAACCTGTTGATTCGGTGCGTCTTTTTCATCGGGAGGCAAACTATAGCAAAGCGCCTCGCGGCTTGGCAAGGGGGTTTGTGACATTTCGCGAGAAATAGTCGCCGCGGGCGTAAAATGGCTGCTTTTTCGCGACAACTACCGATGACGATCATCCTCTCTACCCTCAACGCTCGTTACGCGCACGCATCATTGGGCTTGCGCTACCTGATGGCGAACATGGGGCCGCTGCAGCAGCAGACCCGCATCCAGGAGTTCGTGATCGGTGCGAAGACGACCGAGGTTGTCGAGAAGCTGCTGGCCGGCCAGCCGCGGGTGATCGGTTTCGGCATCTATATATGGAACGTCGAAGAAACCACGCGGGTGGTGGCGATGCTCAAGCGCGTTGCGCCGCAGGTGGTGATCGTGCTGGGCGGACCGGAAGTGTCGCACGAGAGCGCCGAGCAGCACATCGTTCAGCTGGCCGATTACCTCGTCACCGGCTGGGGCGACGTGACGTTTCTGAAGCTGTGCGGCGAAATCCTGTACGGGCCGAAGCCGCTGATGAAGGTCCACGCCGGCGTGCAACCGCCGATGGCGGAGATCGCGATGCCCTACTCGCTGTATTCGGATAACGACATCGCGCACCGTACCTTATATGTAGAGGCGTCGCGCGGCTGCCCGTTCAAGTGCGAGTTCTGCCTGTCGGCGTTGGACAAGACGGCCTGGCCGTTCGCGCTCGACACCTTCCTGGCCGAGCTGGAGACGCTGCATGCGCGCGGCGCGCGGCTCTTCAAGTTCGTCGACCGCACCTTCAACCTCAATATCAAGACCAGCCTGAAGATCATGCAGTTCTTCCTCGATAAGCTGGCAGCCAATCCGGACGATCCGGTCTACGCGCACTTCGAACTGGTGCCTGACCACCTGCCGGACGCACTCAAGGAAGGCATCGCCAGATTCCCGCCGGGCGCGCTCCAGTTCGAAATCGGCATCCAGAGTTTCAATCCCGAGGTGCAGGCTTTGGTGAGCCGGCGCCAGGACAACGCCAAGGCCGCGGAGAACATCCGCTGGCTGTGCGAGCACTCGCACGCGCACCTGCACGTCGACCTGATCGCCGGGCTGCCGGGCGAAGACGTGGCCAGCTTCGCGCGCGGCTTCGACCAACTTGTAGCGCTCAAGCCGCACGAGATCCAGTTCGGCATCCTGAAGCGGCTGCGCGGCACGCCGATCATCCGCCACACCGAGGCGTTCGGCATGGTGTTCGATCCCTACCCGCCCTACACCATCCTGGCGACCAGGGACATCGACTTCGGCACCATGCTGCGACTGGTGCGCTTTGCCCGCTACTGGGACCTGGTGGCGAACTCCGGCCGCTTCGTCAATACGCTGCCGGCGATGCTGGGCGAGGCGCCGTTCGAGAACTTCATGGCGTTCTCCGACTGGATCTACAGTCAGACCGACGCCACGCACCGGATTGCGCTCGACCGCCTGGCCGCCCTGGTGACGCAGTGGCTGCACGTGCGCGGCATGGGCAAGGACGCCGCGCAGGCGCTGGTCGGCAGCGACTATGCCGGCGAGCGGCCGAAGCAGGTAGCGGCCGCGCCGCAGCGCCAGGCCCGTCACATGGCCGCTTGAGTACGCTAGCGAACAGCGGTAGCGGACCGGGCCAAACTCTTTTACACTGGCGCAATGCCACTTGAAAATGCGCCAACTTTAACCCTTCACCATGCCGACAGCATCAGTTCCGCCGCTGTCATGGCCACTGGTATCTGGCAGGTGCACGCGCTGGCGGACCGCGGCGCGATCAAGACCATCATCAAGACGCTGGCGTCGCTGAAGGACAATTCGAAGCTCGCCTGGGACCTGTCGGGCATCGTCAGCCTCGATCACATCGGCGCGCAGATGTTCTGGAACTGCTGGGGCAAGCAGCGTCCCGCCCAGCTGACACTGGCGCCGAAGCAGGAAGAGCTATTCAAGCGCATCGAGGAAGCCTGCGTGGCGCAGGTGGTCAAGCCGCGCCGCAGCCGCCTGACCGCGGTGATGATTCTCGGCTTCGCCATCATGTCGTTCTTCGAGCACCTGCGCGGCTTCATCGGGCTGATCGGCCAGGTGGTGCAGGACCTGCTGCGCTTCGCGCGCCATCCAACCACCGGGCCATGGCGCGAGATCTCGGCCAACATCTTCCATGCCGGCTTCCAGGCGCTCGGCATCACCGCGCTGGTCGGCTTCCTGATCGGCGTGGTGCTGTCGTTCCTGTCGGCGCAGCAGCTGCGCACCTTCGGCGGCGACATGTACCTGGTGAACATCCTCGGCATGAGCGTGATCCGCGAACTGGGGCCGCTGCTGGCGGCGATCCTGGTGGCGGGCCGCTCCGGCTCGTCGATTACCGCGCAGCTGGGCGTGATGCGCGTGACCGAGGAACTCGACGCGATGCTGGTGATGGGGATCTCGCACGGCTACCGCCTGATCATGCCGAAGGTGCTGGCACTGGCGATCTCGATGCCGCTGCTGGTGGTGTGGACGGACGCGATGGCGCTGATCGGCGGGATGGTGTCGGCGCAGATGGAACTGAACCTGTCGGCGCGCTACTTCCTGCAGAAGCTGCCGGACGCGGTGCCGCTGGCGAACTACGTCATCGGCCTGCTCAAGGGCGTCGTGTTCGGCATGCTGATCGCGCTGGTGTCGTGCCACTTCGGCCTGCGCATCAAGCCCAATACCGAGAGCCTCGGGCACGGCACCACCACCGCGGTTGTCACCGCGATCACGGTGGTAATCCTGGCGGACGCCGTGTTCGCGATTATCTTTTCAGGCGTGGGGTTCGACTGATGGAGGAGACCAAGCTGGAAGACACCAAGCCGGAAGACACCAAGCCGACCCGCGCGGAGCCGCGCCTGACGATGAAGCCCGACGAGGATGTCGGGCCGCCGGTGGTGCAGATCGAGCGCCTGTGGACCAAGTTTGGCCGCACGGTGGTGCACCAGGACCTGAACCTGGAAATCTATGCCGGCGAAATCCTGTCGATCGTCGGCGGCTCGGGCACCGGCAAGACGGTGCTGCTGCGCCAGATGCTGGGCCTGGAGACGCCGGCGCGCGGCAGCGTGCGGGTGTTCGGCGAAGACATCACCGAGGCCGACGCCGACCAGCTGCAGCGCATGCGCAATCACTGGGGCATGCTGTTCCAGCAGGGCGCGCTGTATTCGGCGCTGACGGTGTTCGACAACATCGCCCAGCCGATGCGCGAACTGCGCGCGCTGCCCGAAGACGTCATTTATGATGCCGTACTGGTCAAGATGAACATGGTCGGCCTCGGCGTGGAACACGCCAACAAGATGCCGTCCGACCTGTCGGGCGGGATGATCAAGCGCGCCTCGCTGGCGCGCGCGCTGGCGCTCGAGCCGCAGCTGCTGTTCCTGGACGAACCGACCGCCGGGCTGGACCCCGACCTGTCGGACGCCTTCGTCGCCCTGATCCAGTCGCTGCACCGCGAACTGGGGCTGACGGTGGTGATGGTCACGCACGATCTCGACACGCTGTTCGCGCTGTCGACGCGGATCGCGGTACTGGCCGAAAAACACGTGATCGCGATCGGCCCGACGCGCGACATCCTGACGGTGGACCATCCGTTCATCAAACAATTTTTCCTGGGTGCGCGCGGCAAGCGCGCCCTTGAGGTGCTGGACGAACACGAGCAGGTGCTCGACGATCGCGAGCACGCGAAAGAACCGGAGAACTGAATATGGAAAACAGATCACATGCCTTGATGACCGGCTTCTTCACCATTGCCCTGCTGATCGCGGCGGTGCTGGCGGGGATCTGGTTCAACCGCGATCGCGTCGAGCGCGTGCCCTACCTGATCACCACCACCGAATCGATCCCGGGCCTGAACCCGCAGGCGGCGGTGCGTTACCGCGGCCTCGAGATTGGCCGCGTCGACGACATCAACTTCAACCCCGCCGTCGCCGGCCAGATCGTGATCCGCCTGTCGGTCGACCCGGAAGCGCCGGTCACCAAGACCACCTTCGCCAAGCTGGGCTACCAGGGCGTGACAGGAATCGCCTTCATCCAGCTCGACGACGACAAGACCGGTTCGCCCCTGCTGGCCAGCGACAAGAAGCACGTCGCCGCGATCCCGCTGCGCCAGGGCTTCCTCGACCAGTTGGAAAAGCGCGGCGAAATCATCCTCAAGCAAACCGAGCAGATCACCGCCCGCCTCAACGAGCTGGTGGCGCCGGACAACCAGAAGATCATGCTGGGCGCCTTCGAGAGCATCGGCAAGACGGCCGACGCATATGCGGCCATTCCAAAGCAGCTCGAACCGACCCTGAAGCGGCTGCCGGAACTGGCCGCCAAGGCCGAGCAAAGCATGGCCTCGTTTAACGATCTGGCCGCCAGCGCCAGCAAGACGGTGCAGAACTACGACAAGCTGGCCACGACGCTGCAGGCGCCGGACGGACCGATCACGCGCCTGACCAGCACAGTCGACCGGGTCGGCGGCTCGCTCGAAGGCGTCACCAGCGAACTCGAACTGCAGACGCTGCCGCACCTGACGTCGATGACGGACCAGGCGCGCACGTCGCTGCGGGCAGTCAAGCGCACCGCCGATTCGTTCTCCGACCGGCCGCAAGGCCTGCTGTTCGGGAACGCCGGCGCCACGCCCGGACCGGGCGAACCCGGTTTTGTCGCTCCGACCAAATAAGGAAAACCGATGAACCAGTCCATTGCCAACCATCTTCCCCGCCGCGCCCTGCTCGCGCTGGCCGCCTGCGCCGCACTGGCCGGCTGCGCAAGCTCGAAGGGCCCGGCCACCAATGCCATCTACGATTTCGGCCCGGCCGCTGCGGCATCGCCGGCGCCAGCCGGCCGCGCGAACCTGGCCGCGGCGGTGGTCACCGACGTCACCGGCAACGCCGCCTACGACAGCGAGCGCATGTTTTACCGGCTCAATTACGCCGATCCGCTGCAGGCCCGCGCGTATGCCAACAGCCGCTGGAATGCGACACCGCTGCAGCTGCTGACGCAGCGCTTCAAGACGCGCGTGGCGCAGTCGGGCGTGAAGGTGCTGTCGACCACCGACGCCTCGACCGGGGTGCCGCTGCTGCGCATCGACCTGGACGACTTCACCCACAGTTTCGACAGCACCGCCAGCAGCTACGGCGAAGTGGCGGTGCGCGTTTCGCTGTTCGACAAGCACACGCTGGTCGACCAGCGCACCTTCCGCCACAAGGTCGGCGCGCAAAGCGCCGATGCAGCGGGCGGCGCGCGCGCGCTGGCGCAGGCGGCCGACGCGGTGGCAAGCGAGATGATCGCATGGCTGGCGAGCGACCCGCGCACGGCGCCGACAACGCGCAAGCAATGATCGCAGGCGAGATCCGGCCGGAGCGGCGCAAAGGCTCGCCGATGGTGCGCGCCGCGCTGCTGGTGTACCTGCTGCTGATCGTGTACGCCAGCTGGTTCCCGTTCACCGGCTGGCGCAGCACCGGGCTCGAACCATGGGCGTTCCTGAACCTGACGCCGCAGCGCTACTGGACCGCGTTCGACGTCATCGTCAACGTCATCGGCTACATCCCGCTCGGCATGCTGATGGTACCGTCGCTGTACCCGCGCATCCGCGGCTTCTGGGCGCTGCTGCTGACGGCGATATTGGGCATGCTGGTGTCGGGCGGGATGGAAGCGGTGCAGACCTACCTGCCAAGCCGGGTGCCGTCGAACCTCGATTTCCTGACCAATTCGGTCGGCTGCTTCGTCGGCGCCCTGGTCGGCGCGGCCGGCGCGCGCTCGTACCTGAACCAGAGCCGCCTGTACCAGGTGCGCCAGCGCTGGTTCGCCTCGCACGGCAGCCAGGGCATGGTGCTGCTGGCGCTGTGGCCGCTGGCGCAAATCTACCCGCAGGGCTACCTGTTCGGCCACGGCCAGGTGCTGCCGATCTTTTCGGAGTGGCTGTCGGACTGGTTCGACACCAGCATCGATTTGGTGGCGATGCTGCGTCCGGGCGCGGCGATGAGCGTGGAGCAGTACTGGCTGTCGGAGACCATCATCACCGCCTGCGGCATGACCGGCGCGGTGCTGACGATGCTGTTCCTGACGCGCCGCGGCGCCCCGCGCACCCGCTTGATCATCGCGATGCTGGCGGCGGCGCTGGCGTTCAAGACGCTGGCGTCGTCGCTGCTGTTCACGCCCGACAACGCGTGGGTGTGGATCACGCCAGGGGCGCAGGGCGGCTTCCTGATCGGCCTGATCATGCTGGCCGGCCTGGCGTTCGCGCCGCAGGTGGCGCAGCGGCGCCTCGCCGTCGTGACTCTATTGCTGAGCCTGGTGGTGGTCAACACGATCCCGGCCAATCCGTACTTCGTGTCCACATTGCAAGGTTGGGTGCAGGGCAAGTTCCTCAACTTCAATGGCGCGGCGCAATTCCTGTCGCTGCTATGGCCGTTCTTCGCGATCTGGTTCCTGGTGCTTCCCTCGCATAAACTGAACCGGCAGTGACAGCGTATCATTGCGCTTTGCCCCAATTTAGCGGAAGAAATCGATGAGCGACAAACCATATTTCGAGAAACATGTGTTCTTTTGCGTCAACCAGCGCGACGACGGGCGCTCCTCGTGTGGTGAACGCGGCGCGCTGGCGGCGCAAAAGCATGCCAAGGGCCGCATCAAGCAGCTGGGCCTGAACGGCCATGAAAAGATCCGCATCAACCAGGCCGGCTGCCTCGACCGCTGCGAAGAAGGCCCGGTGCTGGTGGTCTACCCCGAAGGCGTCTGGTACACCTACGTCGACAACAGCGACATCGACGAGATCGTCGACAGCCACCTGGTCGGCGGCAAGGTCGTCGATCGCCTGAAGATCTGACAGCAAGGCCATGAACAAGCAATCGGAAAAATTCACCCTCGCCGGCGGCGCCGGCAACATGGAATGCGTGCTCGACATGCCGGCGGACTCGCCGCGCGGCCTTGCCCTGGTGGCGCACCCGCACCCGCTGTACGGCGGCACGATGGACAACAAGGTGGCGCAGACGCTGGCGCGCACTTTTGTCGGCCTCGGCTACGCGGCGGTGCGCTTTAATTTCCGCGGCGTCGGCGCTTCCGACGGCGTGCATGACGAGGGCCGCGGCGAGGCCGACGACATGGCCATCGTGCTCGAGCAGATGCGGGCGCGCTTGCCGGGCCTGCCGGTGGCGCTGGCCGGCTTCTCGTTCGGCACCTTTGTCGCCAGCCAGTTGCAGCAGCGCCTGATCGCCGCCGGCCAGCCGGCCGAACGCCTGGTGCTCGTCGGCAGCGCGGCCGGCAAGTGGGCGATGCCGGACGTGCCGGCCGATTCGATCCTGATCCACGGCGAGCTCGACGACACCATTCCGTTGACGGCGGTGCTCGACTGGGCGCGGCCGCAGGACATCCCGGTGATCGTCATCCCGGGCGCCGACCACTTCTTCCACCGCAAGCTCGGCCATATCAAAAATCTTGTAACACAACTATGGCGGCGGACCGATTAATCCTCGTTATAATTGGACCCTCTTCTTTATCGGCAATGCTTTGCGGCATTGTCGACGCACCTCACCTTTTTAAGACCTTGATTCCCATGAAAAAAATGTTCGCGGCCCTCGCCGTCAGTGTCGCCTTGATGAGCGCCGCTGTCGCGCAAACCCTGCCGGCGCCCACCATCGCCGCCAAATCCTGGCTCCTGCTCGACGCCACCAGTGGCCAGGTGATCGCCGCGCAAGATCCGAACGCGCGCATCGAGCCCGCTTCGCTGACCAAGATCATGACCGCCTACGTCACGTTCCAGGCGCTGAAAGACAAGAAGATCGACATCAACCAGATGGTCAACGTGTCGGTGCGCGCGTGGAAGGTCGATCCGAGCAGCTCGAAAATGTTCATCGACCCGGCCACGCCGGTGAAGATCGACGACCTGCTGCACGGCCTGATGGTGCAGTCGGGCAATGACGCCGCGGTGGCGCTGGCCGAAGCGGTGGCCGGCGACGAAGGCACGTTCGTTGCGCTGATGAACCGCGAGGCCGAACGGATGGGCCTGAAGAACACCAAGTTCGGCAACCCGCACGGCCTGCCGAGCGCGGAAAACTATTCGACCGCGCAAGACCTGTCGACCCTGGCATCGCGCGTGATCCTCGACTTCCCCGAGTTCTACAAGATCGACTCGGTGAAAAGTTTTACGTACAACAAGATTACCCAGCCGAACCGCAACCGCCTGCTGTGGCTCGATCCGACCGTCGACGGCATGAAGACCGGCCACACCGAGAACGCCGGCTACGGCATGATTGCGTCGGCGCGGCGCCCGAACGGCACGGCCGGCCAACGCCGCCTGATCAGCGTGGTGCTGGGCACGACGTCCGATTCGTCGCGCACGCAGGAAAGCCAGAAGCTGCTGAACTGGGGCTTCCAGAATTTCGACACCGTCAAGCTGTACAGCAAAGGCCAGGCGATTGCCACGCCGGAAGTGTGGAAGGGTTCGCAGGCGTCGGTCAAGATCGGCTTTGCCAGCGACGTCCTGGTGACGGTGCCGAAGGGCGTCGCCGCCAAGCTCAAGCCTGTGCTCGAGCGCAAGGACCCGCTGGTGGCGCCGCTGGCGCGCAATGGCCAGGTCGGCACCCTGAAGATGATGGTCGACGGCAAGCCGCTGCTGCAATTGCCGGTCGTCGCACTGGAAGACGTTGCGCAGGCGAGCATCTTCGGCCGCGCGTGGGATTCGATGCGCCTCTGGTTCAAATAATCGGCCAGCGTCGGACCGCGGTGTTTCTTTCAGGGGTCTGAACCGGGTTCGCATGCACCAACTCAACCGGGGACTCGGCGTCCCCGTCATCCCCCAACTGAAAAAACGGGTCTGACCCCTATGATACTTACCGACCTGCACTGTCCACGTATTTCCACCAGCGCCACTGGCCCGCAACTGTCGCGCATCGTCGCCGGCATGTGGCGGATGACGGAATGGGGCATGACGGTGGCGCAGCGGATCGGCTTCATCGAGCAGTGCATCGCGCTCGGCGTGACCAGCTTCGACCACGCCGACATCTACGGCAGCTACGGTGTCGAGGGCCTGTTCGGCGAAGCGCTGCGGGCCCAGCCGTCGCTGCGCGACCGCATCGAACTGGTCAGCAAATGCGGCATCAAGCTGGTGTCGCCGCAGCGCCCCGCCCATGCGATCCAGCACTACGACACCGGCGCGGAGCATATCGTCGCCTCGGTCGAAGAGTCGCTGCGCCAGCTGCACACCGACCGCCTCGACCTGCTGCTGATCCACCGGCCCGACCCGCTGATGGATTTCGACGAAATCGCCGAGGCGTTCGGCGCGCTGCGGGCAGCCGGCAAGGTGCTGCACTTCGGCGTGTCGAATTTCAGCCGCCACCAGTTCGAGGCCTTGAATCGCCGCATCACCTTGTCGACCAACCAGGTCGAGTTTTCACCGATGCACGTGGCGCCGATGTTCGACCAGACCTTCGACGGCCTGCAAGACCTGGCTGTGGCGCCGATGGTGTGGTCGCCGCTGGCCGGCGGGCGCCTGTTCAACGGCACCGATGGCGACGCCGAAAACCTGCGGCTGGTGATCAAGCAGATCGCCGACCGCATCGAGCAGCCGTTCGCCAGCGTGGTGTTCGGCTGGATTATGCAACTGCCAAGCCGGCCGATTCCCCTGACCGGCAGCGGCCGCATCGAGGCGATCCGGGTCGCCGTGGCCGGCACCGCCTTTGTGCTCAGCCGTACGGATTGGTTTACAATTCTTCGTGCGGCCCGGTCCCACGAGGTGGCTTGACGTGGAGCTTGCATGTCTGACAGCGCGCTGAAGATAGTCGACGGCACGGCGCTGAGCGCGGTGCAAAAGAAGGACCTGCTGAACCGGCTGGCGCGCATCGAGGGCCAGCTGCGCGGCGTACAGAAATTGATTGCCCAGGCGGCGCAGCCGTCCGACTGCGATGCGGTGGCCCAGCAAATGGCGGCCGCGCGCAAGGCGCTGGACCGTTCCTTTGTCCAGCTGCTGACGAACAGCATCGTCAACCAGAGCGAGAACGCGCAGGACCTTGCGGCAGCGCAGGCCAGCGCCAGCAGGCTGGCGGCGATGCTGGACAAGTTTGCGTGAACCATGCAAACCTTGTAAAAGTCAGTCTTCGTACACTACCGGCGCCGGCACCCCGCGCCAGCCTTGATGCCAAGCGATATTGAGCAGTAGCGTCACACTCACATACACAACAAAAAACAACGCGAAGTAGCGCGTCTGCAGCCAGGCCAGCAATGCCAGGTTGACGGCCAGCGCGACCCACAGCATGGTGCTTTTCGGCTGCTTGGAACTGGGAAAGCGCACCGTCGACACCATCAACGTGCCGACCGCAACCATCAGCGCCATCAGCAGGTAGGCCTGCAAGTTGCTCGTCAGCGGCGCCGGCCAGGCGATCACCACCGAGGCGACGCAGGCCGCGCCGGCGGTGATCGGCATGCCGACGAAGTAACGCGGGTCGGTGCGGCCGACGCTGACGTTGAAGCGCGCTAAGCGCAGCGCGCCGCAGGCGAGGAAAATGAAGCAGGCAACGCCGCCCATGCGCAGCAGCGTGGGCTGGCCCTGGCCCAGTTGGACGAAGCCGTAGCAGTACAGCAGCAAGCCCGGCGCGCAGCCGAAATTCATGACGTCGGCGATCGAATCGAGCTGCATGCCGAACTCGGACGAGGTACCGGTGGCGCGCGCGACAAAGCCGTCGAGGGCGTCGAAGATGCCGGCGAGCACCAGCAGGATCGCCGCCATCCGGAAGCCGGCCGGGTCGCCGACGTGGGCATTGTCGACCGACAGCACGATGCTGCCGAAGCCGCAGGCGATCGACAGCAAGGTCACCGAACTGGGCAATGCGAACTTGGCGCGCGCCATGCGCTGTTGGCGGGTAGGTTTCAAATGCTCGCTCGGTGGAAAGATGAATTATCTATTTTACAGCGCAGCCCGGAAATGGCGGCGCGGCCTGCTTTCAAGCAAATCTCACCAATTCTCAATATCCCCTAGAATCTGACGATCACAGGAATAACCTGCTAGCGAAAATCATCATGACTACTCCGAACCGTTCCACCACCCTCCTGGCCGCCCTGGCCACCGCATGGGCGCTGGCTGCCTGCGGCGGCGGCTCAAGCAGCACGCCGACGCCTGCCGCGCCGGCCCCGGTCGTCGCCTCGCCGGCGCCGATCGTCCTGCCGCCGACTACGCCGACGCCGACGCCGCCGCAAGCGGGCGCCCCCGCGTCGGTCGGCAACGTGGCAATCGACGGGCGCAACTGGATCAACTACCGGCGCGGCCAGATCGGCATGCCGGTCATGACGCAGAACACGCTGATCGACCGCGCCGCCCAGGCGCACTCCGATTACCAGCGCCTGAACGACGAGATCACCCACGACGAGGTGGCCGGCAAGCTGGGCTTCACGGGCGTGAAGATCCTGAATCGCCTGAACACGGCCGGCTATAACTTCGACCAGACCCGGAGCTATGCGTATGGCGAGGTCATCTCGGCGACCACCAACAATTCGGGCTTTTACATGGTGGACGAACTCATCACGGCGATTTACCACCGCTTCGTCATCTTCGAGCCGTCGTTCAAGGCAGTCGGCACGGGTTCCGGCACCACCGCGCGCAACTATACCTACTTCACCGCCAACTTTACCGCCAACGAAGGCTACGGCACCGGCATTGGCAACGGCAACCTGGTCACGTGGCCGTTCGCCGACCAGACTGGCGTGACGACCAACTTCTTCAGCGACTACGAGCAGCCCGATCCGGTGCCGGGCAAGAACGAAGTGGGCTATCCGATCAGCGTGCACGCCGACATCACCGCCAAGGTGACCGTGGGAACTTTCACGGTGCGTCCGCGCGGCGGCGCCGTGCTCGAAACACGGCTGCTGCAGCACGATGTCGACGCGCAAACGGCCGCTTCCGCCGCCGCCATCGTGCCGCTCGACCCGCTCAAGGCGACGACGACATACGACGTCAGCTTTATCGGCGCCGTCAATGGCAGCCGGGCGACGAAAAACTGGTCATTTACGACCAAGTAACGGCGATCTGCTATCGTTAGCGGCATGACAACAGCAAATTCGCTCCCGCCGGAAATCCACCACGACCCCAGCGTTCTCGACGTCGCCGACGGCCTGGCCCGCGTGATGGGCGACCGCGCGCTGTTCGCCCGCATGCTGCGCCGTTTTGCGGGCGATTACGACGCCAGCGTTGCGCCGATCGCCAGCGCCCTCGACAGCGGCGACCTGCGCCTGGCGCATCGCCTGGCCCACACCCTGAAAGGCGCCGCCGGCATGATCAGCGCGCACGTGCTGCACCGCCATGCGGGCCTGCTGGAACTGGCGCTGCGCAAGGGCGACCGCGCCACTGCCGCCGAGCTCGATGCGGTCGGCGCCGCGCTGGGCGCATTGCTGCCGGCGATCGACCGGCTGCTGGGCGGCAAAGCGGTGCAGGCCGCGCCCGCGGCGGCGGCGGCGTTGCCGTCGGACCTTTTGCTGGTGGCGCAACTGGCCGAACTGCTGGCCAACGGCGACGGCGCGGCGGTCGATTTGCTGGAGCAGTCAGGGACGGGACTGGCGGCGGCGCTCGGCCATGCGCGCTTTTGCGAGGTGGCGCTGGCGGCCAACGAGTTCGATTTCGAGGGCGCGCTCGAGGCGCTCAGGCAGGGTGGTGGCGCAGGGACGGCAGCAGCGGGAGGATAAGCGGTGGCCGGTCAGCCGGTGAACGCGGCTTCTTCGTCGAAACCGTCGGCGCACTCCTTGCCGCAGAAACGGCGCACGCTGTCGAGCGGCTTCTCGCAGTACCAGCAAGATCCCTTCGGCGGCAGGCTCTGGCGCGAACGTACCGGCAACAGCGACGGCGCGGCGGGCGCTTCGGCGCTCGCATCCTTTTCCGGCAAACTCTCTTGTACGGTTCCCAAGATTCCCCCTTAGCAAGCAGCAGGCCCTACGTGGTGTACAGCAAGATTACTTCAGTGGAATTTCACCAGGCATGAGATTGCTCAAGCAGGCCGTTTAACGGACCTTGACGCGGCAAGGGCTCCGTAAAAATACAAGTTACGCCGAATACACGGCCTCTGCAATGACGCGTTCGGCCTAGTTCAAGCGCTGTCGCAATGCGCCAACAGCGACCGCGCCGGCCGCAAAATCGCTTTACAAACCGTAATGAATTCCCACTCGCAAATCATAGCAGGATTGCGCATCAGCGCAGCGGCTCCATCGTCACCACCAGCGCGCTCGGCGTCGTAGTGATCCGGGTCGGCACGAACTGCACGCCGGCGTAGCGCAGGTCTTCCAGGCGGAAGGTGTAGACCGGCACCTCGCGCACCACTTTGCCAACCAGCACGCCGGCCACCTTGGCAAGCTGGCGCTGGCGCGCCTCGTCCATGCCGTCGATGACGAAGCGATCGACGCGCGTCTCGTCCATCAGCACCGCGCCGCGCTGGGCGTCGAGGTACAGCCGGCCCGACAGCGCCAGGCTGCCGATCCACGCCTGGCCGGTGAACGGCGGCGCGACAACCGCTTCCACACCGAGCGCGACGCGGTCGGCGCCGGGCAGCGACAGTTGCGGCCGGCTGAGCCGGATGTCGAGCAATTCGAGCACCCGGTTGTTCAGCGGGAAGCGCCGCTCGATGCCGTGCTGCAGCTTTTGCAGCGGGATTTCGACTGCGCGCGGGCCGATCAGGCTGGCGCACGAGGCCAGCATCAGGCACATCGCCAATGCCGCGCCGTCGCTGCAGCGCCGCCCCCATCCACCGTGTTGAAAGTTCCTCATCGTGTCGTCCTCGCTGCGCGCGCGTGTGTCGTGGAAAAATCGTAGCACATCAGGCCGCTTAAGCGACGCCGCGCGCCATTTTGGTCACAAAGTTGTCTGCGTTATCAGAAAAAATTGTCGATTTCTTTATTGAAATGTTACTATTCATAATCTAATGTTACGCTCCGAATCGCTTCGGCCACGCCGACACGGCCGCCCCGGCAATCTACCTGAGACCCCGATGAAATTGCTGATCAAACTTAACCTCGCGCTGGTGACGGCCTTCGGCGCGGGCCTGGCGCTGACGGGCTACCTGACCAACCAGGTGTTGCAGGAAAACGCCAAGCGCGAGGTGCTCAGCCACGCCAGCCTGATGATGGAAGCGGCGATGGCCGCGCGCAGCTACACCAGCAACGAGATCAAGCCGCTGCTGGCGGCGCGCCTGGAGAAAGACTTCCTGCCGCAGTCGGTGCCGTCGTACGCGGCCACCCAAAGCTTCGCCAAGCTGCAGGAGACGTACAAGAACTACAGCTACAAGGAAGCGACGCTGAACCCGACCAACCCGCGCGACCGCGTGGTCGAATGGGAAGCGGACGTGGTGCGCAACCTGCGCGACCATCCGGAGCTGAAGGAGATGGTCGGCGAACGCTCGACTCCGTCCGGCCAGTCGCTATTCCTGGCGCGGCCGATCCAGATCAAGGATGCGCAGTGCCTGGCCTGCCACAGCACGCCGGCGGCGGCGCCGGCCAGCATGCGCGCGCTGTACGGCGACGCCAACGGCTTCGGCTGGAAGCACAACGAAATCGTCGGCAGCCAGATCGTCTCGGTGCCGCTGCAGGTGCCGCTGGAAGAAGCGGCGCGCGCGCTGCGCCTGATCATGGGCGGCATGCTGGCCACCTTCGCCGCCATCCTGCTGGTGGTGAACCTGATCATCTACAAGATGCTGCTGCGCCCGATGGGCAGAATCGCCCGCATCGCCGATGCCGTCAGCGCCGGCCACACCGATGCCGAAGCCTTCGCCATCCGCGGCAACGACGAAATCGCGGTGCTCGGCAACGCCTTCAACCGGATGCGCCGCAGCCTCGAAAAAGCGATGACGCTGCTGGCGGCCTGACCGACATGGCGCACGACGTATTCCTCAGCCACTCGCACGTCGACAAGGTGTTTGCCGACGCGATCTGCCACAAGCTCGAAGCGGCCGGCACCCGCTGCTGGGTGGCGCCGCGCGACATCCGCCCGTCCGAAGACTGGGCCGAAGCGATCATCAACGCGATGGACACCGCGCGCGTGCTGGTGCTGGTGTTCTCGTCGAGCTCGAACTCGTCGCCGCAGGTGCGCCGCGAAGTCGAGCGCGCCGTCAGCAAGGGCCTGCACGTGCTGCCGTTTCGCATCGAGAACGTGCCGCTGTCGAAAAGCCTCGAATACTTCATCAGTACCCAGCACTGGCTCGACGCGCTCGACGGCGAACTCGATGTGCACCTCGGCCAGCTGCAGGACTGCATCGCCGTGCTGCTCGAAGCGCCGGCCGAGCCGCCGAAAACGATCGCGCCACGCGTCGTCGTTCCACTTGCCGCCTCGGCGCCGCTGCAGGCGCCGACAGCGACGGTTGCCCCGATCGAGCCGCAGGTGCTCGCCAGGCTGGAAGCGCTGCTGGCCCACGTGGTCGGGCCGATCGCCCGGCACCTGGTGCGGCGCGCGGCAGCCGGCGCGGCCGGCGCGCAGCAACTGGCGGCGACGCTGGCGCTGGAAATCGACGACGATGCCGAACGCAAGCAGTTCCTCGCGCGCTGCAAGGTCGCGCTGCCCTGAACGTTTCCATTTACCGCAATGGCGGCCGCGGACGGCCGCGCACCCCAGGGAACCTTGATGTCATCGACTGCCATACCGAGTCCAGCGGCGACGATCCGCTGCCACAGCGCCGGACGTTTGCGCGGCTTTCTGCGCAACCGCATCCTGCTGGCCGGCTGGCAGCCGCGCGCGCTGCCGGCCGCCGGCAGCGACGCGGTGGCGGCGCAGCAACTGGCCCACCTGGTCGGCCCTGCCGTGCTCGAGCCGATGAACGTTGCGCTCGACCACGCCGACCGTGAAGCGAGCCACGTCGGCGGCTGCGCGCGCGACGCCTACACCTTGCTGTACGCCTGCGCCGCTTTTGCGGTGCTGTTCGCCGCCTGCGGCGTGGCCGCCAGCGACAATCACCTGGTGCTCAACCTGCTGGTGCTGGCCGAACTGGTGATGCTGGTGGTGCTGCTGCTGACGTTTCGCAGCGCGCACCGCACCAACTGGCACGGCCGCTGGATGGCGCTGCGCTTCCACGTCGAATTTTTGCGCTGCCTGCCGATCACCGCGGCGACCCATCCCGATTCGCTGCATGCGCGCCAGGCGCGCGAAGACGGCAGCGCGGCGCCAGGCCTGCCGCTGTCGGACGCGCCGCACCTGGCCGCGCTGCGCAACCATCACGGCAAGGCGGCCGACGCCAGCGTCGCCGCGCAGGACGACGCCTTGCGCGCCGGCCGCGCGCGGCTGTACCTGCAACTGCGCGCTCACGCCGCGCTGGAGCCGGCAACGTATGCGGCGCGCGCCTTGACGTACGGGCGCGTGCTGGCCGGCCAGCAGCTGCGCTACCACTGCATCCGCGCGCAGCAGGAGCAGGCCATCGTCCACCGCGTGCATGCGCTGTCGATGGCGGCGTTCGGCCTGACCGTGGTGGCGGTGCTGGTCCACTTCTGCTGGCATTCGGCGCTGCTGACGATCATCTGCACCGGCGTGCCCGCCTTTGCGGCGTCGCTGCACGGCTTTCTCGCGCAGGAAGAATCGGAGCGCCTGGCCGCCAGCTTCAGCGCGATGGCCGTGCGGCTGCAAGGCTGGCTCGATCGGCCCGATCCCGCCGGGCTGGCGGCGATGCAGGAGCGGCTGGGCGAACTGGCCGAACTGCTGATGGGCGAGATGCAGGACTGGCACCGCCTGTTCGGCGACAAAGGCATGTACCACCTCGGCTAGCGAGGCGACGACGATGAGCAAGCCCCATCCCTACTCCAGCGCCGCCCCGTTCGTGGTGGCCGTCAGCGGCCACCGCGACCTGCATCCGGACGATGTCGCCGGCGCCGGCGATCGCCTGTACGAGACGCTGCAGCTGGTAGCCACCACGCTGCCCGACAGCGCGCTCGACTTCCTGTCGCCGCTGGCTGACGGCGCCGACCAGCTGTTTGCCGAACAGGTGCTGCGCCTGCGCGCGGCCAGCGCCACGCCGGCGCGCATCCGCCTGCTGGTGCCGCTGCCGATGCCGCTGGCGCGCTACTGTGCCGAGCAGGGACAAGGCGACGGCGACGCCTTCGCCGCGCGCATCGAGCCAGTGCTGGCGGCGGCCGATGGCGTGTACGAGATTCCCGCGATCGAGCTGGAAGCGAATGCGGCGCTCACGGCCGACAACCTGCCCTACGCGCAGCTGGAGCGCTACCTGGCCATCCACGCCCACCTGGTGATCGCGCTGTGGGATGGCGACGCCACGGCCGTAGCGGCGCCGGGCGGCACGCTCGACATGGTGCAATCGCTGGTGCGCGGTTTCGACCGCCGCGCCGATTCGGGCAGCGCCGGCCGGCTGGCGCTGCCCGAATTCGGGCGCGCGCTGCATGTGCCGGTGCGCCGCGCGAGGCAGCATACGCCGATGGCGTCCGATGCGCTGCGCGTGCTTGCAGGCGGCGGCGATCCGCGCGGCTGCATACTGGCGGCCGGCGCCGAACTCGACACCCTGAATCGCCGCCACCGCGCCGCGCTCGCCGGCGACGCCGCCGGCTACGGCGCACGGCTGGCCGCGGTGCGCACCGGTTTCCTGTCCAGCCTCGGCGCCGCCGACGCTGCATGCG
Organism: Massilia sp. TWR1-2-2; assembly: GCF_049897565.1. NCBI lineage: Bacteria > Pseudomonadati > Pseudomonadota > Betaproteobacteria > Burkholderiales > Oxalobacteraceae > Massilia > Massilia sp. TWR1-2-2. Next base: position 55,772 of record NZ_JAFCWM010000025.1, on the reverse strand, counting down.
ACCCGGCGCTGGCAGCGCTGGCGCGCAGCTTCGCGGTGGCCGACGTGCAGGCCGAAGTAGCCAAGCGCAGCTGGCGCCTGAGCTGGATCGTCATCGCGCTCGGCGCCGTGCTGGCTGCCTCGTCCTCGCTGCTGCGGCTGATCAGCGACGACTACGGCGAACTGATCGAAACGCTCAGCTACGGCGGCGGCGCCGCCATCGCCGTCGGCACCTATTTGTGGGTCGGGCGGGCCGGGCGCCGCAACGCCTACCTGGGCTACCGGGCGCTGGCCGAAGGGTTGCGCGTGCAGATGTACTGGCTCGCCGCCGGCAGCAAGGCGCTCGTCACCGACCACTATCTCGTCAAGCAGAGAGCCGACGCCGGCTGGGTGCGCGACGCGCTCGATGCACTGACCTGCCGGCCGGCCGTGCTGGCAATGCCGCCGGCGCGCGTTGCCCGCGGCTGGATCGATGCCCAGCTGTCCTATCTGGAGGGCCCGAACATCGCGCGCCGGCGCCGCCAGCAGCGCCTGGAAGCGGCCTGGGGCCAGCAGCTGCTGGTCGGCGGGCTGGTTTGCGCGCTGGTTGGCGCGCTGGTTAGCGTCGTCCTGCTCCTGGCCGGCCTGGGCAGAAACGCGCTGGTGATGCTGGCGCTGATCATCGCCATGAAGCTGCTGACCGACACCGGCGCGGCCTGGCTTTCGTTCAACGGCAAGATGGCGCATGCCGAGAACCTGCGCCAGGCCGCGCACTTGCGCGCCGTCTACCAGCGCGCCGACCAGGCGCTGCAAGCGATCGAGCGTGATGGCGGCGACCCGGCCGACCTGCTCATGGCATTGGGCAAGGAAATCCTTGAGGAAAACGCCAACTGGCTGCGGCTGTATCTCGAGCGGCGCATCGCGTGGCACGGAAAATGAGCGGCTGAGCCGACCACATCCACGCGGGGTCAGTGCCGACATCCGGACACGGCCTCAAGCGATGCTTACTGCACACTGCTCAATACGGCTTTTTGTGGATCGGCCGACAAATCGCCTTCCATCACCAGGACGCGGCTCGCCGTCACGGCCTTGTTGTTCAAGCTGTTGCTGACGTCGCGCATTGGCCCGATCGCAGTGCCGTTGGCCATGCCCATCGGATTGGTTTTGAAACTGGCTACCGGGGCAGCCTGGCCAGTGACGAACACGCTGTACACTGTCTGTGGCTTAAGCTTGAACAACGATACTTCCAGCGAGTCCACCACACCCAGGTTGCGGGCCACAATGAAGCCTTTGGCATCGCCGGCAGCCGGTTTCAGCGCGATGTTGACAGGCTCGCTGCTGGCGCGCGGGACCAGGTTGCTCGTGCCTTCGCCGCGCGGGACGGCGTTCGAGACGTACACCAGTGCCTGCGGTGCTTGCCCGACCGGCACGCGCGCAATCACCTTGTCGGTGGCGCTGTCGATAACATCGACCGCGTCGCCGTTTTCCAGTCCCACATACAAACGGCTACCGTCATCGGAGGCCCAGATGCCGTGCGGCAGCGCACCGGTCGGGATCGTCGCCACCAGCGTTGGCGTGGCGTCGGTGGTGTAGACCTTGACGACATTCTCGCCGCCGATCGTCACGTACGCACGGGTACCCGCTGCAGTTTTCGCGAACGCCAAGTGATTGGTAATGAAACCGGTATCGATGACGCCCTTCACTTCCAGACTGGCAGTATCGATGCGCGTCACTTTTCCGACATCCTTGTGCGTCATCCACATTTCCTTGAAGTCTGGAGTGAACTGCAAGAACGGTGAGAACGGGCTGACGACCTTCACGCGCTTGACGACTTTGTGCGACTTCATCTCGATGACGTCGACCACCGGGTTGAAGCTGGACACGACGAATGCCAGCTTGCCGTTGGGAAGGAACTGCACCATGCCGGGGCCGGCGGTGGTCTCGATCCGTTTTTTCTCTTTGAAAGTGACCGGGTCGATCACCGAGATGTAATCCTCGCCACGTACCACGGCCCACACTTCGCGTCCATCCGCAGTAAAGAAGCCCTCGTGGGGCGAACGCCCGATGTAGGTGGTGCCCTTGACCTTGTTGGTCGCCGTATCGATGAAGGCCACCGAGTTCGATCCGTTTGAAATCGCAATCAAGGTTTTATGGTCGGGCGAAAAGCCCAGGCCGTGCACATTGATTTCGCCCTTGTACAGCGGGGACAATACGTCAGGGCGCTGGTTGCCCAGTTTGATTTGGCCGAGCAGCATGTTCGTCGCCGGGTTGATTACCGAAACCGTATTGGTATTCTGGTCGGCGGTATAGACGCGATCTTGCGGGCCAGGCGCGGCAGACGCCGAGGCGGCGAGCCAGCTGCCGACCGCAAGGGTGACAACAAATTCACGGATTGGCATGTTCATTCTTTCTTGAGGGTCGAAAAGGGTGCTGCTTTGATCCGAGGCGCCTGGTACCGCTGAAGCCATGCTTGCATGACCTTGATTTCGTTTTGCTGTTCGGTGATGATGCCCTGCGCGACGTTGCTCAATTCGGCATCGCTGGTGTAGAGCAGCAGCGCCTTCGCCATGTCAATCGCGCCCTGGTGGTGCGGAATCATCATCGTTACAAAATCATGTTCCGAAACGCCATTCATTGGCGCGCGCTTCATGCCGTCGTCCATGACAGCCATCGCATCTCCCATCAAGCCGGCGAACGGTTTGGCCGTGCTGGCGATGAATACCGGCGCCTTCCCGGGCGCAATAGTACGGTGCTGGTGGTGCTGGTCCTGCCCGAATGCGCTGCCACCGAAAGTGCAGGCTAAAACGAGGGATGTCACGGTAAAACCGTGCGGGACGGCGCGGCTCATATTCAAGATGGTTTCTCCAATTGTTCATACACGGCGGTGGCGACGCGGGCGAGTTCACCCTTGTTGATACCGGCGGACAACGCATAGCCAAATTTCCCGTCAATCCAATAAAACACATTCACCGGTCCCTCTTGGGCGAAGCGAAACCCGGTGTCCTTGTTGTGCGATTGATCGGTCGAGACATACACGGTCAGGCGCTGCCCGGCCTTATTGTGATACATGAACTGGGCCACTGCGCCTTGGGCGCCCGGCAGCAGGCGCCCGCCAATCAGTTCGTAGCCGAGCTCGCCCAACCGGGGCGGGCGAATTGTGCTGCCTAGTCGTTTCGACAGCCAGGCGACCAGTTGTACTTCCTGGTCGGCGCCGATTTCGACCGGCCGCGTCACTTCGGGACTGTAGACCACGTGGGCGACTGCGGCCTGGTGCGCCAGGCTGGTCGCATACAGCGCTGGTCTGGCCTTGGCGTCATCGATTTGAACGCGCTGGACGTCCCCTGCGGCGAAGCCGTGCAACGACCACCCGGCGCCGCCGCTCACCAGCGCTATCGCAAAGCCAGCCACCAGCCGCTGCCATTGCCGTGCTTGTCTTTTCGGCGCCGTCAAACGGCTCGGCACCAGTTCGTCCAGCACAGGATTGAACAGCGCGCCCAGTGCACTGTTCTGCGCTGCATACGCGCGCAGTCGCTCCGCCTCATCCGGGCGTTGCGCCAAATATCGTTCAACCTCAGCCCGCCGCGCGTCCGGAAGCTTGTTGTCGACATACGCGTGCAGATCAGCTTCCGTAATGGGCATCGTATTCATTTGACCACCTTCAACGCCGCCACGCAGGGCAGGCCTTCCATGTTCGCGCGCATTTTTTCCCGCGCGCGCGACAGGCGCGACATGACAGTCCCGATTGGTATCTTGAGTGCCTGCGCCACTTCGTCGTAGCTCAATTCTTCCAGCGCCACCAGAAGCAGGATCTCGCGCTGTTCCTCGGGCAACGCGCGCAAGGCCGTTTCGATGTCGCGCAGTTCCAGACCACGCGAAGGACTACCGTGTGTCGCAGCCATTGGCGTCTCCTCGCTCAGCGATTCAGTAGCGAGCGAGGGACGCCTTACCTGATCGATACGCACGTTATGCATGATGCTGAACAGCCAAGCCCGCATGTCGCTACCGCCGTGCCACCCGGCCAATCCTGCCCACCCGCGTTCTACCGTATCCTGAACAAGATCGTCAGCCCCGGCACGGTCGCCGACCAGCGCGCGCGCGTAGCGGCGCAGGCGGGGAATACAGGTTAGCAGCTGATCGCGCGGCTCGGGCATGGCGGCGGTCATTTGAGGCTGGCCGCAGTATCAGTAAGCCATGGCAGCCAGTTTCGGATCGATCTGCCAGATTTCATTGACCAGTTTGCCGTCGCGATAAGTCAGCACATAGTGCACTTTCACTTGCGTTTTACCATCGAACTGTACCTTGGCGACAATCGTCGCCCCCTTAGGATTCGCCGATTCTTCCAACGCCAGCACGGTCACGCGCGCCGGCCCAACCGCCTTGCCGAATTTTTCCCAAGTAGCGCGAATGGCACTGTCACCAGCGTACACGCCGTCGAGCGGGCCACCGACCCAGGTCAGTTGTGGATTTTCTGCGTAACCACGCATGATGATCGACGTGTCCCCGCCACCGATGGCAGCGAAGCGAACCTGGGCGGCGTCGCTGACCGGGCTGGCGAACGCGAAGCCGATAGAGGCCAGTGAGAGTATCGCGGCGAAGGTGACCTGTATCATGAGATTGTCCTGGTTAGGTGGGGCGAATCGAAAAGTGACGTTGCTACCGAGGTGAACGGATCTGCCGTCACTTTATTCCCCAATATTGGAAATATATTTTTTTGCAGTCTGAAGTCCAGACGAATCCGGCGGCGACGACGTCACGCGCCTGATCTCCTCAGCCGGGAGCCAGGGTGGCGCCAATCCACCGGAAATGGGTGGCGCCTGAGTGCCGAAAGCGATATTTGCTGAGCGTGCACTGCTCAGGGATGCACCTGATTGCGCCCCGCGTTCTTGGCGGCATACACTGAAGCGTCCGCAGTGGCGAGCAGATCGCCCACAGTCTGGTTGGGCGCTAACGTTGCAACACCGATCGATACCGTAACCTGTACCGTCGGGGCTCGCAGAAGGGGTAACTGTGCCACGCCAAGACGCAAACGCTCGGCCACTTCCCGCGCTTCCCCCAGGGTGGTGCCGGGCAGGACAATGACAAACTCTTCGCCCCCAAAACGCGCGCAGAAATCCGTCGGGCGCAAATAATCGCTGACCCTTTGGGAGAAGGCACGCAGGACGTCGTCGCCGGTCATGTGACCGAATCCATCGTTGATCGTTTTGAAGAAATCGATGTCCAGCATCAGGATGGAAAAAGATCTTCCGCTGGAAATGTACAGCTCCGCTTGCCGTTTGAGGACGTCGTCCAGTGCCCTGCGGTTGCCTTGCCCAGTCAGCGCATCGGTAGCCGCGTCCAGTTCAACCTTTTGCAGTGCCAAATGTAATTGCTCAGCAAGCAAGGCATTGGCGTGCTGCAACCTGATGCCTTCCAGCAGGCGTTTAGCTATTTCGCGCGTGTGGTAGGCGATTAACGCAACAAAAACGGTCAACCCGGCTGCAAAATCCGTCGCACTCTTCCGGTCAGCGACGTGCAGCAACAGGCCGAAGACCGACACTGCCAAGATCGTGCCAATTTGTCGATAGTAGGCCACCGCGTAGGTGCCATAAGCTTGTGCATTGATCGCGATAACGCCACACAGCAGCGCCATTAGCGTAGCGTCCAGGATGGCGGCGTGTCCCATCAGAAACCAGGCCATCAGTCCCCAGGCAAGTCCATCCAGTACGGCGACCCAATGGATGCGCGCGCGATGGCGTTCAAAACTCGAGCCTTCGCGGATTACGACTTGCAACGCCCACAGGCTGAACGTCCATACAACAGCAGCCGTACCCACCCAAAGCACAATGGAAGTTTGGGGGACAGTGCCCCAACAAAACCATACCGCAAGCAGCCAGCCGACAGGAGTGGCATTCAGCGCACGGCGCAGCGTAATCACACATTCCGAAAAACCTGTTGCATTCGCAACGGCTCGGTCAGCTACGCTTCCAGGCAGAAGGGGCTTCATACCGTCCATGTGTACGGATACAGCGCTCGAATTGACGCCGCGACGGTGTCTACCTCGCCATCCCGGAACAGCTCCACAGTGCCATGGCCTGAGCGGTTTAAAAAGATGTCCGTGCGCACTAAACGTATCCCTGTGGAAATATCTCATTATAGACGACAGAAAAAATCGCGCATCATCAACGCCGCTTCATGCCATGCACAGGAGACGGTATTTTCTGCCGTGGTTGTATCGCCTGATCGTCAAATTGACAGTCGCGCCGACTTTCCCGGCTGCACGTCGAGCACGCACAGCGTACCCAGCGGCACGCCATCCGAGGTCTTCAACAGGGCTCCCGCATGGAACCGCAGGCCTGGGGCACCCGTGACCAGTCGTTACTCTTCTCGGACTGGTGCATTTCTGGACCGCGTTTCTTGTCCTTGTTCTTCGTGGACGGCGGCGCCGCGATCAAGGTGGCATCGACAATCGTCCCTTCACGCATCATCAAACCCTGCAGCAACGGAAAAGTACAAGTGCAAAATCCTGCTCGGGCCTTGAGTGACCGATATACATCCCGCGCAGTGTTTTACGAAAGCCGCTGGCAAAGCGCTTCGACTGGGTATAGAATCAGCGCTGCCGAACCACGGCAAACGCTAGGGGTCCTGCAAGTCGCGAAGGCGATGCGCGGGTGAGATACACCCTCTGAACCTGATCTGGATAATGCCAGCGAAGGGAAGCATAGTGACACCGGCCGCGCGCCGTTTCCCTACACTCCTTTGCTGGCTCCTGCTCAATTTATCGAGAAGCTATTTAGGAGCCACATGAACGCCATCACCCCGAAATTCCTGTCCGCTACCGCCGTTGTGGACGAAGCCGCAATTCGTCCCTTGCCCATGTCGCGCAAAATCTACGTCGAGGGCAGCCGACCCGATATCCGCGTGCCGATGCGCGAAATTAGCCAGTCTGATACAGCCGACTCGTTCGGCGGCGAGAAGAACCCGCCGATCTACGTCTACGATACTTCCGGCCCATACACGGACCTGGACGTCGCCATCGACATCCGCTCCGGGCTGCCGTGCCCGCGCACCCCATGGATCGACGAGCGCGGCGACACCGACGAGCTGCCTGGCCCGACCTCAGCCTACGGCATCGAACGGCTCGCCGATCCGGAGCTCGCCGCGTTGCGTTTCAACTTGCATCGCAAGCCGCGCCGTGCGAAGACCGGCACCAACGTCAGCCAGATGCACTACGCGCGCCGCGGCATCGTCACCCCGGAGATGGAGTTTGTCGCCATCCGCGAGAACATGCGCCGCAAGCAATACTTGGCGGAACTGCAGGCGTCGGGCCCGATGGGCAACCGCCTGGCCGACCTGATGGGGCGCCAGCATCCCGGCCAGTCGTTCGGCGCAAGCATCCCGGCCGAAATCACGGCAGAATTTGTACGCGAGGAAGTCGCCCGCGGTCGCGCCATCATCCCCGCCAACATCAACCATCCAGAAGTCGAGCCGATGATCATCGGCCGCAATTTCCTCGTCAAGATCAATGCCAACATCGGCAATTCGGCGGTGACCTCGTCGATCGGTGAGGAAGTTGAGAAGATGACCTGGGCGATCCGCTGGGGCGGCGACAACGTCATGGACCTCTCGACCGGCAAACATATTCACGAGACGCGCGAATGGGTGATCCGCAACAGCCCGGTGCCGATCGGGACGGTGCCGATCTACCAGGCGCTCGAGAAGGTTAACGGCAAGGCCGAGGACTTGACCTGGGAGATCTACCGCGACACGCTGATCGAACAGGCAGAGCAGGGCGTCGACTACTTTACGATCCATGCCGGCGTGCTGCTGCGATACGTGCCGATGACGGCCAAGCGGCTGACCGGCATCGTCTCACGCGGCGGCTCGATCATGGCCAAGTGGTGCCTGGCGCATCATGAAGAGTCGTTCCTGTACACGCACTTCGAAGACATCTGCGAAATCATGAAGGCCTACGACGTTTCGTTCAGCCTCGGTGACGGTCTGCGTCCAGGGTCAATCTACGACGCGAACGACGAAGCGCAGTTGGCAGAGCTGAAGACACTCGGCGAACTGACCCAGATCGCCTGGAAGCACGATGTACAGGTAATGATCGAAGGTCCAGGCCATGTGCCGCTGCACATGATCAAGGAAAACATGGACCTGCAACTGGAGCAGTGCGGCGAGGCGCCGTTCTACACGCTCGGGCCGCTGACAACTGACATCGCACCCGGCTACGACCACATCACGTCGGGCATCGGCGCGGCCACCATCGGTTGGTATGGCACCGCGATGCTTTGCTACGTCACGCCGAAGGAACACCTGGGTTTGCCGAACAAGGCGGACGTCAAGGACGGCATCATCACATACAAGATTGCGGCGCACGCGGCCGATCTGGCCAAGGGCCATCCTGGCGCACAGATTCGCGACAACGCACTGTCGAAGGCGCGATTCGAATTCCGCTGGGACGACCAGTTCAACATCGGTCTCGATCCGGACAAGGCGCGCGAATTCCACGACGAGACGCTGCCGAAAGACTCGGCCAAGGTTGCGCACTTCTGTTCCATGTGTGGTCCGCATTTCTGTTCGATGAAAATCACCCAGGAAGTGCGCGAATACGCCGCCAAACAGGGAATTTCCGAAATCGCAGCCCTGAAACAGGGCATGGAAGTGAAATCGGTTGAATTCGTCAAACGGGGCGCTGAAATCTACCAGAAGCAATGAGGTGATCGGATGACGCAGATTATTCTGAATGGCGCCCCCCACGAGGTCGCATCGGGAGCAACGCTCGCCGATCTGATCGAAGCGTTAACACTGTCGCAACAGGCGCTGGCCCTGGCGGTCAACCGCACCGTCGTCCCGCGCCAGCAATGGCGCGAGCGTGGCCTGCAGGCTGGCGACCAGGTCGATCTGGTGCACGCCATCGGCGGCGGCTGACCACATACGAAAGAGATGAGATGAATGCATCAACCGAAGCACTGACAATCGCTGGCAAGACCTATCGATCGCGCCTGCTGGTCGGCAGCGGCAAGTACCGTGATTTGGCGCAGACGCGCGAAGCGACCGATGCGGCCGGCGCAGAGATCATCACGGTGGCGATCCGCCGCGTCAACATCGGCCAGGATCCGAACGCGCCGAGCCTGCTCGACGTACTGCCGCCGTCGCGGTACACGATACTGCCCAACACCGCCGGCTGCTACACGGCGGACGATGCGGTCTACACACTGCAGATGGCGCGCGAGCTGCTCAACGGCCACAAGCTGGTCAAGCTCGAAGTGCTGGGAGATGAGAAGTCGCTGTTCCCACATATGCCGGAAACGCTGGTCGCTGCCGAAAGACTGGTGAAGGATGGTTTCGATGTCATGGTGTACTGCAGCGACGATCCGATTCAGGCAAGGTTGCTCGAACAGATCGGATGCGTCGCGGTGATGCCGCTGGCGTCCCTGATCGGCTCGGGGATGGGTATCCTCAATCCATGGAACCTGTCGCTGATCATCGAGCAGGCCAACGTCCCTGTGCTGGTGGACGCCGGCGTCGGAACGGCGTCGGATGCGGCCATTGCGATGGAGCTCGGCTGTGACGGCGTGCTCATGAACAGTGCGATCGCCGGCGCGCGCGATCCGGTGCGCATGGCCCGCGCGATGCGCTTGTCAGTGGAGGCCGGCCGCGAGGCTTACTTGGCCGGGCGCATCCCAAGAAGGTTCTCGGCATCGCCGTCATCGCCGATGGCGGGGCGCATCACATGACATCGAGGCCGACCGTGCTGGTCTTCGCCGGCGCGGACCCGAGTGGCGGGGCCGGGATCGCCGCCGACATCCTCGCGATCGGGGCGCAGGGAGCACATGCGCTGCCGGTGATCACTGCGCTCACCGTGCAGGACAACGACCGCGTGTATGAAGTGCTGCCGGTCGACAGCGACGTTCTGCGCCGCCAGGTTGTGGCACTGATGAACAAGGTGACGATCCACGCAGTAAAACTGGGCATTCCGGGCAAGCGCGCCAACGCCGAAGCGATTGCCGAGCTGATTGGCCAGCTTCGCCGCATCCAGCCAAACCTGCCGGTGGTGCTCGACCCGGTGCTCGCCAGCGGCGCCGGCGACAGGCTGACGCGCATCGACGCGCTCGGTCCGCTGATGTCTCTGGCAACCGTCGTCGTGCCCAACCTGCCGGAAGCGAGCGCCTTGTGCACCGAAGGCGACTCTGTAATCGCTCAGGCTGCCAGCCTCCTGGCGCGCGGCTGCGGCAATGTGCTGATCACCGGGGGCCACGCCGAGGGCGCGCTGGTCACCAACCGCTGGTTCAGCAACGCCGGCGAACGCATCTGGAGCTGGCCGCGTTTGCCCGGCACGTTTCACGGCAGCGGCTGCACGCTCGCTTCCGCCATTGCGGGCCGGCTGGCACTCGGCGACCAGATGGAGCAGGCGCTCGAGACCGCGCAGCGCTTCTGCCACCGCGCGCTGGAAACGTCGTTCACCATCGCCGATGGCCAGCGCATTCCGCTGCGCTGCAATTTCACTATCGAGAGGAATTCATGAAAGGGCTATATCTTGTCACGCCCAGTTGGGACGACACCGCCGCGATGGTGGACGCCACCGGTCATGCATTGCGCCTCGGCGCGGCGGTGGTCCAGTATCGCCACAAGAGCGCCAGCCCGGAACTTCGGCTGGCTCAGGCGAGCCAGTTGCTGGCGCTCTGCCGAAGCCATGCGGTGCCGTTCATAATCAACGACTTCGTTGACCTGTGCCTTGAGCTTGACGCCGACGGCGTTCACGTGGGCGGTACCGACGCGTCCGTGGCCGAGGCGCGCAAGCTGCTCGGCGCCGGAAAAATCTTGGGCGCATCGTGCTACGGCGACAGGCAGCTTGCGCTCGACGCCGCCGCCAATGGGGCAAGCTATGTCGCTTTCGGCGGCTTCTACCCGTCGAAAGTAAAGCAATATCCGGTGACCACAGCGGCCGATATCGTCAACTGGGCGAAAGCCGAAATCGCCCTGCCGTGCGTGGTGATCGGCGGGATGACGCCGGCAAACGCTGCGCCACTGGTCGCGCGCGGCGCTGATATGGTCGCTGCGATCAGCAGCGTGTACGGGGCGCCGTCGATCGAGCTCGCGATGCACGAATTTGCGCAGCTTTTCGTGAAATGACGCCATGAAAGTCATTGTGTTGGGTGCTGGCGTGATTGGTACGGCATCGGCGTGGTATTTGCGCCAGTCGGGGCACGAAGTGACGGTGCTGGAACGCCAGGGTGGTCCGGCGCTTGAGACCAGTTTTGCCAACGGATGCCAGATTTCGGTCTCACACGCGCAACCATGGGCCAATCCGGCTACCTTGCTGAAAATCCTGCGCGACCTTGGCCGCGCCGACGCGCCGCTCCTGTTTCGGCTGCGCGCGGATCCACGTCAGTGGCGCTGGTGCATGCAGTTCGTCCGCGAGTGCCTGCCAACCCGGGTGGCCGCCAACCTCTGCCAGATCGTCGCTATCGCTGACTACAGCCGGCGCAGCCTGATCGCCTTGCGCGCCGAGCTCGGAATTGAATACGATAACCTGGCGCGCGGCCTGCTGCATTTTTATACTGATCAACGAGAATTCGATAAGGCCGTCCACGCCGCGTCGGCGATGCGCGATCTGGGCTGCTTGCGCAAGACGATCGACGCCGACGCGGTGGTGCGCATCGAACCTGCGCTGGCTGGCGTGCGGGCTAAGCTCGTGGGCGGCGATTTCACTGACAGCGACGAATCCGGTGATGTCTACAAATTCACATCTATCCTGGCCTGCAAGGGCGAGACTGCAGGAATCGAGTTCTGCTACAACACAACTGCCACCCGCCTGATAAGCGAAGGTGACGCTGTAAGCGGCGTCGAGATCATCGATGGCGACGGAAGGCATCGGCTGTTGCGCGCCGATGCTTTCGTCATCGCGCTCGGCAGCTTTTCGACGGCACTGCTCGCACCCCTGGGTATTCGGCTCGATATCTATCCCGGCAAGGGCTATTCGGCGACATATCCGATCATCGATCCAGATGCCGCGCCGACGGTATCGCTCACCGACGATGGCCACAAGCTGGTGATGTCGCGGCTCGGATCGCGTCTTCGCGTGGCAGGCACCTGCGAGCTGAACGGCTATTCGCGGGCGCTCAATTCAATCCGGTGCGACGCGATCACGCGGCGCGTGCAGGCGCTGTTCCCCCATGCCTGCGATTACAACAGCGTCGCCTACTGGGCCGGCTTACGGCCGCTGACACCGTCCAACGTGCCATACATCGGCAAGACGCGCTACCCGAATTTGTACCTGAACACCGGACACGGCACACTCGGCTGGACGATGGCGTGCGGATCGGGTCGCGCGCTTGCCGATATTGTCTCGGGCTGCCGGCCGGAAGTGGACTTTGCATTCGCAGGCATGAAATAGCAGTCTCGCGCAACTCCCGTCGTATTGTAGTTTGGCCGTTCCATCCTGGTCAGCGCGTGATCAAACCGGGGAGTCCGCTCCGCCTGGCGTATTGGACTGCAAGCGTGAGAGTGCGCGCTTAAGCGTTCCAGGCAGGTCAGCGATCCATCAACCCCAGACTGTTCAGGGAGTCACGCCGCTGGTTGAATCCGGGGCATGCAAATCCTTCATATTCCACGGCAGGAGCGCCGCGACGTCATCCAGCTGTGGATGCGATTGGAACAGCCTGGAAGGTGAGCTATTTTCCGATGCAAAACCTGCCGAAGATCACGCCCAGCAAATCGTCCGACGAAAACGCGCCGGTGATGCTCGACAGCTGCGCCTGCGCCAGCCGCAGCTCCTCGGCGAACAGGTCGAGCGACTGATCGCTTTGCGCCGCGTGCGCGGCCGCCAGGTCCAGATGCTGGCGCGCCGCCCGCAGTGCGATCAGGTGCCGTTCGCGCGCCAGATAAAGCGATTCGCCGGTCTGCTGCCAGCCGGCGATGCGCAGCAGTTCGGCGCGCAGCAGGTCGATGCCGTCGTGCTCGTGCGCCGACAGGTAGACGTTGACCGCATCGGCGGCCTCGTCGACCGCCGGCCTGTGGCCCGACAGGTCGATCTTGTTCCAGATCCGCAGTACCGGCACGCCGTCCGGGAAGGCCGCGACGATATGCTCGTCGGCGCCGGTCGGCCCGTAGCTGGCGTCGAGCAGGTGCAAGATGACGTCGGCCTTGCCGACTTCGCCCCAGGTGCGTGAGATGCCGATGCGCTCGACCTCGTCGACCGCGTCGTCGATGGTGCGAATGCCGGCCGTGTCGATGATGTGCAGCGGGATGCCTTCGATCTGGATCGTCTCGCTGACCTTGTCGCGCGTGGTGCCGGCGATCGGCGTGACGATGGCGACGTCGGCGCCGGCCAGGGCGTTCAGCAAGGACGACTTGCCGACGTTCGGCTGCCCCACCAGCACCACGTTGAGGCCCTCGCGCAGCAGCGCGCCTTGCGCCGCCTGCCTGAACACCTTGTCGAGCGAATCGATGATGACGGCCAGCTGGCCGCGTGCGTCCGATTTTTCGAGGAAGTCGATTTCTTCTTCCGGGAAGTCGAGCGTGGCTTCGACCAGCATGCGCAGGTTGATGGTCAGCTCGACGAGCGTGTGGATGGTTTTCGAAAAGGCGCCGGACAGCGACTGCGACGCCGACTTCGCGGCCGCCTCGGTGGAGGCGTCGATCAGGTCGGCCACCGCTTCGGCCTGGGCCAGATCGAGCTTGTCGTTGAGGTAGGCGCGGCGGGTGAATTCGCCCGGTTCGGCCAGGCGCACGCCGGCCGCGGCGCCGGCTTCGAGCACGCGCGCGAGCAGCATCTGCAGCACCACCGGGCCGCCGTGGCCCTGCAGTTCGAGGACGTCTTCGCCGGTGTACGAATGCGGGCCGTTGAACAAGATGGCCAGGCCCTGGTCGATGACGGCGCCGTCGGCGGCCTTGAAGTCGGTGTAGGTAGCATGGCGCGGTTTGAGTGCGGCGTGCGGGAACAGCGCGGCGATCAGCGGCGCGAGATCCTTGCCGGAGGCGCGCACGACGCCGATGCCGCCGCGGCCCGGTGCGGTGGCGATGGCGGCGATGGGGGAGGAGTTAAGTTGCATAGGAGGATTGTACCTCCTTCCCGCCCTATTCCAGAGCGCTGCCCGGCCCAACCGGACAAGCGTGGCGGGGGGCTCTCAACTGTCAGCCAGGCGGTTTTGCGCGGGGTTGATCTCAGCCTGGCATCTGCTTGACCAGATGTCGGACCATCAGGGCAAGCGCGAGCACCCCAACCAGCAAAGCGCCCCACAGGACGGCGGTGCGGCCGCGCGCGGATATACCGGCCACGTTCGCTTCGCTCATCGCCGGTCTGGCTGCGCTCTGCTGGCGGATCGCCCCGACTGTCGCGTGCTCGAGGGCGGACAATTCGGCCGCGCCGAAGCCCGGCGCGACGCTGGACTGCCGCACTGCGGCACCTGGGGCGGCGTCGCGCCCAATGGCGAGGCTGTATGGTTTTTTGCCACCGGTGAGGAACACGATACTGGCCGGTTGCCACGAGATGCGCACGCTGGGTGCGGGTGAAAGTTCGACGCTGGGCCGTACCACCCACTCGCCGACGTGGCTGTCGCCAATCGCCACGTCGCCGGAGGTACGGATCTTTCCGCCCTGAGTCAGGCGGAAGAAAGTGGCCCGGAAGGCAGGCTGGAAGTCCCATCGCTTCGACTGGCCCTGCTTGACGGCGGGCAGTTCGACATAGCGTCCCACCAGCGCAGGCACGACGACGTTCGCATCGATGAATTGCAGCCCGAACGAATGGACCGGTATCGCCGGCGCGGCGCGGTAGACAATGTCACTTCCCGACCTTCCAGGCTGCGGCGCCAGAATCATCGAATCAACGACGCGCGCGGCGTCAGAGCGCGAGTGCCGCTCTGCCAGGACCTTCGAAAACAGCAGCGGCGTGCCTTCGCGCCAGCTGAGCCGCGCGTAGCGGAACGCCTGTGCATCGAATTCGATGCGATCGCTCGACAGAGCCTTGGTATCGGCATTGGTCATCCAGCTGACGACCGATTCGCCCAAGTTCTCCCACTGTTTCAGGTCGTCACTGACTTCCAGCCTGATGCGCGCCGTGTAGTTGTCCACATTGGGCGGCAAGGTCAGGCGCAGCGACGCGATCTCGGTCGGTGGCGCTCCGGCCGCCTCCTCGGCGCGGGTGTCGAGGACGAGCGCCGCCAGTTTGCTGTTACCGACGGCGCGACCGTTCTGACTGCGTGCGTTCACCGACACGAGCGTGCCGTCCGCGGAGGTACGAATGTCGAGCGAAGGCTGGTGCTTGCCTTCGGCTTCGGCCATGACAGGAAAGATCGACACCGGCGTGCTCTTGACGCTGACGAGAGCCTGACTGCCGCGATCCAGAAAAGCGAATGGAACGGGCTTGCCGTCGCGGTCGAAAACCCGAAGGTCGGCCAGGTCCGTGGCACGCGCCGATTGGTAGATTTCTTTCGGCAGGCGCAATTGCACCAGCGATTCCTTACCGCTGAAGGCCAATTCCATCGTATGCGTGTAGCGCGCCGGCGCGTCGGCCTGGCCGGCACCGGCAGGCGCCGCTTGCGCCAGCGGCGGCATGCACGCCAGCGCGAGGGCGAACGCCCCACTGTTCATTCCTGATTTGCTCATCGTCTCGATCCTCTACGCGGGTTGATCATGCTGGAACGCTGTCCGGTTCGGGCGCCGGCGCGGCGGCGGGGAACGGCGCCAGGTAACCGATAATGAGCATCAGCACGCCGACGCCGACGAACGACACGATCCTGGCCATGCTGCCGACGTTGGAGAGATCGGCAATGAACAGCTTGGCGACGACCACCGCGAGCAGCGCGGCGCCGGTCAGCCACTGACGCAGCCGCGCCGCGCGGTCATCGCGTCGGCCGGCGCGCCGCATCACGATCAGCGCCGTCACGCACCAGGTCAGCGACAGCATCGATTGCACGACCTGGGACGCCGCCAACGCATCGACGTGGTAATCGATGCCAAGCACTTGCGCCGCCGTACGCAGCAGCATCAGGTTGAACCAGGCATAAGCGGCGAACTTTGCCACCGTCGGGAGCTTGGCGAGCACCGCAGCGACGGCCGGTGCCGCCGCGTCGGCGCCGCGCGCGCGGTAGCAGGTTATCGCCAGCAGGGCAGCGAAGCCGGTGGTCAGGTCCAGCGGATTCAGTATGGGCAGGTAGGGCAAGGGCGCCATGGCGCCGTCCTGCTGCAGGTTCCATACGACGGTCATCATCAGCGCCCACGCCGTTCCGATCGGGATCAGCGCGTTCCGGTACCACATTGCGACCGGCGTGGTGGGCCAGCGCTCGCTACGGCCACGTCCGGCCAGCCAGAACAACGCGGCCATCATCAGCCACACCGTCAGGCAGCGTGCCCAGTCGCCGCTGACGCGCCAGCCTGCGCCGGCCAGCAGCTCCTGCTGCTCGACTGGCATGCCAAACAGCCAGGTATTGATCGATCGGATGGCGACAGGCCAGATCAGCAGCCACGGGCCCACCGTGCGCACTACGTGCAGCGCTTTCAAGACTCGAGCATTCAGCGCCCACGCGCGCGCTGCCCAATACGCCAGCAGATACTCACCTGCCGCCCACAGCACGGCAAAGGTCATCCAGACAGATGCGCCCGGCAACCGAGCCGATTGTTCATACACGAGCCGCAGCAGCCCGCATGTTCCTGCCGTCAGGGCGACCCAGGCACTGGCGCTGACAAAGCGCATCGCAGGCCAGTCGAAGCGGGTCGCCGCACGGGCGAACGTCAGCGCGCAGAGCGCCGTGCCGATCAGGTACAGATCGATCACGTTGAACACCTTCACCAATGGCGCGGCCCACTCAGCGACGGTGACCAGTACCGGTCCGAACCACCAGCAGGCGCCCCATCCCAACAACGACGCGGCGAGCCAGCGTCCACGACGATCGGCAAGGGTACGATGGGCCGTCCAGCCGGAAAACAGCGCGCCGGCGCAGATCATCAGGGCGCCAGCAAGCATCCGCTCGGCGCCGAGGACCGACGACCAGTGGAATAGCGCAAGGTACAGCAGCGCAGCGCCGCCAAGCAGCTGCGCGCACAGCGCGAATGCACGGGCTATCTGCCAGTTGATGCGGCGCGCGATCAGCGCCAGCACAACGGCCGTGGCCATCGCACTGGCCACCAGCAAGGTACCGAGGACGGCGTCGAGCCGTTCGGCATTGACAATCACCTCGGCCCAGGCGCCGCCCAGCAGCCAGAGTGCGGCCAGGGCGAGAAAAACGTTCGCCGTTCGCAGAAAACCGCGCGAGCCTTCCTGCGCGCGGAAATTTACCGCCATCGCGAACGCAGCGCCAGCGAGCAGGAGGAAACCGAGCCACACGTTCGAATTGGCTGCCGTGCCAATGTCGATTCCTGCGAGTGCGGCGACGAACGAAATCCATGCGCCGGCCTGCACCAGCAGGCCAAACATCCACGTCAGCACACGCTTTTGCCGAAGGCCGATCCAGACGATGCCGGCGCCTTCAAGCGCCCATGCGCCCGAGGTCCAGCGCTGGTCGAGCGCGAACGGCAGCGCCAGGGTGCCAAACACCACGCCCATCGCCAGGAACGAATCGATCAGCAGCTTCTGGTTGGCGCCGCGGCGACGCCATAGCACGATGGCCAGTCCAGCGTAGAACAGGCCAAGTGCCAGCGCGGACAGCGCCATGCCGAATTGCTTGTCGCGCACCAGCGCGTATTGCAGGCCGATCGCCAATACGGGCGTGGCAAACACCAGCGTCGCGTCGACATACTCCTTCATCTGCGGCGCTTGCCGTGCCGCGTGTGCCAACGCCAGCCCGACATAAAAAAGAAAGTACAAAATGAGGAAGCCCTGCGCCGACAGATAGTTCTCCGGGCTGTATTGAAGCACACCCCAGCCGGTACCGATGATGAAGGTGAACACAAAGCCGAGCAGGTTGAGCATGCGCCATGAACGTTTGACGGCGATGGCGAGAATGCCGGCATTGAGCAGCGCGTAGTACGAGAACAGGGCGATATGGTTTCCCTGGCCGGTCGATATCATGATGGGCGCGGCGAAGCCGCCAGCGATGCCAAACACCGCCAGCCAGACCGCGTTCTGCAGCACCGCCAGCAAGCATGTAAACGCCGTCAGTATGAACAGCAGCGCGAACGCCATGCTGGCGGGGATCAGCTGGTAGCGCTGGAACGCGCCGAACACGGTGAGCATCAGGATGGCGAGGGCGGCGCCCTGCACCGGCAAGCCGATTGCGCGGCGCGTTGCGCGGATGCGCCAGCCGAAGGCAAGCAGCGCCATGTCGGCCAGGATCACTGCCGCCAGGCGGACTTCGATTGGAACGGTCACGCGTTCGGCGGCATATTTCAGCAGGAAGCCGACACCGATGAAGAGGATCAGCAGGCCGAACTTGGCCACCATGTTACCGCTGAACAGCCACTGTTTCATGGCGACCAACCAGGCCGGCGGCGGCGCTGGGGGCTTCGGTGGCCCTGACGAGAGATCATCATCTGAAGGAACCCGGCGACCATCCTCCGTATTCCCACGCACACCGCGGGCGCGAAAAGCCGAGATGCCTTCGCTTGCAGCGGGCGCCTTCGCTGCCGCCGCCATAGCCGCCGCTGCTGCGTTTGACAGTGCTGGTTTGACATCGGCCGCGGCGTTCGTTTCCAACGCGACAGGCGGGGTTACCGGCGGCGGGCGGGTAGCTTGCGGTGCAACTGCTGGCTGGACTTTTTCCACCGCAGGTGGGGTGTGCTCACCCGCTGCGGCGAACTCTGCTTTCTTCAATCGCGCAGTCACGTCAGCCATCTGGCGACGCAACGAGGCCAGTTCGGCCTCAATCGCATCGTTCCGACCACCTCGTCGCGAAAAGAACAGTCCGACAACGATCGGGTAAAAAATGAAGAACAGCGCACCGGCAGCAAGATAGTCCACATTGCCTCCCTGTTGGGAAAAGCCGCATGGCGAAAGCCGCACGAGCCAACATCGAATATTAGGTGTGGATTGTGTGCAAGTATTACGTCAGCGCAAACCCTTCGCATTGCATGCGTATCGGGTGCGCCGCGCAGCGGACGAAAAAAAAGCCCGCGAACTCGCGGGCTTTTTTGCTTCGCAGCTGCAGCGACTACTTCTTCGTCGCGTCAGCCTCGGCGAACTTCTTGGTGATGACCCACTGCTGGCCGATCGACAGGATGTTGTTGACCACCCAGTACAGCACCAGGCCGGACGGGAAGATGAAGAACATCACCGAAAACACCAGCGGCATCCACATCATCATCTTCGCCTGCATCGGGTCGGCCGGCGCCGGATTGAGCTTGGTCGTGATGTACATCGAGATCGCGTACAGCACCGGCAGGATCACCCAAGGGTCATGCTGCGACAAGTCCTGGATCCAGCCAATCCATGGCGCGCCGCGGAACTCGACCGACGACTGCAGCACCCAGTACAGTGCGATGAACACCGGCATCTGCACCAGGATCGGCAGGCAGCCGCCCAGCGGATTGATCTTCTCGGTCTTGTACAGCTCCATCGTGGCCTGGTTCATCTTGGCCGGGTCACCCTTGTAGCGCTCGCGGATAGCCTGCATCTTCGGCGTCACCAGCTTGACCTTGGCCATGCTCTTGTAGCCGGCCGCCGACAGCGGGAAGAACGCCAGCTTGATCAGGATGGTGAAGGCGACGATCGTCCAGCCCCAGTTGCCCAGCACGTTGTGGATCTGCGTGATGACCCAGAAAATCGGCTTGGCGATGATCGTCAGGAAGCCGTAGTCCTTGACCAGGTCGAGGCCCGGCGCGACGCTTTCGAGCAGGCGCTCGTCCTGCGGACCCGAATACAGGCGCGCCGAGCTGCTCACCATGGAGCCAGGCGGAATCGTCGGCAGCGCGATCTTGGTGCCGATCGCGTAGCGGTTGGCGTCGACCTTGCTGGTGTAGATCTCGCGCGGCGTGTTCGGCTGCGGCACGAAGGCGGACACGAAGAAGTGCTGCGAAATGGCGACCCAGCCGTCGTTCGACCTGGTGGCGTGTTCGGCCTTGCCCTTCTTTTCGATGGTGGCGAAGTCGAGCTTCTGGTACTTCTCTTCCGGCGTGTACAGGGTCGGGCCGGTGAAGCTCGAGTTGAACATCGAGTCGCCTTCAGGCTTGTTGCCGTCGTGCTGGAGCTGCAGGTACAGGGTCGGCTTGACCGGCGCGGCGCCGATGTTGGCGACGTCGTGGCGCAGGTCGATGACGTACGAACCCTTGTGGAAGGTGTAGGTCTTGGTCAGCTTGACGCCGCCGGCTTCGGCTTCGAGCACCAGCTGGACGTCGCCGTTGGCCATGGTGGTGGCCGGCTTCGCGGTAAACACCGTGTTGTGGTTCGGCAGATCGACGCCGTCGATCAGGCCAGTCTGCGCCAGGTAGGCGTGGTTGATGCCTTCGTCGAACAGCACTTCGTTCTTGGTCTTGTCGACGCGCGGCTTGCACACTTCGAACAGGCCGAAGCAGCCGCCGAACCAGCCCGGGTGGCCGGCCTGCTTGAACTTGAGCAGCTCGAGGCGGCGCAGCACGCCGCCGGCGGTGTCGATGTCGGCCTTGACGACGTCGGTGGTAACGGTGATGGTCTCGCGCTTGGCGGCGACCGCCGCTGCGGGCACCGCGCCAGGGACGGCGGCGCCGGCTGGCGTGGCGCTGGTGGCCGGCAGGCCGGTGGTGGCGCCGGCGCCGGCGGAACCCTGCGCGCCGGCAGTGCCGGCGCCAGTGGCGACTTTCGCCGGCGGCGTCGGCGCGAACATCGACTGCTTGCCGTTCGAGACCATCCAGTCATTCCAGAGAATCACCAGCGATACGGCGAACACGATCCACAAGATGGTGCGTTTATTGATATCCATTGAGGTATTGGGCAGGAGTTAAAGTCAGGAGTGGTTGCAACCGCGGGCGGTTGAAGACGAATTCGTCGGAGATGAATTCTTGTCGCGGGCGGGCGGCACCACGGGCGGCACCAAATCGACGCCGCCATCGTGCCACGGATGGCATTTGCAGACGCGGCGCGCGGACAGCCACGCGCCACGCGCGGCGCCATGCGTGCCGATCGCTTCGATCGCATAGTTCGAGCACGTGGGGTAAAAGCGGCAGCTCTGCCCCAGCATCGGGGACAGCAACAGCTGATACGCGCGCAACAACCAGACGAGCAGCTTGTTCATGGCGAGACCACTTTCGGCGCGCGCGGCGCCTGCGAGGCGAACAGGCGCGCAATTTCAACGCGCAGTTCCGCCTTCAGCGCCGCCGTGGTGGCCGGGCCGGTCTTGGCGTTGACGGGACGCGCCAGGCGCACGATGCAGTCCAGCGCCGGCAGCTGCGCTACGCGAAACAGCTCGCGCGTGACGCGCTTGATCGTGTTGCGCGTGACCGCGCGCGGCGCAAAGCGCTTCGCCACCACGACGCCGAGCCGCGCGTGCGGCAATTCGTTGGAGCGGGTGTAGAGCACGAAATGCGCCGTTTTTTGCGCTGGTCGCAAACGAAAAACGGATGAAAATTCATCCGTTTTAACGATACGCCGAACGCGCGCGAAGTCGTGTGAACCTTCGCTAGTCATTCGTAGCCTTATACTGCCAGGCGTTTGCGGCCCTTGGCGCGGCGAGCGTTCAGGACATCGCGGCCGCCACGGGTAGCCATACGAGCGCGGAAGCCGTGCGTGCGCTTGCGACGAACGACGGAAGGTTGGTAAGTACGTTTCATGGTGGTCTCGCTTAAAGCAAAATAAAATGCAAAATCGGGTCTGACGTCGCGTCAGCGTTCGGCGCCAATGACATTTCGCAGATGGTTAAGCCAGCGACACGCCAACAGCAATTACTCTTTTTGCCCGCTAGCGCACACAGCCAACATGCTGCGTATTGACTGTTCTGCACAAAATACGGGCGGGGAACCCTGAATTAGACTCCATTTCGGCTCGGCTTGTCAAGGTCGGCATTACTTTCGACCGCGCGCCGTGTCGCGCCGCAGCATTGCGCACCGTGCATTTATCCTGCCTTCGGCGCTGGCATCCGGCAACGAAAATGCCTGGCGTGCCTGTGGATAACTTTGCTCTTTGCGGGTAGAATAGCGTGTTACGTGTGGCACACCCACGGCGCGACGCACGCGCAGCGGCAAGCAATGGAACCGCCCCTCGACACCTTATTTATCACAAGACGATTCATGGAAAACTTTTGGCAGTCCTGTTCCGCGCAGTTGGAACTGGAACTGACGCCGCAACAATTTAGCGCGTGGATCAAGCCGCTCGTGGCCCTCGACTACGAGGATGGCCGCCTGCGCATCGCCGCGCCGAACCGCTTCAAGCTCGACTGGGTCAAGACGCAGTTCGCCAACCGCATCACCGCGCTGGCGCACCAGTACTGGGAAGCGCCGATCGAAGTGCAGTTCGTGCTCGACCCGAAAAACAACCTGCCTAAAAAAGAGGCAGTGCGAGTGCCGGCGCCGCAAGACGGCTCGCCCGGCATGCTGCGCCAGGCCAACGAAGCGGCGCCGTCGCCGGAGATGTTCAACATCGGCAATTCGCCGCGCCGCGAACAGAGCCGCATCAACACCGACCTGACGTTCGACAGTTTCGTCACCGGCAAGGCCAACCAGCTGGCGCGCGCCGCCGCCATCCAGGTCGCCAACAATCCGGGCGTGTCGTACAACCCGCTGTTCTTCTACGGCGGCGTGGGCCTCGGCAAGACCCACTTGATTCATGCAATCGGCAACCAGGTGTTGGCCGACCAGCCTGGCGCCAAGATCCGCTATATCCACGCCGAGCAATATGTGCGCGACGTGGTGACGGCGTACCAGCGCAAAGGTTTCGACGACTTCAAGCATTACTATCATTCGCTCGACATGCTGCTGATCGACGATATCCAGTTTTTTGGCGGCAAGAGCCGCACGCAGGAAGAGTTCTTCTATGCGTTCGAGGCGCTGATCGCGGCGAAGAAACAGATCATCATCACCAGCGACACGTATCCGAAAGAGATTACCGGCATGGACGACCGCCTGATCTCGCGCTTCGATTCCGGCCTGACGGTGGCGATCGAGCCGCCGGAGCTGGAAATGAGGGTGGCCATTTTGCTCAAAAAGGCCAATTCGGAAGGCGTCAATTTTTCCGACGACGTGGCGTTTTTCGTCGCCAAGCATCTGCGCTCGAACGTGCGCGAGCTCGAAGGCGCGCTGCGCAAGATCCTGGCGTACTCGCGCTTTCACGGCAAGGACATCACGATCGACGTGGTCAAGGAAGCGCTGAAGGATTTGCTGTCGGTGCAGAACCGCCAGATCTCGGTGGAAAACATCCAGAAGACTGTGGCGGACTTTTTCAACATCAAGGTCGCCGACATGTATTCGAAGCGCCGGCCGGCGAACATTGCGCGGCCGCGCCAGATTGCGATGTACCTGGCGAAGGAACTGACGCAGAAAAGTTTGCCGGAAATCGGCGAGCTGTTCGGCGGGCGCGACCACACCACCGTGCTGCACGCGGTGCGCAAGATCGCGCTGGACCGCACCAAGAATGCCGAGTGCAATCATGAGTTGCACGTGCTGGAGCAGACGCTGAAGGGCTAGGGGTCAGACCCGGTTTTTCCCCTGGGGTCTGACCCCTCGGCCCTTAGTATGTTGTCCGAGCAATTTCTGGCAAAATAGCAGTGTTTGAAGCAACCGGCATTACTATCAAATTAGCAACACCCGTTTTTACGATAAACCCTACCGAGGATTACTATGCAATTGGTCAAAACCACCCGAGATACCCTTCTCCGGCCTCTGCAGATCGTGAGCGGTATTGTCGAGCGTCGGCACACTATGCCGATTCTGGCCAATATCCTCATCCGCAAGGACGGCGAAAACGTCTCGTTCCTGTCGACCGACACCGAAGTGCAGATCACCACGCACGCGGCCATCGGTTCGGGCGCCGACGTCGTCGGCACCACCGTCGCGGCGCGCAAGCTGCTCGACATCTTGCGCGCGCTGCCCGAATCGGGCGACGTCACGATGACGTTGTTGAACAAGCGCCTCACCGTGCAGACCGGCAAGTCGCGCTTCGCGCTGCAGACGCTGGCCGCCGAGGAGTTCCCGACCGTCAATGTCGCCGACACCTTCAGCGCCACCGTCACCTTGCCGCAAAAGACCTTGAAGCACCTGTTCCAGATGGTGCACTTCTCGATGGCGCAGCAGGACATCCGCTATTACCTGAACGGCCTGCTGCTGGTGCTCGACGGGCGCAACGTCATCGCCGTGGCCACCGACGGCCACCGCCTGGCGTTCTGCCAGGTCGAAACGGAGCAGGAATTCACGCGCCAGGAAGTAATCATTCCGCGCAAGACCATCATCGAACTGCAGCGCCTGCTGGAAGAAAGCGACGAGACGGTCCGGCTCGACATCGCCGCCGGCCAGGTCAAGCTGACGTTTGCCGACATCGAGCTCGTGTCGAAGCTGGTCGAGGGCAAGTTCCCCGATTACACCCGGGTGATCCCGAAGGGTTACAAGAACGACTTCACGATCGGCCGCGACGAATTGCTGCGTTCGCTGCAGCGCGCCGCCATCATGACGAGCGACAAGTTCAAGGGCGTGCGCTGCATCATCACGCCGGGCAGCATGAAGATCAGCTCGACCAATGCGGACCAGGAAGAAGCGGTCGAAGAACTCGAGATCGACTACGGCGGCGATGCGGTCGACATCGGCTTTAACGTCACCTACCTGCTCGACGTGCTGAACAACTTGAAATGCGACCAGATCAACATCGCGCTGGGCGACTCGAATTCGTCGGCGCTCATTTCGATTCCCGACAACGCCGACTTCAAGTACGTCGTCATGCCAATGCGGATCTAAGAAAACCGCCAGCCCCTGCTCGTCATTCCCGCGCAGGCGGGAACGACGGTTCCGGGGTTGGTGGTGGAAGCAAAGCTGGCGCCATCGTCACGAGCGACGGCGCCACCGGGGTCTGACCCGTTTTGTGGGGTCAGACCCCGGTTTTCAAGCAGCACACCGAAACAGATTCAGTATCGTTTTTTGAGAAAGCAGTCCATGTCCGAGAACACACCACCAATCATCCCCGCAAAGGTCGAAGAGTACGGCGCCGCACAGATCCAGATCCTGGAAGGCCTGGAAGCGGTGCGCAAGCGCCCGGGCATGTATATCGGCGACACCTCGGACGGCACCGGCCTGCACCACCTGGTGTTCGAGGTGCTGGACAACTCGATCGACGAATCGCTGGCCGGACACTGCACCGAAATCCACGTCACGATCCACTCCGATAACTCGATCTCGATCACCGACAACGGCCGCGGCGTGCCGACCGGCCTGAAGATGGACGACAAGCACGAGCCGAAGCGCTCGGCCGCCGAAATCGTCATGACGGAGCTGCACGCCGGCGGCAAGTTCGACCAGAACTCGTACAAGGTCTCGGGCGGCCTGCACGGCGTCGGCGTCTCGTGCGTCAACGGCCTGTCGAAACTGCTCAAGCTGACGATCCGCCGCGACGGCAAAGTGCACTACATGGAGTTCGTCCGCGGCGTGCCGCAGAACCGCGAAATCGAGATGGTCGACGGCTTTGCCGTGTCCCCGATCAAGGTCATCGGCGACACCGACAAGCGCGGCACCGACGTCCACTTCTGGGCCGACGAAGAGATCTTCACGCACGTCGAATTCCACTACGAGATCCTGGCCAAGCGGATCCGCGAGCTGTCGTTCCTGAACAATGGCGTGAAGATCAAGCTGACCGACCAGCGCACCGGCAAGGAAGAACTGTTCGCGTTCGAAGGCGGCACCCGCGGCTTCGTCGAATACATCAACACCTCCAAGACGGTGCTGCACCCGACCGTGTTCCAGGCCACCGGCGAGCGCATGTCGGACCAGCATACCAACATCACCGTGGACGTGTCGATGCAGTGGAATGACACGTACAACGAGCAGGTGCTGTGCTTTACCAATAATATTCCGCAGCGCGACGGCGGCACCCACCTGACGGGCCTGCGCGCCGCGATGACGCGCGTGATCAACAAGTACATCGATGAACACGAGTACGCAAAAAAAGCGAAGGTTGAAATCACCGGCGACGACATGCGCGAAGGCCTGACCTGCGTGCTGTCCGTCAAAGTACCGGAGCCGAAGTTCAGCTCCCAGACCAAGGACAAGCTGGTGTCCTCCGAAGTGCGCGGACCGGTCGAAGAGATCGTCGCCAAGACGCTGACCGACTACCTGGCCGAAAAGCCGAACGACGCCAAGATCATCTGCGCCAAGATCGTCGAAGCTGCGCGTGCGCGCGAAGCGTCGCGCAAGGCGCGCGACCTGACGCGCCGCAAAGGCATCATGGACGGCCTGGGCCTGTCGGCCAAGCTGGCCGACTGCCAGGAAAAGGATCCGGCGCTGTGCGAACTGTACATCGTCGAGGGTGATTCGGCGGGCGGCTCGGCCAAGCAGGGGCGCGACCGCAAGTTCCAGGCGATCCTGCCGCTGCGCGGCAAGGTGCTCAACGTCGAGAAGGCGCGCTTCGAGAAGATGCTGTCGTCCGAGCAGATCACCACGCTCATCGCCACGCTCGGCACCTCGATCGGGCCGGACGAATTCAACGTCGACAAGCTGCGCTACCACCGCATCATCATCATGACCGATGCGGACGTCGACGGCGCCCACATCCGCACGCTGCTGCTCACGCTGTTCTACCGCCAGATGCCGCAGCTGGTCGAGCGCGGCCACATCTACATCGCGCAGCCGCCGCTGTACAAGGTCAAGGCCGGCCGCGACGAGCGTTACCTGAAGGACGACATCGAAGAAGCGAGCTACATGATGACGGTGGCGCTCAACACCGCCGCCCTGATTCCGCGCGAAGGCGCCGACGCCATCACCGGCGACCCGCTGGCCGAGCTGGTACGCCAGTTCAACCTGGCCAACGCCATCATGATGCGCCTGACGCGCGTGATCGACCGCGCCGCTCTGACCGCCATCATGACCGGCGTGACGCTCGACATGACGTCGGCCGACAGCGCGGACGTATCGGCCAAGGCGCTCGAAGCTGCCATCAACGAGCGCGCCGTGAAGGTCTCGGTGCGCATCGATGAACTGAGCGAGAAGCCGTCGCTGCGCATCGAGCGCATGCATCACGGTAACGTGAAGGTCAGCTCGATCGACGCCGACTTTGCCGAAGGCGCCGACTACCGCGTGCTGGAAGCGGCGGCGGCCACGTTCAAGGGCCTGATCGGCGACGGCGCCTTTATCCGCCGCGGCGAAGGCGAGCGCGTGAAGGAAACGGCGGTGCACGACTTCCACCAGGCGATGCAGTGGCTGCGCGACGAAGCCGAGCGCACCGTCTCGAAGCAGCGCTACAAAGGGCTGGGCGAGATGAACCCGGAGCAGCTGTGGGAAACGACGATGGATCCGACCGTACGCCGCCTGCTGAAGGTGCAGATCGAAGACGCGATTGCCGCCGACCAGATCTTTACCACGCTGATGGGCGACGACGTCGAGCCGCGCCGCGCCTTCATCGAATCGAACGCGCTGCGCGCCGACAATATCGACGTGTAAAGCGCCTGTAGGCATGCCAAAGCTGGCAGTGTTGCAACGACAGCCCATGCGATCCATGGGCTTTTTTTCGATACTCGCCAACGCGCAGATCGAACACAGGCTGGGCAGCATTCCCGTCCGCAAAAGCGCGTCAGCGCAATGGCTAAACAATGTTCCAACGGCATGGCCAACGGGATTGTCTGGAGCGGCGACCAGGCCACCCTGTTCGTCAGCGAGAGCGGCAAGTATCGGGTATGGAAAATTGCCGTCAGCGCCGACCAGGTCGACGTGGCGTCACACTCCGCGCTGGCCCGGGTGCTGTTCGATAACCTGCCCGGCTACCGGCCGGCGCTGCGCCGGTTGGTGCTGCGCATTCCCCGCGTACTGTGGAAGAGCCCAGCACCCTATGGCCATGTGATTGCCTTTAGCGAAGACGGCGCAGTGGTGGCTGACCGGCAAGACCCGACCGGTAATTCGGCCATCACGACCGGCGCTACCGAAACGGCGGAGCGCTTGTACATTCATACAGTCAACGGCAAGAGCCTGGCCTGGTTGACGCGATAGCACTTGCACGGCGAAATGCGCTGGCCGCGCGACGACGCCAAAGGCACCGCCTCGAAGCAGCGCCACATCGGCGTCCGCCATCAATGTCAATTTGGCGTCGGCGCCAACACGAGTTGTCACAAAAACCAATACCGCTTTTTGAACACAATGGTCGAAATACGTCTTTGCATTATGTCTTGCCCTAGTGTACTATTTGTCCAGGACATATCACGACGACCTGACTCCTATCGGATCAGTTTTAACACAAAAAGAGGATGACGCAATGCCAATTAATCAACTTGTGTACATAAGCCAAGCAGTCCGTAAGATGTCTCCAGCCGATCTTTCCGCGATCCAGGAAAAGGCAAAGACGAACAATGGCCCACTCGACGTAACCGGTAGCTTGTTTTACAACGGCGGTTGGTTCTTGCAAGTATTGGAAGGTCCAGCGTCGACGCTCGATACACTCTACAATAAAATCGAACTCGACCCGCGGCACAAAAATTCGCGGATACTCTACAACGAGCCGGCAAACTTCCGGACGTTTCCGCGGTGGAGCATGAATATGACTAACTTGAACGACAGACAAGCCGATAAATACGATGAACTTGTTGAAGTCCTCGAGGCGGCCCAGACAAACCGAAAGATCGGATCTGCGTCGCCGGCCGTGGCGTTACTGAAGATTTTCGCCAGCTGATAGTATGACCTCTGCGAGACCCCACTCCGGCTCTCGCCGTCGCCCTCTCAGGCGCAAGGCGGGGCGTCCCCAGGTAAGGGCCGCACTCCTTCATCACCCAACCGCCGCATCTACGCAGCCTCTCCTTGACCACAAGAACTTCGCGGATATTAGCCCACTCGTCCTGATTGGCAGCGCCTTCCATGCAGCGCTTGTCCATCGGCTCATGATTTATGCTCCACGCTTCCTTCGCATACCCGGTTGCCCTGATGCAGTTGCGCTTCACTTCGCTCACTGTCGTCAGCTCGCGGCGGGACTTTCACCCACAGGAGTGCGCCCATGCTGGGCGCCCGACAAGGAAACGCCCGGCAAAGCCGGGCATTTTTCTTTTTGGACTTCCAGCCGATCACAGTCCCTATACGCTAAACAGCCGCCGCATTAACTGGGCTCGGAAATCGCGTTTGGCATGAATGAACATGTGAACCAAAACTTCCTTGTCGTCGTATTCGTAGACTATTCTGGTCTGCCTCACCATTCTTGTTCTAAAGTTCCCTTGTCCTAACTCCTTGAGCTCCTCGACCTCTTTGCCAGCTTCGGCATGCAATTCAATGCTGTGGATCGTGGCCTTCAATTCCTTATTGACCTCGCTCCAAACTGCGTCACCGAAATGAGACTTCACATGTGTCTTGATTTCCCGGAAGTCGGCCTTGGCGACGTTCAGAATGATGACTTTTCGGGTCATTCCTCTTTGTCCATTTCATCAAAGAAGGATTGCGCATCGGTGTAGTTGCCAGCTTGAAACTCCTTTCGCCCAAGGGCGATCAGACGAAGAAGTGCAAACTGCTCCTGTTGGCTCTCATACTGGTTAATTTCAATCACCGCCATTTTAGCTTCACCGTTTTGAGTAATGATGAGTGGCTCGGGGTTCGTCGCGAACTCCTTCACAATGTCGGCGGCATTGCTCTTAAGATATGAAATCGGCTTGATTTGGGTAGCAAGGCTCATCGCTTCAGCTCCGTGGTGTTTGCAGGTTATGGCTAAATATAGTCTATATTTAGCCGAACCGTCAAATGAGCCGTGGTTCCGGCGAAGCGAAAAAGTCAAGACGACGGTTTACCCGACCACCGCAAGTAGTGTCGCGCTTGACGGCCGTGTGTGGAATCGACATTCTTGTCGTTTTATTTTTATTCGGCGCCAATCAATGACAACGCTACGACTGCTGCTCGAAAATTCCACCGTCAGCGACATCAAGCAACTGCTGGCGCATTTTCCCAACGTCGACAAGGTAGGACGCAAGGAGATTCTGATTGCAACGCTGTCGCAGCAGCTATCGGGCGATGGCTTGCTGCGAATCTGGGAGCAACTCGATCCATGCCAGCGGCTCGCGGTCGGCGAGGCCACGCACGAGCCGCGCGGCATGTTCGACGGCGAGCGCTTCGCCGCGAAATACGGTCAGGAGCCGAGCTTCGAGCATCCGCCGGAAGCACATCGAAGCCGCGGCGCACAGACCGCGCTGATGCTGTTGATGCACAGATTCGGCGAGCATTTGATTATTCCGTCCGACTTGCGTGTGCGCTTGAAAGCATTTGTTCCCGTACCGGCGCCAAATACACTACAAAGTGTTGCGATCCTGCCCGCTGCGGACGCCGATGGAACGCCAATGACCATGCGCAGCACCGCGCCCGACGCGCTGCACGACGTGGTGGTGATGCTGCGCGCGATCGACCAGAAGCTGATCGCCGTCAGCGACAAGACACGCCTTCCCGGCGTGGCCGCGCTAGGTTTCGTGCTCGACAAGATCGCCGGCGGCGACTTCTACGGCATTGTCGCTCCGCGCGACGAATGGGAGCAATCGATCGGCCCGATCAAGGCGATGGCCTGGCCGCTGCTGATGCAGGCCGGTGGGCTGGCGCAGCCGACCGGGACCAAGCTGGGCCTGACGGCGACCGGCGTGAAGGCGCTGCATGCGGCGCCAGCCGACGTCCTGCGTGACATCTGGCGCACATGGCTGACATCGACGCTGTTCGATGAATTCAGCCGGGTCGACGAGATCAAGGGACAAAAGGGCAAGGGCCGCATGAGCGCGACGGCGCCGCGCCGCGCCATCGTCGGCGCTGCGTTGCGGGGATGCCCGGTCGACACCTGGATCGGCGTCGACGAGTGGTCACGCCATATGCGCGCAGAAGGCATTCCCCTCGCGATCAGCGACGATATCTGGAATCTCTACGTCTGCGACCCGAACTATGGCAGCCTGGCCTACGCCGGCGCGCACAGCTGGAACGTATTGCAGCTGCGCTATCTGCTGTGTGTGCTGTTCGAATATTGCGCCACGCTTGGCATGATCGACGTCGCCTACCGCACCCCGCACGACGCGCGCGGGTTTGGCGACCTGTGGGGCACCGAAGACATGACTTTCTTGTCGCGTTACGACGGCCTGATGTACTTCCGCCTGAACCCGCTCGGCGCGTATTGCCTGGGGGCCAGCGCCAGCTACACGCCGATTGCCGCCGCGGCGAGCTGCACGCTGGCGGTGCAGGCGAGCCTGCAGGTCAAGGTGACGCAGGGCGCCTTGTCGGCCGACGAGCGCCTCATGCTCGACAATTGGGCGGTCGAACAGGACCCGCTGCATTGGCGCCTCGACCGCGAGAAAGCCGTTGCGGCAATCGAACGCGGTCACGACGTGGCGCAGCTCGCCGCGTTCCTGCAAGCGCACGACGGCCAGCCGCTGCCGGCACTGGTGGAAGCGTTCATGCGCGCCTGCGACAAGCGCGGCAAGGCGATGAAAGTGCTGGCGCCCAGCCTGCTGATCGAATGCGTCGACGCCGACACCGCCGACCTGCTCGCCGCGCACAAGGACACCGCTCGCCTGTGCCTGCGCGCGGGCCAACGCCACCTCGTCGTCCGGCTCGATCAGGAAGCGAAATTTCGCAAGGCGGCGCGCGGGCTCGGCTACGGCATCCTGGCATAGGCACGGGCAGCGCAACTGCCGTATACTGCGCACAGTTGCCGCACCCTATCCATCAGCCCGACGATCAACCCGAGCACATAATTGGCTACTCCAAAATCGCTGGTGTCCGCTCTGTACGATCACTGGGACACCGTCGAGTGGCTGGCCCAGCTGTCGCGCGAGATGCCGAGCTTTGAAGCGGAGCACGTGCTGGCGGTCGTCGCGCGCCTGGCGCCGGCCGCCTCGCCAGACCAGCAGCAGCAGACGCTGCGCCACCTGGTCAATGCCGACATCCTCCAGGCCCAGCCGCGCGGCCAGTCGTACCAGCTCAACACCTATGTGCTCGAATTCGTCCGCGGCCTGACGCGCGAGCACGAGCTTGGCCTGTCGGCGGTGCTCGGTTCGCGCATCAACGCCATCACCGACGCCACCCGCAAGCTCAACGAGGGCGTGCAGGGGCGCGACATGGACTTGCTGCGCCAATCCGCCAACAAGTTGTCCGAGTTGTTCCGCCAGATCAGCCAGCAGCTCGACGGCGACCGCCACGCGATCCTCGAACTGGCCGAGCGCGCCAAGGCGCAGCAAACCGACATGCCGATCGCCCGCCGCTACCGCGAAGTGCTCGACGCCTACGACAACTACGTCGCGCCGATGGCGGCGATGATGGACAGCGGCCCGGGCGGCACCTTCTACCGTCACCTCGAACAGGCCGAGCATGCGCTCGACAACGCCGTCGATGTGCTGACGGTGCAAGGCGCGCTCTACACTCAGCGGCTGGCGTTGCGCCATGTCGCTTACCACGCCAAGGAATTGCGCCGGCTCGGCCGCGAGGTGCTCAAGCACTGCAGCGATACGCTGTTGCCGCTGCGCGAGGAAGTGCGGCAGCACAACGTGCTGTCGGCGGCCATCAGCGCCCTGCTCGGCCGGGTGCGCAAGCGTGGCCTGAACCGCAGCTTGCCGGTGTCCGAGCTGCCCTTGTGGCGGCGCGAGATGTCGCGCAGCGTGTCGGTCGGCGCCGAGGTGCTGACCATCATGAGCGAAGCGCGCGCCTACGCGCCAGTGCTGGTGGGCTTCCCCGAAGAGCGCGCGGCCGGCGCCATGCCGGCGCTCGACCTGGTCGATGAGCAAGCCCTGACGGCCAGCTTGCGCGCCGCCATGCCGGTCGCCAACCTGCTCGACTGGCTGCGCGCCCATTACCCGCACCTGAACGACGCCACGTTGCTGCGCCTGTACCACGAACTGATCGCGCGCGATGACTGGCAGGCCGTCCAGAGCGGCGTCGCCAGCAGCGTTACCCTCAACACCGTGCGGGTCACCCTGTATCCGCACGCCATCGAAGCCGCATGAATCTCAACTATCCCCCTGCGCCGATCGCGCTCGACAAACTCACTCGCCTCAAGGATCTGTTTGCCATGCTCAACGCCGGACGTCACGTCAACCGCCTGGCCGAGCCGGTCCTGTGGGCCGAACTCGAGCGCGAGGCGGCCCAGTACGAACGGGTGTTCGGCGCGCTCGGCTACGAACTGCGCATCGACGGCCGCGGCTACGCCTGGTTCCAGACCGGCGAAGCGAGCGGCACCGTATCGAAGGCGACGCGCCAGCTGGCGCTGTTGTTCATGCTCATTTTCGAACAGCAGGCCGATGCCGGCCAGCACCTCGGCCGTTTCGTCGAGTGGCGCATCGACCGCCCCTTGCTCACGGCGCTGCTCGACAAGAATCGCGCGCTGCTCGACGCCGAGGGCCTCGCCGAACTCGACGCGTTGCAGCAATTGCTCGACACGGCGGTGCGCTACGGCTTTGCCGACGCCGCCAACGGCGCCTGGCGCCTGCTGCCGGCGGTGTTTCGCTATCTCGACCGGTTCGAAGAACTGGCCGGCAATGCCGATCTCGCCGGCGAATCGATCGCGCTGGCCGCGCAGCAAGGGGAAGCGCCATGATGCAGTACGGCTTCCAGCGCCTGGTCATGCTCGGCAGCGCCGGCTATCAACGCGCCGAACTGCCGCTCGATGCGGCCGTGTCGCTGATCGCGCCGAACAACACCGGCAAGACCAGCCTGATCAATGCGCTGCAGTTTCTGCTCATCGTCGACAAGCGGCGCATGGATTTCGGCGCCCACGACATCGAAAAGAGCCGCCGCTTTTATTTCCCCAACAACAGCGCGTACATCCTGCTGGAAGTGGCCTTGCCGACCACCGGCACGGTCGTGCTCGGCTGCGTCGGCAAGGGAGTCAGCCACGATTACGATTATTTCGCCTACAAGGGCCAGCTCGACATGGAGGACTTTCGCCTGCCCAACGGCAGCGTCGTGACCCAGCCGCAGCTGAAAGCGCACCTGGCGACCCGCGACAAACTGGTGTTCAGCTATTCGTCCGGCGAATTTTCCGACGCCATCTACGGCAGCCGCAAGAAGCGCCAGGACCACGAGCCGGACTTCACCATTTTCAAGCTCGAACATGCCAGCCTGGCCGAGGCGTTCCAGCGCGTGCTCACGCGCACCTTGCGGCTCGACAAGCTGCGTTCGGGCGAGGTCAAGGATTACCTGTTGAGCATCTTCCGGCGCGACCTGCCCGACGCCAACATCGATTTCAAGGCCGAGTGGGACAAGGCGTTTGCCGATGTCAACGCCGACCGCGCCCAATACCAGGCGGCGCTGGCGCACCAGGACGACATCGCCGCGCTGGAACGCGATGCCGGCGAGCGGCTCGTCCTGCGCGGCAAGCTGGTCCACAACCGGCCGCTGATCGACGCCGCGCTGGCCGACTGGGACCGCCATGTGGCGGACGGCGAAACGGGCCTGCAGGAAAGCATCGCCGGGTGCGGCCGCGAACAGCAGCGCCTGCGCGCGCGCGAACTGGAACTGACCGAGCAACGCTTGTTGAAGCGCCAGCGCCGCGAGGAATTGCGACAAGTGGCCGCGCGGCACGCCGAACTGGCGCAGCAGTTCGCCTTGCTGCCCGAGCGCCGCACGCTCGAAGCGCGCCACGCCGAAGCACGCCAGGCGCTCGAGTCGCAGATCGCTCTGGTGCAACAGGCCAGCACGCGCAGCGTGGACGCGATCGAGCGCGAGCGCCGCAGCGCCGAACAGGAACGGGCCGGCTTGCAGCGCGAGCAGGCGACCCTGGCCGACAACCTGTACCTGCGCCTGCAGGCCGCCGTCAGCGCCGACCAGCTCGCCGCG
The DNA here is from genome assembly GCF_049897565.1 of Massilia sp. TWR1-2-2. Lineage (NCBI taxonomy): Bacteria > Pseudomonadati > Pseudomonadota > Betaproteobacteria > Burkholderiales > Oxalobacteraceae > Massilia > Massilia sp. TWR1-2-2. Next base: position 21,036 of record NZ_JAFCWM010000025.1, on the reverse strand, counting down.
CTCAACGTGCTGCTGGCGCGCCAGGTCATGACCTTGGGGGCGGACCAGTTCACGATCGATGCGCAGCAAGTGCCCGCCTTGCGCGCCGGGCTCGACCGCCTGATCGACGGCGGCCGCATCAGCCTGCCCGGCATCGCCGTGGCGCTCGGCACGCTCGACGCGCAGCACAGCCAGCGCACGCCCGCCGACATTGCCTTGCGCATCGGCGAACTCGATCAGCAGATCGACGACCTGCTCCGGCAGGGCGACACGGCGCGCGCGCTGGACGCCGCCCGCGCCCGCAAGCAGCAGTTCGAGCAAGCGGTACGGCAAATCGAACGCGAGCTCGACCTGTTCGACGAACTCGGCGCGCTGACGCTGTCGGCGGCGCAGCGCGCGGCGGCGCTGGCCGAGGTGTCGGCGGAAATCGACGCGATCGAGGCCGAACAGGCGCAGGCGAACAATGCCGTCCAGCACCAGCGCGAGCTGGAAGCGCACAGCCTGCGTCAGCTCGCCAGCCTGCGCACCGCCCACAAGGAAATCGTCCAGCGGCGCGAGCGCCGCGGCGACACCGCATCGGTGTTTTCCTACCTGGCCGACCTGCCGCAGCAGGCATGGACCGGCGCGCCAGGATTCGCCCTCGAGCAACTGCCCGAGCAGCTGGAAAGCTACAGCAACGATTGCCACCGGTTGTTGCAGCTTAACGAACAGTTGCCGCACCAGGTCGCCCAACTGCATGCCGGCGGCCTGACCAAGTTCAGCTACATGGGTGGCGAGGAGCTTGAAATCGACCGCATGATCGCCTTCGCCGCCCACCTGCCGCAAGAAGCCGAAGCGCTCGAGCGCAAGGCGCGCAGCGCTGTCGTCAACGTCACCGCCTGCCTGCGCGAACTGCGCGACGGCTTGCTCACCTTCAAGAGCCGCATGCGCGACTTCAACCGCCTCATCAGCCGGCGCCAGCTGTCCGACCTGGCCGTCTTCAAGATCGAACCGGTTGACGAACTGGTGCTGGTCGACGCCATCGAACTGTTGATCGGCAAGGCCGAGCAGGTCGACGACGGCGAATCGTTCTCGCTGTTCAACCATGCCAGCGTGCTCGACGACGACGCCCTGAACCGCGCCAAGCAGGTGCTGATCGGCGAGGGCGAAGCGCGCGGCTGCCTGCGGGTCGAGCACCTGTTCCGCCTCGAATTCATCGTCGGCAAGGCCGGCCGCGCCACCGAATCGTTTACCGACATCGACAGCGCGGCCTCGAACGGCACCGTGCTCATGGCCAAGCTGATCACCGGGCTGGCGCTGCTGCACCTGATGCAGGACAAGCGCCACCGCGTGCAGGCGGTGTGCTACCTCGACGAGGCGTCGGCGCTCGACCAGAAAAACCAGCGCAGCCTGATCGAAACGGCCGACGACTTCGGCTTCGCGCTGATCTTCGCCTCGCCTGCGCCGCTGGTGACGGCCCGCTATTGCGTGCCGATCAGCAGCCACGGCGGGTACAACCACATCAGCCGCCAGCACTGGCAATTGCTCGAGCCGCTGGGCGAGCCGGCGACATGAGCCGCGCGCTGGCCGACGCGCTCGACAAGCTGATGAACGTTGCGGCGCCGTGCGCGGCGAGCCTGTTCACGGTGGCGCAGCGCCGCGAGCTGGACCGCTTCGCGCGCCAGACCGGCAGCGTGCGCCTGATCACGCAAGGGCGCGGCGCCAGCTACCTGGTGACCGACGCGGCGCTGGCGCGCGTGCACCTGAGCGCACTGCGGCCGACGGCGATCGCCGCGCTCGACGCCAGTTTGCCGGCGCGCGCCAACAACATCGCCAGGATGCGCGACAGCAAAGGGCGCGGCCACACCCACCGCGCCGGCTACCTGCTGCTGAAAGCGATCGGGCCGGACGTGACGTGGCGGCGCGGCGACGGCGCCGTTGCCGACATCTCGGCCGGCACGACACTATGCGGCGCCGCCGCCATCGCCATCGAGGTGGAGGACGGCTGGCACAGCGACGCGCCCATCTGGCTGGTGGAAAACCAGGCCTTGTTCGATCGCCTGGACTGGCTGCCGGCCGATGCGCATGGCTCGATCGTGTACTACGGCGGCCAGTTGAGCCGGCTACTGCTGGAATGGACGGCGCAGCGCGCGCGCGCCGAGCGCTTCATGTTCTTTCCCGACTACGACGGTGTCGGCTTGCTCAACTACGCCCGCCTGCGCGAGAAGTCGCTGGCGCCGGTGCAATTCTGGCTCATGCCGGACTGGGCGGATCGCCTGCGGCAATATGGCAGCAACAAGGTGTGGCAAAACACGCACCGGGATTACGCCGCCGCCATTGCACGGCTCGCTACGCTCGGCATGCCGCCCACCGTGGTGGCGCTGTGCCAGGCGATGTCCGAGCAAGGCCTGGCACTCGAGCATGAGGCGGTATGGTTGTGACCGCATGCTGCGCCAGGGGTCAGACCCGGTTTTTCTTTGCTTGCAGACTGCGCAATAACACGCGGAACAACCGAGCTAGCTAAGCGATTGGGGCCGCCGTCGATCAGACCGCTGTATGATCTTACAAAATTGACAATCTCTTAAACGGCCAAACAATCGACCCGATGAAATGGCAGACACTGGTCGATACCTCGTTGCACAGTAATCGGCCGCCAGCCGGCCTCACAAACATGACTTTTTCAACTTACCAGCCAGCCCTTCGATCGTTTGGCCCATCGTTCCTTCAGCGGATTCCCGTGCGGTTCAACGCTGCGCTGCTGGTGTCCTTGCTGGTTCACGCGCTGCTGTTGAGCATGGTTATCGGCGGCCAGTCATTCGGGATGCCGGGCTTGAACCTTCCGTGGAAAGAAAGGCGCCTGACGGCCAACGACTTGCAAATTCGTCTTGCAGCGGCGCAGCCCACCGCGGCGCCGTCCACGCCGACCGATACTGCGCTGGCAACGGTGGCCAAACCGGAGACCGCAGCAGCTGACCAGCCCATAGCCGAGAGCAGTCTGCCAGCGTTGTCCGAGTCGACACCTGCCATGAGCCAAAGCGCGGCGCCTCCCGCCGCAATCGCGCAAGCGACGCCCGCGCCGCCTGCGGAGCCAGCCGTCACGGCGCCGAAACGCACCAGCGTGCTCGTGCCTGCTGCGCCAGAAACGCCACCGCCAAAAGCGGGGGCGGCGCCGGCGCCAAACTTCCCAACCCAGGTCATTGAAATGCCCGTGTCCAGCGACAAGGACGCTGCAGCACGCAAGCAGATCGACCAGGAGACCCAGGCGCGTACGCTCGAGCAGGCCAGGCTCGAGCAGGAGAAGCAGAGCGCAGAGCGGGCACGACAGATATCGCTAGCGGCGGCCGCGCAACGGGAAGCGGCGCGGCAAGAACAGCTACGGCAAGACACCGCACGCGCCGATCAAACGGCCAGCAGCGATGCGGCGCGGGTAGAAAACGAGCGTCAGGAACTGGCCCGGCAAGCGACCCTGCGTCAGGAGCGGGCAAAGCGGGACGAAAAGACGCAGCAGGCCGCCGCGCGACAGGAACTGGAACGCACTGACGCTGCGCGATTGGAAGCCGGGAAGAAAGAAGCCGCAAGACAAGAGCAAACGAGGCAAGCCCAGCTTGATGCGGCGCGGCAGACCCAGCTGGAAACCGCGCGGCAAGAGGCCGTCAAACAAGAAGCGGCACGGCGCGACGCGGCGAAGGAGGCGACGAGGCAAGAGGCGATTGCACAGCAGGTGGTCCGTCAGGCGGCGGCGAGGCAGGAGACAGTGCGACAAGAACGTGCACGGCTAGACGCAATAGCGCAGGAAGCGGCGCGGCAGGACGCAGCAAAACAGGAAACAGCGCGACAAGAGCGCTCACGGCAAGACACCATCGCGCAGGAGGCCGCGCGCCAGGATGCCGTAAAGCAAGAAGCAGCCCGACAAGAACGGGTGCGACAGGACGCCATCGCGCAGGAGGCAGCGCGGCAGGATGCGGCAAAGCAAGACGCAGCGCGACAAGAGCGGACCCGCCAGGAATTGGCCCAGCGCGAACGGACCGAACAGGAAGCGAGCCGCGAGGAGCGGCTGCGCGCGATCGGCAAGCAGCTCAACGCGGAAGCGGCCCAGCGCAACGCCGCGGCGGATCCCACGCGTTCGCTGCTGCCGACGGTAAGCGGCCTGCGCCGCGGATGGCTGCTGGGGCGCGCCGATCCGAACAACGACCTGGTCCTGTACGCCGAAGCGATGAGCCGCAAGATCGAGCTCAATCAGACGTTCGACATCGTGCGCGACGCGGTGAAACAGCCGCACGCCAGGCCGATGGTAACGGTGGCCGTGCGCGCCGATGGTTCTGTCGAGAAAGTAACTTTCGACGTGTCCAGCGGCGTTCCCGCGATCGACGCGGCAATCCGGCGAGTTGTCGCCAGCCAGGCGCCCTATCCTGTGTTCACGCCGGCAATCGCGCGGCAGTACGACGTGATCGAAATCCGCCGCACCTGGGCATTCGACACCGCCATCCGCCTGCAGTAGTGCTGCCATTTTGCGGCCGCGCCAGCCATTTATGCGTCACGGGCATGTAAGCAAACTCACCACCTTGTAAGGGGTTGTAAGACTTCAATTGTGCGTACGCCAAGCGCACTTAAAGTTGCGCCTGTCCGCTTTTCTGATTTCGCCGAAAAGCGGACTGAGCCTTCCAACACCATCGCTTTCATGTCACGCCGAAGTGCGTAGAAAGCCGTTTTGGGAACCGAACTGCAACTAATTCCTCGGGGAGACCGACGATGGAAGCAAAAGATTTTATTGTCCTGGCCGAACGGGATGCGATCGTCATCGCGGCCATCCGGCACGCCTTGACCGCCATGGAATTGACCAATGGACTCGTAGTCAGGATGGAAGGCGTTCGTGGAATATTGCACTACGAAGCGCAGATACAAAAGCTGAAGCTGGCGCTGCATCTGATGGGCGTGACTGCAACCGACCATGCCGATGCCATGATCCGCGGTTAGGCGCAAGGCGGATGCCGTCCGGCCCTGCCCGACGGCATCGCTTCTTACATCAGCGCGGTAGCCTGCAGGTGCACCAGCGGAATGCCCGCCCGTTCGTGCCTGATCCAGATGTTTTGCCACGGGTAGATTTCATGGCCTTCGGGCATCCTGTCTTCATAGCCACGGAGCGCCTGGTTTTCTTCCTGCGCAATATAGGTGCGCCTCGCTGTGGACAGCAAGATCTCGTGCACCTTCGGCACCAGCGCGTCCATGTCGCCATTTGCCGCCTTGCACTGGCGGTCGATGAGTTCCCGCATGATGCAGGCGACTGGCACAGCATGCTCCTTGACGAGCCGTTCCTTCCTCGCCTTCGCGGCCAGCGCTTTCGGCGTGTACTGGGCTGGCGCAATCCGTCGTTCCACTTCCAGCCGGTCATGATATTCCCGAATCAGCCGGTTGATGACGAGATGGCAATCATTGCGGGTGCCGTACTTGTCGTTGTCCGGCACGCCCCGTTCCCACAGCAAAATTGCATTGACGATCTGGCAGGCGATGCCATTGAGCGTCAGCCCTTTGCGGCTTTTAGTTTGTTGAACCATATTTCGCGTTCCTGTCGAATAAAACGTAGATGAGAATATTTCCTGGCGCCAATATATACTATGGTCAGCGGCCGTCGCCAGGCTTTTCACTTCAACTTTCACCACCCGAACCAAACCATGGACAACCTGCACTGGCATCTTCCGCTCGAACGATGCACTACCCTGGACGAGATCCGCCGGCAATGGCAGGGGCTGCTCGAACAGCACCACATGACGCCGATGCACAACGTGCCGCGCTACCAGGACGCCATGCTTTGTTTCCTCGCCACATCGGCGCTGGCGCCGCACCTGAAGCTTGCCGCCGTGCTGGCCAACGGGTCCGCGTTCGATTTTGATTTTCGGCTCGCAGTCGGACTGCTGAGCGAACACATCGACGAATTCGACACCGCATGGCCGGAAGCGGTCGCCGACGCCGTCATGGCCAACGGCCCGCGCCTGCCGGTCACGACCAGCGACGCGTGGCTGGGCGCCTTCGTTGCCGGACGCATGGCAGGGCTGCGCGAAACCTTCAGCCATGATGGCACGCGCCCTGACGACTGGCGCTCCGCGTTCTGGAACAAATTCCTCGAGACGGCCTGCCGGCATGCGCAAGATGACGGCGTACGCCTGGCGTTGCAGCACGGCGCCGATCCCCGCGCGGACGGGTATGCCGCGTTGCGCACGCCTGCAGCGGGTGTGCACACGCGTTTCCTGCACGAGGACGGCCACCTGACGCCCGAGCGCACCGATGCCGACTACCAGCGCATCCTGCTGGCGTTGCTGGAGGGCGGCCTCGACCGCGCTGACATGCTGGCCGCGGCGCTGCCGTCAGCCGCGGCAGCCGATAACACGGCCATGCTCGAGTTTCTGCTGGCCGAGGACGCCGACATCCGCGCCGATGGCGCCGCAGCGTTGGCAGCCGCCGCCAGGGACATGGCCATCGACGCCCTCGGCTGGTTGCTCGCGCACGGCGCAAACTTGCACGCAGACGGCGACGCGGCGCTGATTGCCGGCGTCGCCTCGCTCGACGAGGCAACCGTCGAGATGCTGCTGGCGGCCGGCGCTGACCTGCAGGGCGCCGGCGAACTGGCCCTGCGCACCGCGCTGACGTCGCGCCCGTATGACCTCTACTCGGACGAATCCGACCTGGTCGCCCAGCGCGCCGAGATGGTGGCGCTTCTGCTGCGACGCGGCGTGCGCCCGACCGGCACGGAACTGGTCGATGCACTCAAGGATACGGCGCGCGGGCAAGAGCTCATTGACGAGGTGTTGGGCCGTGACGATATCGGCGCGGACCAGGTCAGGCTGCTGCAGGTGCTGGCCGAACAGGCGTTCGGCGCATCTGCCGGCCAGCCGCGGCCAGCTGCCTGACAACCGAAGGGACGCGCCATGAGCATGGATTTTGCCGAACCGCTGCACGTCGACGGCACGCGCTTTTCGATCGATTGCTTCCCGCTCGATGCCTACCTGGCGTTGCTGCCGTCGCGTCCCCGTTTTCGTGGCCGGCCGGGCTGTTCGAACGGCTATTACGCCGATTGGGAACTCCGGCATCGCGGGCAGGACCGCGTCATGTGCCTGACCAGGCTCAGCGCGCATGCGGCCGACGCTCTCGCGCTGTTTCCGCACGCCGAGGACCCAATCGACGCGACGTGGTTCAGCGGGATACTGCGCGCCTCGCGCGGGCGCCGGCGCTACACCGGCTACCCGCCTCAGCAAGTCTGGGACGACGAACTCTATCTCGACATCGCTGCCGGCAAAGTCGTGCGCGAGTGGGCGCTGGACCTGCGCGCCGTGCCGGACCAGACCGACGATGAAGTGCGCCTGTCGCTGCCGAGCTTCCTGTGGCCGGCCCGGCTGCGCGAGGAAGCCGGGCCAGCGGACTAGGCCGCGCCGGCTGCCTCGCAACCCGCGGTGTGCAATCGTTTCCTCACCCTGCCATTCAAGCGCTTCATCCGTGTCAGCCAAATTGCCGACTGGCTGGTCGGCAGTCTGCAAGCAAGCTCGCGAAGCGAGGGACCGCCTTGCGCCGAAAAATTGCCCATGAGATACTTTCTCACTCCCGCCCTACCGGTGAACAGGCAAACTGACCACCCCGGGATGCGCCTTTAGCCGGACTCCTGACCAGGACAACAACATGCAGAAAAATGGCGCCGCCATCGTGTATTCCCCGACCGACCTGACGACGTTTGTCGACAGCCCGTTTGCCAGCTGGATGGCGCGCTTTGCGCTCGAGCACCGGGACCGGGTGCCGGCGGCGGACGCGCCGGATGGCCTGATGACCTTGCTGGCCGAGCGCGGCCTCGCGCACGAGTCGGCCAGGCTGGCACTGTTTCGCGCCGCCGGAAAAAGCGTCCACGTCATTCCGGCCGACGGGCCGCGCGAGGAACGCGCCGCCGCCACCCGCGCCGCCCTGCATGCAGGCGCCGACATCATCTACCAGGCTTATCTGGAGCTGGCGCCGTTTGCCGGCGTTGCCGATTTCCTCGTCAAGGTGGCGGGCCAGTCGGCGCTGGGCGACTGGCATTACGTCGTGTGGGACACCAAGCTGTCGTCGGCCGTCAAGCCGGCCTACCTGCTGCAGATGTGCTGCTACGCCGACATGCTGGCGCCGGTGCAGCAGCGCCTGCCAGAGACGCTGACCGTGGCACTCGGCAATGGCGACGACCAGCCGTTCAAGACCACCGACTACCTGTCCTACTATCAGTGCATCAAGGCCGAGTTCCTGCAGGCGCAGGCGCGCTTCGAAAGCGATGCACCGCCCGACCCGGCCGATTCCGATGCGTGGGGACACTGGTCCGACTACGCCAACGGCCTGCTGCTCGAGCGCGACCACCTGATCCAGGTGGCGAATATCCGCAAGAGCCAGATCGGCAAGCTCAACGCCGCCGGCATCGCCACCATGCGCCAGCTGGCCGAATTGCCGCTGGGCTCGGCCATCAAGGGCATCAACGCGCCGGTGCTCGCCAGGCTGCGCGCGCAGGCAGCGATCCAGTGCGCCAGCGCCAATCTGGAGCGGCCGCGGTTCGACATATTGCGCGCAACCGGCCAGGGGCTCGAACTGCTGCCGCCGCCGTCGGCGCAGGATATCTTCTTCGATATCGAAGGCTTTCCGCTCGAAAAAGGCGGCCTCGAATATCTGTGGGGCAGCACTTATTTCGACGACGACGGGCAGCGCCAGTTCATCGATTTCTGGGCGCACGACGCCGCCCAGGAGAAGCAGTGTTTCGCCGATTTCATCGCGTGGGCCTACGCCCGCTGGCTGCGCGATCCGGGCATGCACATCTACCACTACGCGAGCTACGAAATCACTGCCTGCCGGAAACTGATGGGCCGGCACGGCATCTGCGAAATGGAAGTGGACCAGCTGCTGCGCAACGAGGTGTTCGTCGACCTGTACAAGGTCGTCAAGGGATGCCTGCTGCTGGGCGAGCCACGCTATTCGATCAAGAACGTCGAACACCTTTACCGGCCGAAGCGCAACACGGAAGTGGCCAACGGCGGCGATTCGGTCGTCGTCTACGACGCCTGGCGCAGTCAGTTCGCGCTCGACAACGCCGGCCGCACGCCGCCGCCCGACGCGTGGAAACAGGACAAGAGCCTGTCCGACATCCGCGACTACAACAAGGACGATTGCGACTCGACCCAGGAGCTGGTCGACTGGCTGCGCGAGCAGCAGCAGGTCAACGGCATCGCTTACGGGTCAACCGCCGCGCATGAGCAAGATGCGGCGCCGAAAGTGCACATCGAGCCGCCGCCGCTGCACGCCGACCTGCTGGCGATGGCCGCGCGCGAACGCGACGCAGGCGCTGCCGGCGTACCGCTGGCCGAAACGCTGGCCTGGCTGCTCGAATTTCACCGGCGCGAAAACAAGCCGATGTTCTGGCGACTGTTCGACCGGCTGGGCAACACCGAGAGCGAACTGTTCGAAGACCTCGACTGCATAGCCGGCTGCCGGCGCACCGACCGCGCGCCGTTCAAGTCCAAGCCCGGCGAGCGCAACCTCACGTACGAATACCGCTATGATCCGAACCAGGAATGCAAAGGACTGGCGGGCGCTTACTACGTGCTGGAAGCGCCCGACGCCCAGATCACGGTAGCGGCGATCGACTCGGCCGCCGGCCAGGTGCTGATCAGGACCAGGGCCGAGCCGCCGGCACACATCACGCTCATTCCCAACGAATTCGTCAAGCCCGATCCGATTCCCGGCGCCATCGAGCGCGTGGCGCAAGCCTGGCTCGATGGCGGCGCCGGCACGTCGGCGATCGTCGACTTCCTGCAGCGCCGGCCGCCGCGCATCGCCGGCATTGTGCCCGGCCAGCCGATCGTCACCGGCAATGGCAGCGCCGATCGCCTGGCCGGCATCATTGCAGCCGTGTCCGGCCTGCAGCAAACCTGCCTGACGATCCAGGGGCCTCCGGGCACCGGCAAGACCTACACCGCCTCGCACGTTATTGCCGAGCTGATGCGGCAAGGTAAGAAGGTGGGGATCAGCAGCAACAGCCACAAGGCGATCAACAATTTGCTGATCCGCACGGCCGAGGTGTGCCGCAAGCAAGGCATCGTCGCCGCGTTTGCCTGCACCAAGCATACCGACGCCGTCCTCGACGATCTGGGCGTTGTCGTGCTCGACAATAAATCGCTGGCGGAATGGATCCAGCCCGGCTGCGTGGCCGGCACCACGGCGTGGGGATTTTGCCGCGCAGAGCTGGAGAAGCAGTTCGACTACCTGTTCGTCGATGAAGCCGGCCAGGTCAGCGTCGCCAACCTGGTGGGCATGAGCCATGCCGCCGACAACATCGTCCTGATCGGCGACCAGATGCAGCTGGGCCAGCCGACCCAGGGCACCCACCCCGGCGAAAGCGGCATGTCGACGCTCGATTATTTCATGGGCGCTCAGGCCACCATCGCCGAAGACGCCGGCGTGTTCCTCGACACGACGTCGCGCATGCACCCGGCCGTGAACCGCTTCATTTCCGACGCCATCTACGAAGGCCGCCTGCGCGCCGCCGACGGCAACGAACGCCAGGTGGTGCGCGTGCCCGACGGCTATGCCGGCGCCCTGGACCGAGACGCCGGCATCGTCATCGTGCCGGTGCGCCACGACGGCAACAGCCAGGCCAGCGACGAAGAAGCAGAAGCAATCGCCGCGCTCGCCGCCAAACTGCTGACCCGCACACTGGTCGACAAGAACGGCAACGAGCGCCAGGTCGGCTGGGACGACATGCTGTTCGTCGCGCCGTACAATTTTCAGGTCAACAAGCTGAGGTCACGGCTCGCGCTGCTGGCCGGCGGCGACGCGGCCAAGGTCGGCACGGTGGACCGCTTCCAGGGCCAGGAAGCGGCCATCGTGTTCGTGTCGATGTGCAGTAGCGACGCCAACGACTCGCCGCGCGGCATGGAGTTCCTGTTCGACGAGCATCGCCTCAATGTTGCCGTATCGCGCGCGCAAAGCCTGGCGGTGGTGGTGATGCATCCGGGGCTGGTAACAACCAGGGTCAGTACCCCGGAGCAGATGCGCAAGGTGAACTTGCTGTCGCGCCTGTTCGTGCACGCGTAGGCTTCGCCGGCGCTGCTATGCCGCCACGGCAAAATTGGCCAGCGGGGTATTCGGTTCCTTGACCGATCTTGCCGGTGTTCCGAAGGCGCCGGAAAATCCGTTCTCGGCCAGTTCGCGCAAAGGCCTGGTCGAGTCCTTCATTTCGAACGCGACGATCGCCCACGTCGCGCCGTTGTAGGGCGCGCTTGTAATGTCGAGACCGCCATCACCGGGCGCGTCCTCGATCTTGAAGAATGCGCTCCACGGTTTCTTGTCCTTCTTGCTGGCGCACATGGCCATGTAGGCGCCATGCGTCACATGCCCCATGACGCGTTCGCGGATGTTCGACGAGTGGCCGCGGTAGATTGCCTTCAGGCCGCTGCCGGGCACGCCGAAGCTCGAGGCGCCGGCGCCCGGCACCGCGTAATCGGTCATGATGACATACACGCCCTGGCCCGACGGCAGCTGGGCGATGCGCTTCGCCACCGCCTCGGCGCTGCAGCCAGGCGACGCAAGCAGACGCGACACAATGCCATAGCCTGCCCGCACCGGTCCGTTGTCGCCAAACGGTGGCACGACAGCGGCGCGGAAATACTCCGCAAACCTGTTCTCGATTTCGGTGGCCAGCGCGCTTTGCCGCTCGATGAATTCGCCCATCAGATCTTTCACGTTCATTCCCTTTGCGTTGTGCTTAAAAAGCGATCATATCGCAAAATTTTCTAGCTGAAAATGTCAGCCGGCAGCGCATTGCCGATGGCGCTCAGCCACGCCTGCGCTTCTGCGTTGCCTTGCCCGGCCGACGCGCAGTACAACGCGAGCGCCCTGGCATAATCTTGCGCAACGCCGCGGCCGTGCAGGTACAGCGCCGCCAGATTGCACTGCGCTTCCGCGTTGCCCTGCCCGGCCGCCAGGCGATACCACTCTGCCGCCCGGGCCAGGTGGCCGCCGCCGGCCTGGCCATGCTCGACCATGACGCCGAGGCTGTTTTGCGCCGATGCGTTGCCCTGCAGTGCCGCGCAATAGAACCAGCGCGCGGCCCGCGTGGCATCCTGCTCGACCCCGCGGCCCAGGTCATACATCACGCCCAGGTTAAATTGCGCCATGTCGTTGCCGCGCGCCGCCGCCAGGCGGTAGCAGCGCAAGGCTTCGGCCAGGTCGAACCGGCCCGCATCAGGGTCGTCGTGCAGCGCGCCCAGATCAAAGAGTGCCGCCGATTCGCAATCAATCATCGGCGTTGTCCTTCGCCGCATCGGCGGTATTCCAGCCGTCCTGCTGCACCGACATCTCGCCAAGATCGACCGTCTGGCTTCCGCAGTGCGCCTCGGCGCTGTTGCCGTACGGGCCGCCGAACCAGACGTGAATGGAGTAGCCGGGCGGCTCGCATCCCTCGTCGAAATGCGCCGCGGTGATTGGCGCCACCAGCGCGCGCACGCGCTCGACCTGCTCGGGTGAAATCGTAATCAGCATGGGTTCCTCCTGTTTTGTGCAGGCTTTCATCATATGGACCAATGCGACAAGCCACGTCGCAAACGCCCCGGCCAAGCCGGATGTTTGCTACATTGTCGGCTGGCAACCAACTCGGACACAGCGCATGGCGACGAATCAGCACACCCTCCTCCGGCAATGGCACATGCTGCACATGATTCCGCGCGCGCCGCGAAAAATCACGGTGCAGGACATCCGCGACCGCCTGGCGATCGAGGAATTCATCGTCACCGAGCGCACCGTGCAGCGCGACCTGCAGGAGCTGCTGCAGGTATTCCCGCTGGTGGTCGATGACCGCGACAAACCGTTCGGCTGGAGCTGGCGCCACGACTCACCCAACTTCGACCTGCCCGGCCTGTCGGTGCCGGAGGCGCTCACCTTCACCCTGGTCGAACAGCACCTGGCCAATGCACTGCCGCCTGCCACGCTGGACGCCTTGCAGCCGTATTTCAAGTCGGCCGGGCAGGCGCTGCGCGCCATCGAGACCGATGCGCAAACCAATACGTGGCTCGACAAGGTGCGCACCATCAGCCCGATGCAGCCGCTGATTGCGCCGCAAGTGGACCAGCAATGCCAGCGCGTGGTGTACGACGCGCTGATGCGCGACCGGCAGCTGAAGCTGGCCTACAAGAAGCGCGACGTCGCTTCTGCCGTCGTCTACGAAGCGGTCCACCCGCTGGCGGTGATCCAGCGCGGCCCGCTGATCTACCTGGTGTGCCTGTTCGCCGACTACGACGACGTGCGCACGCTCGCCATGCACCGCGTGCAATCGGCCGAGATGCTGTACCTGGCCAGCCGCAAGCAGGCCGACTTCTCGATCGACGCCTATATCGAGTCGGGCAACCTGGGCGTGCGCAACGGCGATCCGGTCGAGCTCAAGGCAGTGTTCTCGCGGCGCGCGGGAGAGCACCTTCACGAGACGGCGCTGTCGAGGGGCCAGCGGCTGGTGGAGCTTGACGACGGCCGGCTCGAACTGACCGCGACGGTTCCCAATACCAGGGAACTGCAATGGTGGCTGCTGGGGATGGGGGACGGCGTCGAGGTGCTGGCGCCGGCATCACTGCGCGCGCAGATCAGGGAAATGGTCGGCAAAATGTCGCATATATATAGCGCCGGCGGCTGACGGGGCACCTGCGACGCGGATTGTCGGCGCTTTACAGCCGCGCATGCGGGGGCCAACATGCAGCTGCTGCCGGCCATCTACTCGCATGAACAGCAGCTCGCCATCGTGCAAACGCTGTATCAGTGCTGCGAAGATTATTTCGTCAGCGCCGTCAATCGCTTCGGCGAACAGCATCGCACCGAGCTGCTGACGCCATGCTGGGACAAATTCCGCGAATGTATCGGCGCCTGCCTGATGCGCTTTCGTGCTCCGGCGTCATGCCACGAGCGCGAATGGATAGCGATCGCGCTGGGTGCGACCGCGCAAGCCGACGATGGGATCAACTTCGTCGTGGTCGACAATCGCCTGGTGGCGGTCGTTGCGATCGATATCGGCGCGCTGCCGCTCGACGTCATTGCGATTGGCGCGGCGCTGCCATTTGAATCGACGCGGGAAGCGCTGTCGGCGTTCCTGCGCCGCCAGCGAACGCATGGCGTGGCGATCGTGCGCGCATCCTCGCTAGCGACATAGCTTGTCGCTACCCGCGCCAATAATGCATACCTGTTCAACGACATTGACTCTATGCCAAACGACACCTCCCGCAATGCCCGCGAGCGCGAAGACGCCGCCAACCTGCACGTCCTGATTGCCGCCGTCCGAATTTCGCTGGCCGAGCAGGACAGCGTCAACGGCCACTTCCACGACGAGCTCGGACGTGCGCTGCGGCCGGCTGCCATGGCGGCGCGCGCCGAATTCGACGCCCTGCCGGCGGTGGAATACGGACCGGAATGGATCGCACTGTTCGACGCCGCCGCTGCCGGCACCGCGCATGACTTGCACCTATGGCTGGGCAAGAAGCTGTCGAACACGCCGGCAGCGCTGGAGCCGATGTACCGCGCCGTTCTCGCAGCGCTCGGAGCTGGCCGCGGCGCTGCCGGTTTGGGCATCGGCGACAACCTGCGCCAGGTGCGCGCGCTGTTCGATCTCGACGACACCGAGTACCTGCTGCTCGAGCTGGCCGCAGCGTGCGAACTGTCGGTCGGCGGATTGTCGTGCCTCGACATCGGCACCCCGGTGGAGCGGGTCTACCGCGCGCTCGCCGCCGCCACTGGGTCCACCGCGGAGCAGGTACGGGGCGCGCTCGCTCCCGGCGGCCGCCTGTACCAGGCCGGCCTGCTGCCGCCGTCGCTGGCGGACGATCGTTCGCTCGGCCAGATGCTGCACCTGTCCGCGTTCGGCCGGCGCCTTTTCGAGCAGCCGCGCGCCAGCGCCGAAGCGCTCCTGCTGGCGATGGTGGAACCAGTTGCCAGGCCTGCCGAAGCGCCCCTGCAATGGCCCGGCCTTGAAGACGAGGAACGCATGGTGCACGCGATAGTGGAAACCGCGCTCGCGCGGCGCAGTGCCGGCATCCACATCCTGCTGGTGGGCGCGGCGGGCACCGGCAAGAGCGCATTCGCCCGCCACCTGGCCGGCCGGCTCACGTGTCCGGCATACCAGGTGCCAGGCAGGGACAAGGAAGGCAGCAGCGCCTCGCGCATACAACGACTGACCGCGCTACAGGCCGCAGGCCAATTGCTCGGCCCCGCCGCGCCGGCGCTGCTGGTGGTTGACGAGGCCGATGGCGTATTCCCGGATGCAGCCGGCGGATCGCGGCGCATATCAGTGCCGGGCGCGATCGGCAGCCAGGCGTGGTTCGACCGCGCGATGCCGACCAGCGTCCACCCGACGGTATGGATCGTCGCCGAGGCAGATGGCCTCGACCTCGCCCCGTTCACGTTCTGCCTGCGCTTCGACACCCAGCACATCCAGGTACGCCGCCAGATTGCGCAGCGCCTGCTGGAGCCGGCCGGCGTCTCCGGTGCGGCCATCGCCGCGGTGGCGCAGCGGCGCGACTTTTCACCGCGGCTCCTTGCGCAGTGTGCGCGGGCGGTCGGCCTTGCGGACGGCAAGGCCGGCGCGCACGACCGCGTGGTGATGACGCATCTGAACAGTCACGCCGGGGTCTTGCAGATTTCCGCCGGCGGCGCGTTGCCGCAGCCGGTGACGCCCTTCGATACCGGCTACCTGCACCTTGAAGGCGCCTTCACCGCTGCCCAGGTGATCGATGCGATCGCGCGCAATGGCGCCGGCACGGTGCTGATGAACGGACCGCCCGGCACCGGCAAGACGCAGCTGGCCCGCCAGATCGCCGACAGCCTGGGGCGCGAGCTGCTGTACCTGACGGCGTCCGACATCAACGTAAAGTGGTTTGGCGAATCGGAGCGGAACGTCGCGCGCCTGTTCAGCGAATGCGATCCGAAATCGCAAGTGATTTTCCTCGACGAGGCCGAGACCGTGCTGGGCGCGCGCGACGCGGCGGCGCATCGCTGCACCGAAACGGTCACCGCTGAATTCCTGCGCCAGCTCGAACCGTTTGCCGGCGTCTTCCTCTGCGCGACGAACCACGCAAGCCGCCTGGATAATGCGTTGCTCCGCCGCTTTACGTTTCGGCTGGAGTTCAAGCCGCTCACCCTCGCGCAACGGGCGCGCATGCTGGGCGACCTTCTTCATGAGCCGGTGCTGTCGCGGCCATGCCTGCAAGCGCTGGAAGCGATGGACGGCTTGACGCCAGGTGATTTTGCCAATGTGCGGAAGCGATTCGCGTTGCTCGGGTGTGAGGCTGGCGCGGATGAGTGGCTCGCCGAACTGGCGTTCGAATGGCGGGCCAAGCCGGACCGCGGATCTGGGCGGCGCATGGGCTTTTTATAGCGACTGGGCAGAAAAGGCCGCAAGGGTACGTTCGAGCGCGCCGTCGAGCCGGTAGACGTCGTCCGGAAACAGCGGCCGCCCGTCGACATCGATGATGGCCGTGGCGTAGAAGATCACCACCGGCATCGACGCCTTCAGTTGCACCGTGCGATTCGGGCCGGGCGCCATCGCCGCGTCGATCGCTTCTGGCGTCCAGCCGGCCTGGTCGCCCAAGACGAAGTTGGCCAGCGCCACAGTATCCTCGACACGAATGCAGCCATGACTGAAGTCGCGCCGTGAACGCGCGAATAATGCGCGCGCCGGCGTCGAGTGAAGATAAATGTTCATCGTATTTGGCAAGCCGAACTTGATGCCGCCGAGCGCATTCTTCGGGCCGGGCCGCTGGCGCACCCGCATCTTGCCTGAGCGCAGCGCGGCAAGTGTGGCCGCATCGACCATCTGCGCGCCGGAGCCGGCTACTTCCATGTCGTTCTTGACTAGGTAGCCCGGGTCCTTCAGCACCGCCGGCAATATTTCATCGCGCAGGATACTGGGCGGAACGTTCCAGTACGGATTGAACTCGATATAGCGCAGCGTGCCGATGAACAACGGCGTCTGCGTGCGCACCGCCTTGCCGACGATGACGCGCGTTGCCAGCACCGGCGCGGCGCCGGCCGCTTTAAACGCCCACAGCCGAAACGACGGCAGGTTGACCGCGATGAACGGTCCGCCCGACAGGTCCGGCAGCCAGCGCAGCCGTTCCATCGACAGTTCGATCTGACGCACGCGCGCCGACAATGGCACGTTCAACGCCGCCACCGTCTGCCGACCGAGCTTGCCGTCTGCGTCGAGACCATGCCGATCCTGGAAGCGCTTGACCGCCTGCACCAGTTCGGCGCTGTAGGTGCTGGCCGGCGTAACGGCCTCCGGGGCCAAGTCCCCAAGCAGCGCCAGGCGCGCGCCCAGCTCAGGCGCACCGGCGTACGCGGCGCCGACTTCGATCGCGCGGGTGGACGGGATCGCAGGGACGGCCGCGCTCGGCAATGCAGCGAGCTTGCGGTATTCGGCCAGCGCGGCCTTCAGCCGCTGATACACCGCCAGGCGCGGCTCGGCCGCCTCGACCGCCGCTGCCAGATTGCGATCGGCCAGCGCTTGCTGCAGCAACTTGACCGGATCGACCACGCGCGCCACCGCAAAGTCGGAGCGGACGCGCCCGGCGTGCAAGTCGGCCAGGTAGCGCAGCAGCGCCAGCGTCAGCGCGGCGTCCTGGTCGGCGGCCTCGTCCGCGGCCACTGAACCGTGCGCGCGCATGCGTACCGCCAACGCGCGCGGATCGTAATCCTGCGCCGCCAGACCGTGTTCCTCGGCCTTGCCCAACAACGCCTGCGCTTGCGCCGCCGCCCCACCCGTCCAGGCCGGCGCATAGTCGCGCGCGCCGTAGAAGCGTTCGAGCCATGCCCGTTCGTCGTAAGGCGATGCGGCAGTGCGGACGGCCTGCGCGTATTCGCTGGCCAGTGAACGGATGCGTTCCGGCACCGAACCGGCCCAGGCACACTGCGCTGCCAACAGGAGCGCCGCGAGCGCACAGCATCGGCGTAGCAAGGCGTCGCCGCCTCGGAGCACTGACAGGCGCGAGATGTCTATTTCGGTCTTCATCGGCAATGAGTTTGATCAATATCAATGCGTCGTAGTTTTCCACAAGTAAGGCGGAATAATTGTGACATGCATCAAATTTTGACCAATCGGCCCCATCAGCCCGAGGGGCGCGACCACTAATGCAAGTCGACGCGCTTGCCCATCGCAAGCAGTGTCATCTTAGCGGCCAAAACCAAATCTCCGCTGCGCCGAAATAGCAGTGGCCTTTGCACGTCAGGAAGTTATATTCGTTTGGCGAGACGACGTCGATATGCCCTTGATTGTCGCCGACACGCGTTGGATAAAGGCGCCAGAACGAAACGATCCCGCACCGCATCCCGATACCCCTTTCGGCGGCAGGCGAGCCTTTGAATTTTTCTGGTGCCCCGAGCATATTCCGTCGTGCGAGAATCATCGACAGACGCGCCTGACCAGGCTCGATCAAGCGCCCCTTCAGCGTACCTTTCCTGATACTCATTCGCCCTGGAATCCGGACGCCTGCACTGGCAAGCGCGATGCTGACCCGAATAGCGCAGGTATTTTCATAATTTCCATTGGTAACCAAGTCCTCCCATCCGATAATGCTAAAAAGTGCTGCCGTATCGTGGGGAGGGCTTGTCGGATAGCCAGCGGCGACCGCCGCAAATCGAGGTTTCATTGCAGTCTCACTGATTGGGGTTGGGCGAGGTGTGACAGGGATACTTCTTGATGAGAAATTCGAGCACCAGCGGCGCTGCGGTGCCTTTGAGGGTAGCCGCCGGCAACTTCGACAGTTCCAGGATCAGCTCGCTGTCTCGCTCATGCGGCTTCCAGCGGCCCGTGTAACACCAGAGTTTTCCTTCTGTCGCGTCGTTGATGCCGTCCAGGTATCCCTGCGCGAGCTGGTGGTACGTGTATGTGCGGCCGCTCATCTTCCCGTACTCTTTCGGCGGCCCGAGGAACTGATCAACAAGCTGTTGGCCTGTCATGCGGGGTGCAACTTTGGCAGGTTGCGCAGCACACATTGGGGTAAGCAGACTTAGAAAAATCAGTATGCAAACGGTCGATTTCATTCGGCTCTCCGGTCGGTCTGACTCAGCATCATGCTGCTGTCGGGAAACCTCTACTTGAGCTAACGCAATGACCGAAGTAGGCTGGCGCCGCCGCTATCTCTTTGGCGGATAGAGAAGAATGCATCTCGAGCGGCCCCATAAGCCAATAGGCCATTGACGACGGCCAATCCTCCGGCTCCATCCAAGACCGACAATGCAGACGTCCAAAAAATTCAGCGACGCCATGAAAACTTCAGAGAATTCCCTCGCCGTACCCATAGCGCTTGTCCTGTGCGCAGTAATAACGGCGCTCGCGTTGGCCAAGTCTTCATATTCAGACGCGCAGCAACAGATAGAATTCCTCAGCGGCTTTTACAAAGCCTATCTCTCCCGGCCTCAGATTAGGGCGCATTTTGATATGCGGCCCGGCGCGTTCTACTCGAAACACGCGGACGCGGCGATTACCACCAACAAGCGCCTCTGCAGCACGCTGTCCAGGGGCGACGAAAAGTGCGGATATGCTGTTTGCGGTGACAACGTCCTGAACGCACACGAGATCGCACCCGATCTGAACTTCCAGAAGTCCCAGTTCAGGGCAGTTACGATCGGGCATCGATACAATCGACGTTTCCTTTAACGTTTGGCCGCAACAGGGGGAATCTGAGCAGCGCACACTGCGGTACCTGCTCGTGAGGGAAGACGCGGGCTGGCGGGTTAATGACGTCATTGGCCGGGGCGACAAAGGCTTCGCGGCGCAAGACTCGATGCGCCATTGGATCAATGAGGAAAATGCGCGCGTACTGGAGCAGGCGCGTGACGTCTCGGCAGTTCTCAGCTGGGTTTTCGTCCACCTGAGCCAGGCCGAAATGGTGGATCGTGTCGACCGCTTCGTGGCCTTCCCGCTTCAGCTTTGCGACGCGGCTGGAAGCTGCCAGTCTGTGGCACGAAACGATACAAGGCTACTGAAAACGCTCGTTGTGCTGCATCGGCGTACTACCAAACTAACAATGAGGACACCAGCAAGTGGAACAGTCACTTCCCAGCGAAGCCGCAGCGCCCCATCGAAGGCATGACGTTGAAGATGGACGCGATTGAACTTACCTTCCAAGGCGATGCCTGGTGGGTGACGAAGATTGAATTGCGCGCGCTGGGGCGGACGCTTCCAGGGCGCAGCCGCGACCCGATTCGCTCGAACCTCTCCCGCTAATAATGCAGCTTAGCCGGTATCTCCACACCGAATCAATCTCACTGGGCCGGTTGGTGTCACCACCCCGATCCTCAACGTACTCTTCTTCAGCCCCGCGAAATCCCTGTCCCTCCGCTAACCCACCTCTCGACTTACCCCATTTTTCACCGATGGCCGCCGGGCGACATACCATGGCAAAAAATGGGTCGCAAGCATATCGCTTGACCATGAACTCTCAACGTAGTTAGGTGGTAAGCGTCCAGCCCATCCACCTTCCATTGCCGATGTGAGGTGGCCATACTCCATTTTTCAAAATGGAGATCTGGGATGGCGGATACAGACGAGCGGCATTGTGGGAAGGGCGCGTAGCGCAGTGGCGCGATAGCGGTCAGTCGCAGCGAGCCTTTGCATTGAATCATGGCTACCCCCAGCGGCAGCTGAACTATTGGGCCCGCCGCTTAAGCACGGTCGATGCGGCGCCGGCGCTGCTGCCGCTCTCGATCCAGCATCCCGTCAGCACCGCACCGGCAATCAACTTGCGCAGCCCAAGCGGATGGATCGTGACGCTGCCGCCGGCGTTGCCGACGAGCTGGGTCGCAGAATTGCTGCGCGCTCTGGCATGAAGCTGCAGGCAGCGTCATTCTTGTTGGCCACTCAGGCTGTGGACATGCGCACCGGCATCGATGGGCTTTCGCTACATGTGCAGCAGGCGTTGGGCTGCGCCCCCTGCGACGGCACGGCGTACGTGTTCAGCAACCGACGCCGCACTCGTTTGAAGCTGGTCTGCTGGGATGGCAATGGCGTTTGGATGTGCCTGCGTCGACTGCACCGCGGTCAGTTCGTCT
>NZ_JAFCWM010000024.1:0-74726 GCF_049897565.1 Massilia sp. TWR1-2-2 | reverse complement strand
GGGGTAGAATTCATATCGGGCAAGGTGGTGTTCGTGTTGTAAATTGTGTTTCTCGATAACTCACATTTTATCAATCACTTACGGCATTCTTGCCCTTTTTTATGCAAAATTCAGGCTAGTCCGGTGCCACTAAGCTGTCCTTGGCCGTTTCCAGGTGGACGTCGGTGTAGTTGACGCCGACGACACCGGGGTCAGACCGCAAAGGAACAATCGGGTCCGACCCCTCGGACCGCGCGCGCTTCTTGTTCTGGTACATCGCCTCGTCGGCGTGCTTGAGCAACTGCTGCGCGGTGCCGCCGTGCTGAGGATAGGCGGCGATGCCAACGCTGACGCGCGCGTCCAGGCACAGGCTGCCGAAGCGGAACGGCTCGTCCATCGCCAGCGCGATCTTGGCGGCGACCCTGGCCGCGTCGTCCGTCTGCGCCACGCTTTCGAGCAGCACGACGAATTCGTCGCCGCCGATGCGCGCCACCGTGTCTTCCTCGCGCACGCATTGCTTGATGCGCTGCGCCATCTGGTGCAGCAGCAGGTCGCCGGCGGCGTGGCCGTGCAGGTCGTTGACCAGCTTGAACTTGTCCAGATCGAGATACAGCAGCGAAAAACCGGCGCCGTTGCGGGCCGCGCGCGCCAGCGCCGAATCGAGCCGGTCGTGGAACAGCTGGCGGTTCGGCAGCCGCGTCAGGGCATCGTACTGCGCCAGGTATTGCAATTGTTCGTGCAGCCGCATGCGCTCGATCGCGGTGGCGACCTGGGCGGAAACGAACTGCAGCAGCTCCTTGTCCTGGTCGGTAAAGTGCGCCGATTCAGGCGAGCCGCTGACGACCAGCGCGCCGATGGCGCCGCCCGACGATGGCAGCGGCACGCCCAGCCAGTACGGCGCCGCGCCGATCGCCGCTTCACGCAACTCGGCCGGCAGCAGCGGCAGCGTTTCCGGCGTCAGCAGCAGCGGCCGCGCGACCTGCGCCACGTGCGCGCACAGTGCGCCGGCGCCAGGCAATGGCGCCGCCGCCGGCCGGCCGTATTCGTCGACGTTGTAGGGAAAGCTCAACTGATCGAGCTCGTCGCGCAGGGCAATCGCAAAACCGGGCGCCGGCAGCAGTTCGTTGACGATCCGGTGGATCAGAGGACACAGCGACGGCAGATCCTTGGCCGCGTGGGCCGCCTCCGAGATGGCGTACATCGCCGCCCGCATCGACTCGCCACGTTTGCGCGCGGTGACGTCACGCGCGACTGCAACGCGCAGCTTGTCCGCTTCGGACCAGCGCGCCGACCACATGATGTTGACCCGGCGGCCATCCTTGCGTACGTAACAGTTCTCGAAATTGTGCTGGGCCGCGTCGGCCATCACGTCGGCCGCGGCAGCCAGGGTGCGCGCACGGTGCTCCGGCGCCACCAGGTCGATCATGGCCGTGCCAACCAGTTCCTCCGGCGTGTAGCCGAAAATGCGCTCGCACGCCGCGCTCAGGTAGACGAAACGGCCATCCACATCGACCGCGCAGACGGCGTCGTTCAGCAAATCGATGAAGCCGGCCGGCGGCGTGAATGAAGTTGTTCCCATGTCGCAAGAAGTGTATCTGGATTTCATCTGGCTTGCATGCATTACCGCCGCTCTTTTTTGGGCTGCGTGTCACTATGCTAAGGTGGCCGTTTGTCTAACCTGACCGGCAGGAGAGAAGCGTGGCCTTTTCCGCAATCTGCGAGACGTCGCCGCCGGCATGCTCGGCGCATTCGTCAGCCGCAACAACGACATCGACGGTTATTGGGCATTGGGGATGCTGTGCGCCGACCATCGCGATGGTAGCGGCGCGACGCACCTGATGCTGCACGAGCGCCGCGCGCTGCCGGCCACGCCGTCAGCTGGCTTGACGACCGAAAAATTCGCCGACCGGCTAGGCGTAATGTTGGCGCATCACGGCTTTGTGCCTGCAGATCTTGCTGCCGCGACGATCACCGTCGAATTCGACATCGCAGCGCAGATTCCGGCAGGACATTGGCCGTTGTCCGGCAAACCTTTTCGCTGCACCGTTGTGCTCACCGACGGCCCTGGCAGAACCTTCATCGCAAGCGACATCGGCCGCTGCGCGCAGCACAATGCCGCCGCGGAGCGGCGCAGCACTCGGGCCGTGAACAGCTTGCCGTCAAACGGACCGTAACTGGCCTATTCGGCGACCGCCAGTTCGACCGCCCCTGTCGCGGCCGGCATGAGGATCACCACGCTCGTGCCGGCGCCGCCGCCGCGCCGCTCGACCAGCATCTGGCCGCCAAGCACGGCCACCCGTTCGCCGATGCCGCGCAGGCCGAAGCCGCCGCCGTCGCCCGCTGCGCGCTGCGCCGAGACGACACCGTCGTCGACGATCGTGATCGCCAGTTGCTCGACGCGAAACGCGACGGTGACCTCGACTTGCATCGCCCGCGCGTGCTGCAAGATATCGATTAGCGTCTCCCGCACGATGTAAAACAGGCCTGCGGTACGGCGCGGGTCCTGGCCGCCCGCGTCGGCGCCGCTGACGCTCAGCGTCGTGGCGATTCCGCTGTGTGCCTCGAACTGCCCAACCAGCCACTCCAGCGCCGCGGTCAGGCCAAGCGCCAGCGTGTTCGGGTGCAGCTCGTTGATGATCGCGCGTACCGAGCCGATGCTGGCATTGACTGTGTCGAGCGCGTGCCCGGCCTTGCCGCGCAGCCGGGGATGGCGGTCGCCGGCGCGGGTGTGCAGCATCTCGATATCGATTTTCAGCGCAATCAGGTTCTGGCCCAGTTCGTCGTGGATTGCCGCCGCCAGGCGCCGGTGCGTTTCGTCCTTGGCCGCGTCCAGGTGCGCCATCAGCTGGCGCAGCTGCAGGCAGGATGCCTGCAGCGCCTGCTCGGCGCGCTTGCGGTCCGTCGTGTCGACGCTCATGCAGATCAGAAAATCCGGTTCCCCGGTGACGGCGTCGAAGATGGGTTTCTTGAACGTCTGCAAGACGCGGTTTTCATTGTGCGAGTGGCTGAACGTCAAGTTTTCCTGGATGACCAGTTCGCCTTTGGCGAACGCGGCCCTGTCGTTGGCAAGGAACACCGCCATCTGCTCGGGCGGAAACATCGTGTGCGCGTTGTTGCCGGACACGACCGAAAAATCGAAGCCGAACTGCTGCTCGGCCGCCTTGTTCATCATGAGCATGCGCGATTCCGGGTCCTTGATGAAAAGCGTCATTGGCATGATCGAAATGACTTCGCGCAGCTTCAGTTCGCTCATCGCCAGCGCCCGCTGCGCTTGCTGGCGCTGGCCGGCTTGATCCGCGTGCAGTTGGCGAAACTCGGTGGCGGTGGCGCCGCGCGTGGCGAGCAGGCGCCGGATGCACAGCAGCGACAGCGCGCACGCTACTGCGATGGTTACCAATAGCGACAGCAGCGCGGTCGGCAGCGGGGAAATTTGCCAGACGTAGGCCACGCCGGCCGCGCTGCCCAGCGCAAGCAGGACGGCGGCAACGGCAAGGCTGGTCGACTCGAGGCGCCGCCGGTTCATCAGCGTGTCCAGGTGGAAGCGAAACCGGTAATTCTAGGCCGACTCTTAACAAAAATCTTACAAAACGAGAATTGTTCCTGTTTCGCCACGAATATGTTGCTGTCGAACCTGCTGAGGCCGTGTCCGTTTGTCGGCACTGACCCCGGCGGGTTGCTGACCCCGGTGGGTTGCTGACCCCGGCGGGTTGCTGTTTCGCCACGGATATGTTGCTGTCAAACCCGGTTCCCACAGCGGGGTCAGTGCCGACATTCGGACACGAGCGCGACCTTAAAAGCTGGAATTGGGTCGCCAACAACCGGGGCCGTGTCCGTTTGTCGCCACTGACCCCGGCGGGTTGAGCGCTAGCCGGTGTTGCGCAAGCCGGCGGCGACGCCGTTGATCGACAGGTGGATGCCGCGATGTACGCGGTTGTCGGCCGACACCGGGGCGCCGGCGTTGGCGCGGTGCCGCTGGATCAGCTCGACCTGCAAGTGGTTCAGCGGATCGAGGTAGGCGAAGCGGTTCTGGATCGAGCGCGCCAGCAAGGGGTTGCCGGCCAGCCGCTCGTGCGCGCCGGTGATCGTCTCGAGGCAGCGCAGCGTGTTGCCGTGCTCGCCCGAGATGCGCTTGAAGATGCGCTCGCGCAGCTCGGCGTCCGGCACCAGGTCGGCATAGCGCGAGGCGATCGCCAGGTCGGTCTTGGCCAGCACCATGTCCATGTTCGACAGCAAGGTGGCAAAGAACGGCCACTCGTGCAACATCGCCTGCAAGGTGGCGATCCGTTCGTCGCGCTCGCCGTCGGCGATCCAGCCGCCGATCGCCGAACCGAAGCCGTACCAGCCAGGCAGCAGCAGCCGGCACTGGCCCCACGAAAAGCCCCACGGAATGGCGCGCAGGTCTTCGATGCGGCGCGTCGACTTGCGCGAGGCAGGGCGCGAACCGAGGTTCAGCTCGGCAATCTCGGCGATCGGCGTGGCGGCGAAGAAGTAGTCGGTGAAGCCCGGCGTCTCGTAGACCAGGTTGCGGTAGGCCTGGTAGGCGCGCTGCGACAGGTCGGCCATCACCGCTTCGAAGCCGGCCAGCCGCTGGCTGTGCACGCCGCCTTCGACGTGCGGCATCAGGCTCGCTTCGAGCGTGGCGGCCACCAGCAGCTCGAGGTTGCGGCGGCCGATTTCGGCGTTGGAAAACTTCGAGGCGATGATTTCGCCCTGTTCGGTCAGGCGGATCTGGCCGTTGACGGTGCCCGGCGGCTGCGCCAGGATCGCTTCGTAGCTCGGCCCGCCGCCGCGCCCGACGGTGCCGCCGCGGCCGTGGAACAGGCGCAGCTTGACGCGCGCGTCGGCAAACACTTTCACCAAGTCGATCTCGGCCTTGTACAGCTCCCAGTTGGAGGTGAGGAAGCCGCCATCCTTGTTCGAGTCGGAGTAGCCGAGCATGACTTCCTGCAGCTGGCCGTGGCTGGCAATGAGCTGCGCCACCAGCGGCAGCGCCATCCACTCGGCCATGATGCCGGCGGCGCGCTGCAGGTCGGGGATGGTCTCGAACAGCGGCACGACCATCGCATCGAGTTCGCCCGCGCCGGAGCGCAACAGGCCCGTCTCCTTTTGCAGCAGCAGCACCTCGAGCAGGTCGGACACCGTCTCGGTGTGCGAGATGATGTAGTTGCGGATCGCCCGCACGCCATAGCGCTCGCGGATTTCCTTCGCCGCGCGCAGGATCGCCAGCTCGCCGTTGGTTTCTTCGGTGTAGTCGGTGTACGGGGAAAACAGCAGGCGGGGATGGGCCAGTTCGGCGAGCAGCAATTCGACCTTCTGCGCTTCACTTGTCGAACCATATGATGGTTCGACTCCTGCGCGGGCGAATAGTTCGGCCAGGACGCGCTCGTGCACGTCGGAGCTTTGGCGCATGTCAAGCGAGGCGAGATGGAAGCCGAAAATGGTGGCGGCGCGCTGCAGCCGCGCCAGGCGCGGGTGCGCCAGGATGGCGCCGTGGTTCGCTTGCAGCGACGCGATCAGCACCTGCAGGTCGGCCGAAAAATCGCCGGCGTCGGCGTAGGCGGCGGCGTGGCCGACTTCCTTGCGCAAGATATTGGTGGCGCCAAGCGCGCGGGCAGTGGCGGCCAGGCGCGCGTACATGCCGATCAGGGCGCGCCGGTACGGCTCGTCGCTGCGGTGCGGCGACGTGTCGGTCGAGCCGTCCGCCAGCGCCTGCAGTTCCGGGCTGACGCTGACCATCAAGGTCGATATCGACAGTTCGGCGCCCAGCGTGTGCACTTCGTCGAGATAGAAGTCGAGGATGGTGGTGGCGTGGCGCACCAGCGCCTGCTGCATGGTGCCGGCGTTGACGTTCGGATTGCCGTCGCGGTCGCCGCCGATCCAGCTGCCCATCTGCACGTACGGCGCGGCGCCGGGCCCGGCCGGCTCGGTCTGGTACTGGGCCGCCAGCTCTTCCTCGATGTCGTCGTACAGGCCCGGCAGCTCGCGCAGGAAGGTGATGCGGTAGTACGACAGGGCGTTGTCGATTTCGTCGGCCACCGTCAGCTTCGAGTAGCGCAGCATGCGCGTCTGCCACAAGGTGGCGATGCGCGACTGCAGCAGCTGCAGGTTGGCGCGCCGTTCCTTTGGCGTCAGCTGCAGGTCGCGCTCGGCGAGCAGGCGGGCGATGTCGTGCTCGGCGTCGAGGATGCTTTTGCGCTGCACTTCGGTCGGGTGGGCGGTCAGCACCGGCACGATCAGGGCGTCGCGGAAAAACGTCTGCACCGTGTCGCGGGTGACGCCGGCGGCCTTCAGCTTGCCGAGCGCGAAACCGACGCTGCCTTGCTGCGGTTTCGAGCCGGCCAGCAGGTGGGCGCGGCGGCGGCGGATGTGGTGCTGGTCTTCGGCGATGTTGGCCAGGTGCGAAAAGTACGAGAAAGCGCGCACCACCGTGATGGTCTGCTCCTGCGTCAGTCTGGCCAGCAGGTCGGTCAGTTCCTTGCCCGCTTCGGCGTCGTCTTCGCGCCGAAAGCGCACCGCCGTCTGGCGGATCGTTTCGACGACGTCGAACACGGCTTCGCCTTCCTGGTCGCGCAGCACGTCGCCCAGCAGGCGCCCGAGCAGGCGGATGTCTTCCTTGAGGGGAGCGTCCTTGTCGGACGCCTGGTTTGCAGCAGCCTGGTTTTCCACTAATTTATCCATATTCACCACAAAGAGAATGTTGATGCAAAGGCTGAAAGCCGGGGTCTGCAAGGGGGGCGCATGATAAAATTTGTGATTCTATGCATGGGCCGATAACTGGCATGCGCCGTTTTAAGGCTTAACGACAGTGAAAGAATCCGTTTTGAAAGCAACTGAATTGACGCCGGCGACCTTGATCATCGCCTCGCGCGAGAGCCGGCTGGCGATGTGGCAAGCCGAGCATGTCCGCGCCCAATTGTCTTTATTATATCCAACCTGCGACATTCGTATTCTCGGCATGACCACCCGTGGCGACCAGATCCTCGACCGCGCCTTGTCCAAGGTAGGCGGCAAGGGCCTGTTCGTCAAGGAACTGGAAGTGGCGATGGCCGAAGGACGCGCCGACCTGGCGGTCCATTCGCTCAAGGACGTGCCGATGGATCTGCCGGAAGGGTTCGAGCTGGCCGCCGTGCTCGAGCGCGAAGATCCGCGCGACGCGTTCGTCTCGAACGACTACGCCAGCCTGGCCGATTTGCCGGCCGGTGCGGTGGTTGGCACCAGCAGCCTGCGCCGCCAGGCGCTGATCGCGGCGCGCTATCCTCACCTGGTCATCAAGCCGCTGCGCGGCAACCTCGACACGCGCCTCGGCAAGCTCGATCGCGGCGACTACGCCGCCATCATCCTCGCCGCCGCCGGCCTGAAGCGGCTTGGCCTGCCAGAGCGCATCCGCGCCGTGCTCGATCCGGCCGACAGCCTGCCGGCCGCGGGGCAGGGCGCGATGGCGATCGAGATCCTGTCCGGCCGCAATGACGTCGACATGCGCGCCGTACTGGCGCCGCTGAACCACGAAGCGACCGCGCGCGCCGTCACGGCCGAACGCAAGGTGTCGAAGGTGTTCGGCGGCAGCTGCCAGATTCCGCTGGCCGCGTTCGCGACGTTGACGGGCGAGCAGATGACCTTGCGCGCGATGGTCGGCACGCCCGACGGCAAGCGCTTTGCCACCGCTGAAGCGAGCGGCCCGGCCGACGCGCCCGAGCGGCTCGGCCAGCAGGTGGCCGACTTGCTGCAGGGGCAGGACGCGCACGCGATCCTGGCCGAATGCAAGGCGCAGGCGGACGCTGCCGATGCCTGATCCGGTGGTGATCACCCGCCCGCTGGCGCAGTGCCAGGCGCTGGCGGACAGTGTGACCGCGCTCGGGCGCGAGGCGGTGGTGTTGCCGCTGCTCGAGATTCTGCCGCTGGCGGACACGTCGGCGCTGCACGCCGCGCTGGCCGACCTGAGCGGCTACGCGCTGGTCGCATTCGTCTCGCCGAACGCGATCGACGCCGCCTTTGCCCACATACAGCGCTGGCCGGACGGCGTGGCGCTGGCGGTGCTGGGCGAAGCGAGCCGCGCCTGCCTGGCCAGCCATGGCCTGCATGACGGCAACGCCACCATCTTCAGCCCGATCGATGTCACGCGCAGCGATTCGGAACACCTGCTGGCCTCGCTCGACCTGGCGGCGCTGGCCGGGCGCCGCGTGCTGCTGGTGCGTGGCGAAACCGGCCGCGAGCTGATCGGCGACGGCCTGCGCGCCGCCGGCGCCGACGTCACCACCGTGGCGGCCTACCGGCGCTGCGTGCCGGCGCTGACGCCGCAACTGGCGGCCACGTTGCAGCACTTGCTGGCGCGGCAGAACGACTGGATCATCACCAGTTCGGAGGCGTTGCGCGGCCTGCTCGGTTTGCTCGCGCAACTCGATGACGCGACCGCTGTAGTTAAAATGCAACAGCAGCGCCTGATCGTGCCGCATGCGCGCATCGCCGAAACGGCAAGCACCCTTGGCCTTACCCGGCTCACCCTCGCGGGATCAGGCGACGCCTCGTTGCTTGCCGCGTTACAATCACACGCATGAACGAATTGCCTACACAACCAGAACAAACCATGGCGCCGGTGCCTGCCGCCCCCGTCGAGCCGGAAGAAAGTTTCGCCGATTTGCTGCAGCGGCCGCTGTCGAAAGTGGTGATCGTGTTGCTGCTGCTGCTCGCCGCGCTGGCCTGGTCGACCCATAGCCGGCTGAACAACCTGCGCCAGGAAGTGGCGCGCAGCCTACAAAAGAGCAACGCCATCAGCAACGAGACGATCGCGCTGGCGCGCCAGGTGCAGGAGCAGACCAAGGAGTTGCAGGCCAAGGTCGGCGTGCTGGAAAGCCGCCAGAGCGAGGCGCAGAGCCAGCAACTGGCGCTCGAGCAGCTGTACCAGGACCTGTCGAAGAACCGCGACGAGTGGGCGCTGGCCGAAATCGAGCAGGTGCTGTCGACCGCCAGCCAGCAGCTGCAGCTGGCCGGCAACGTGCAGGGCGCCTTGATCGCGCTGGCCAATGCCGACAAATCGCTGTCGCGCGCCGACAAGCCGCAGTTCATCACCATCCGCCGCGCCATTGCCAAGGACACCGAAAAGCTGAAGGCCTTGCCGGGCATCGACCTGGCCGGCGTGGCGCTGCGCATCGACAACGTCATTGCCGAAGTCGACAAGCTGCCGATGCTGTCGGACCACAATCCGGTGGCGCCGTCCGAGCTGGCCAGGAAAACCCGCATCGTGGCCGGCAAGCCGGGCGCGCCGGCGCCGGAGCCGAACGCGTTTAGCGCGCGTGTGCAGCAGGTGTGGACCGGCTGGACCGGCGAAATGTGGGACGAGATCCGTCAGCTGATCCGCGTGCGCAGCGTCGACACGCCGGAGGCGCTGATGCTGTCGCCAAGCGAAGCGTATTTCCTGCGCGAGAACCTGAAGCTGCGCCTGCTCAACGCGCGCCTGGCGCTGCTGTCGCGCAACGAGGCCGCCTTCCGCAGCGACCTGATCACGGCGCAGAACATGCTCGTCAAGTATTTCGACACGCGCGCGCGCACCACCCAGTCCGCCCAGGCGACCTTGCGCCAGGTGCAGGCGAACAACCTGGCGATCGACATGCCGACGCTGGCCGACAGCCTGAACGCGGTGCGCACCTACAAGGCGAAGCCATAACATGCGCCTCCTTCTCTGGCTAGTTGCGCTGATGGCGGCCGCCATCGGCATCGCCGTCACGGCGCGTTTCAACCCGGGCAACGTGGTGGTGTTCTATCCGCCGCACCGGATCGACCTGTCGCTCAACTTCTTCGTCGTCCTCGAAGTGCTGCTGTTCATCCTGCTGTATGCGCTGGTGCGCGCGTTTTTTGCCACCACCAGCATGCCGGCGCGGGTGGCCGCCTACCGCCGCCGCAAGCGCGAACGCGACGGCAACAAGGGCTTGCGCGATGCGCTCAAGGCGCTGTTCGAGGGCCGCTTCGGCCATGCCGAAAAAGCCGCCGCCAAGGCGGCCGACCTGCCCGAGAACGCCGGTCTTGCCGCGCTGATCGGCGCGCGCGCGGCGCACCGCATGCGCGAGCCGGCGCGGCGCGACACCTGGCTGGCCGGCACGGTGCACGACAGCACCCTGAAGACGGCGCGCCTGATGACGGTGACCGAACTGCTGGTCGACGACCACCAGCCGGAAGCGGCGCTCGAAGCGGTGGCTGAACTGAACGCCAGCGGCACGCGCCACATCCACGCGCTGCAATGGTCGATGAAGGCGCACCAGCAGGCCAAGAACTGGCCCGAGGTGCTGCGCCTGGTGCGCTCGCTCGACAAGCACAAGGCGCTGCATCCGGCCTTGTCGGCGCGCCTGCGCGAGCTGGCGTACGACGCGCTGCTGTCGGATAACTCGCACGACGCCGAATCGATCCAGCGCGTGTGGGCGACGGTGCCGCAGGCCGACCGCATCAAGCCTTACATCGCCGCCCACGCCGCCACCGCGCTCAATGCGCGCGGGCTGCACGAGCAAGCGCGCGCCACCGCCGAAGAAGCGTTAGCGGCCGAGTGGGACGACCGCGTGGTGCGCGCCTACCGGGACGCCGCGGCGCCATCGGGCACGCCGGCGCTGCTGGCGCAGATCGAATACTGCGAGCAGTGGATCAAGCAGCGCCCGAACGACGCCGAGCTGGCGCTGGCGCTCGGCTCGCTGTGCCTGAAACAGAAGCTGTGGGGCAAAGCCCAGCGCTACCTGGAGCAGGCGCTGTCCGACGCCACCGAGCCGCGCATGGTGCGCGAGTCGCACCTGAAGCTGGCGCAGATGCACGAAGCGCTCGGCCAGACCGAGCAGGCGGCGGCGCACTTCCGCCAGTGCGCGCTGGCCAGCATCCTCTGATTGGTCGGAGCGGCGGGCCGCGCGCCTGCCTGCTGCGCTGCACAAGAAACAACTATCTTCCGCTATAATTCCGTCATCAGATAACCAGCACAACGAGGAAATCCCATGAGTTTGAATAAAGTCTCTTCCGGCCGCGACGTGCCGAACGATTTCAACGTGATCATCGAGATCCCGATGAATGCCGATCCGATCAAGTACGAAGTGGACAAGGAATCGGGCGCGATCTTCGTCGACCGCTTCATGGGTACCGCGATGCACTATCCGTGCAACTACGGCTACGTGCCGAACACGATCGCCGACGATGGCGACCCGTGCGACGTGCTGGTGATCACGCCGTTCGCGCTGATCCCTGGCGTGGTGGTGCGCTGCCGCGCCATTGGCGTCTTGAAGATGACCGACGAAGCCGGCGGCGACGCCAAGATCCTCGCCGTCCCGGTCGACAAGATCCTGCCGATCTACAGCCACTGGCAAAAGCCGGAAGACCTGCAGGACCTGCGCCTGCAGCAGATCCAGCACTTCTTCGAGCACTACAAGGATCTCGAGCCGGGCAAGTGGGTCAAGGTCGAAGGCTGGTTCGGTCCGGAAGATGCGAAAGCCGAAATCATGAACGGTATCGCTGCGTACAAGGCGCTGCCGGCCAAGTAACTGCCGCTACCACGCCTCGATTTGCAAAGAATAAAAAGGGCCGGACGCCGACGCTTCCGGCCCTTGTCCGTTTACCGGCGCAACTCTACCAGCCAATATCCTTCAACAGCGGATACGTCAGGTCGCGCGGCGGCGTCACCTCATGCGACAGGTCGCCATTGATCGAGGGCTCCATCAACTGATTCGCCTTGGCATCGGTGGTGTAGTGCGAAACAGTCGATCCTGGCGAATATTCGGTCGGCGTGTACATGCGGATACGGCCCTGCTGGTCGGTGC
Source organism: Massilia sp. TWR1-2-2 (assembly GCF_049897565.1). Classification (NCBI taxonomy): domain Bacteria; kingdom Pseudomonadati; phylum Pseudomonadota; class Betaproteobacteria; order Burkholderiales; family Oxalobacteraceae; genus Massilia; species Massilia sp. TWR1-2-2. The sequence goes on along the minus strand of NZ_JAFCWM010000024.1, from coordinate 62,970 downwards.
CGGCCAGCCGCGCTGGATTGATGCCGAGGCTGGCGATGACGCCCGACCTATGGCGCGAGCGGCGCGCCAACACTTCCTTCAATGTAATGCCGGCCTGCTGCGTGATGCGCACCGACGGGATCACCACGGTCGGGTCGTCGCCGCCCATGCCGGTCACGTCGCCTGGCGCATTGTCGGCCACAACCATCGCGATCGCGCCGGCGTCCTGCACGTTTTTCGCCTTGATCGCAAAGGTGCAGGTGCCGCGGTCGACCAGCGCGATGTTGCCTTTCACGGCCAGCGCGTTGTTGCGGCTGAGCGGCGTGCACGCCAGGCCCGTCGTGCTGCCAGGATCGATGACCGGCATCAGCTGCCCGACCACCGGCGTGCTGCCGAGCGGCGGGCCGAAGGAGGCGTCGCCGACGTCGTAATTGCCGGCGGTGTTGCGCGCGGCCGGGCCGCTGATTCTCAGCACCGACACCGGCGCCAGCGCGGTGGGCACAGCGGCCGTGACGTTCGGGCCGTTCCACGACAGCGCGCTGCCGCTGACGGACGACGCCGCGCGCTCGGCGTTGGTCATCTGCACCCAGCTCCGGTTGTTCTGGTTATCGACCAGGAAGTAATCCCAGATCGACGGGATGTCCAGCGTCTGCTCGCCGGTCTCGCTGTCGGTGAAAGTCTGGAAGCCCAGGCCATGCGCCAGCTCGTGCAGCAGCACCGCGATCAGGTCGATCTGCGGGCCGGCCTGGTTGTCGAGGCCCAGGTAGAAGCCGGCGCCGGGCAGGCAGTCGGGGAACAGGCCGATGCGCGAGTTGAAGCGCGCCACGATATGCGGGTCGGTCGGCGCCGACTGGTCGCTGCCGGCAAGCTTGCTCGCCAGTGCGCTTGGATACCAGGTGCCGGTGCGCGGCGCGTTGGGGAAATCGGAGAAGATATCGTTGGCGCCGGCCGCGCCGAGCACCGCGCTGTTGGCGGTGCACGACAGCGGCATGAAGCTGGCGCCGACGCGGATGGTGACGGTGCTGGCGAGCGTGGCGCCCCAGACATTTGCCGCGTGCTGGAACGCGATCAGGCGCTGCTCGCCCAGCGTGGCGCCATTGTTGCCGCCTACCGGCTGCGCCGGCGTCGGATCGTTGAAGCCTTCGCCCGCTGCGTTCAGGTTGACGATCGCGATGGTGGCGGCGGCCTGCGCGTCGACCAGTACGCCGCAGGCCAGCGTCAGGATAGCGGCCATGCGGGCCAGGCTGGAACGCGCGGATCGCTTAACGGGATTCATGGTCGTGCTCCTTTGCGGTGGCGGGGACCTGGCGCTGCAGCGCGGCGTTGGCGGCTTCTTCGCCATGCACGCATTCGGCGGCGAGCTTGCCGTCGGCGTCGCGCTTGACGACCGAATACACCAGGCCGCGTTCGCCGAGGTGTTTTTGCAAGGTGCCGTCTTTGCGGATGGTGACGTCCGGTTTCGCCGGATCGCGCTGGGCGATGCCCGGCGCCGTCGGCTGCGCGTGCAGCTGCTTCGTTTCGGCCGGCGTCGCGTTGCGGAACTTGCCGGTTTGGGGGTCGCGCACGACGACGACCCCTTCCTGGCCGGTGGCGGCGGCCGGCGCGCCGAGCGCCGTGGCCATCAGCGCCGCGAGCGCCATCGCTGTTTTCGTCGTCATGGTTCGATCCCTTTCAGTGGTTGGGTTCAGGAGCGGGTGTTGCGGCGCAGCGGCACCAGTACTGCCAGGCCCAGGCCGAGCATGATCCACGCTGCCGGTTCGGGTACAGCGCTGACTGTGACGGTATCGATGCCGATATAGTTCGCCATCGCCGCATCGCCGACGTAGCGGAAGGCGAAGCGGCCGCTGTCGCCCGGCAGTGTCAGGCTGGCGGTGATCAGCTGCCATGTGTTGGGATAGACGGACGGCCCGCCGATGGTGGTCAGCAGCGTGGTGAAGCCGGCCGTATCGGTCCCCGCGCCGCTGCTGAAGCGCACCTCGAGCATGTCGTTCAGGCCTGGCACGGCGTCGCTGCGGGTGTAGAACGACAGCAAGGTTGTGCCGCCGAGCGTCAGTTCCGGCGTAATCAGCCAGTTGTCGACGGTACCCGGTTCCTGCGCCGCGCTGAGGTAGCTGGCGGCGATGTACGAACCGGGCGTGCCGGCCTGAGCGGGGAAAACGCCGGGGTTGCCCTGAAACCAGCTCAGCCCTTGCGGCGAGCTGTTGTTGACCATCAGCCAGTTCGGCAGGTTGGCGACAGTGTTGAAGTTCTCGTCGAGCACGATGGTGCCGGCCGCGTGGCCGAGCGGCGCGGCGAGTGCGGCAAGCGCAAACGCGGCCGCGGCGATACAGGTCCTGGATGTTTTCATGGTTGTGCTTTCGTGCGGTTGCCAGCGGAATAGGGGGCGCCTCGCGCTGGCGCATCGAGGCGGCTTCCATTTCATAATATGATTTGAAAGATAACGAACATTGATATTGGTTTAATGGAAAAGCGAAAAGCTGAGGTGCTTTTGCTGGGCTCGCTAGAGGGGAAGCTTGATGTGGAACAAACAGCGCGATTGAACGCAGCTTAGTATTTTCCGACCGGCATTTCTTTGCCGTCCTCTTTACGAAAGCGCCGATCGCTCATGAGTTCCACGCTCGCAGCCCAGGTGTTGTCCGCGCTGGCGGAGTTTTCCAGTCAGTCGCGGCTTTATGAACTGTCGTTCAGGGATGAGAAGGTCAAGGCGCGCCTTCTGGTTGAAGCGTTCGCCGCGGACGAACAGTTGATGGGAATCGGCGGCTTCGATGTCATCGCTCTGTCGACTCGCTCGAAGATCGCCCACGCGTCCTTGCTGGGGCAGGAAGCGTGTCTGCAGATCAGCCTGGCGGACGGCACCCGTGCCCGCTGCAGCGGCTACGTCAGCAAGATCGCGTCGCTGGGCAGCGATGGTGGGCTGTCGCGCTACCGTCTGCAACTGTCGCCATGGATCTGGCTGCTCAGTCAGACACGCAACAGCCGCGCGTGGCAAGCCAAGACCGTTGTTGAAATCATCGATTCAGTGTTTGCCGGATACCAGCCGTATGCGCAGTGGGTGTGGAGCGGCGACGTCAACTTCTTCATGAGTGACGCGATGGCTCGCAGCTATTGCTGCCAGTATCGCGAAACCGATCTCGAGTTTGTCACCAGGCTGCTGACCGAAGAGGGCCTTGGCTGGCGGTTCGAAGAACACGAGGACGGCAGCCGCATGGTGCTGTTTGCCGACAGCAGCTACCTGAGCGCCGCGCCGCACGACCCCAGCAGCGACGCCGGCGGCGGCATCCGCTACCACGCCGCCAGTTCGGTCGAAAAGAGCGACAGCATCCAGTACTTGCAGGCGTTCCGTAAACTCGGCGTTGCTGTAGTCACGGTGCTGAGCTACGACTACAAGACGAAGCAGACGGTCAGCGTCAGCGTGCCGACCAAGTACCCGATCGGCGGCAAGAATGCGCACGCGGTCGAGAGTTTCGATTCTCCAGGACAGTATGCGTACGCCGACGCACGCCAGGCGCGCCGCTACGCGGGCTTGAAGATGGAGGCGTACGAAGCGCGCGGCTTTGTGTGGCAGGGCCGCTCGACCGTGCGCACCTTGCGGCCGGGCACGCGCATCTGCATCACCGACATCCCGATGAAGAAGTACCGCAACGAGGCGCCTGACTTCGTTCTGCTGCGGGTGGCCAGCATCGGCGTGAACAACCTGCCGGTCACCGCCAGGAATGGATTGACTGAATTGTTCGGACCGCTTTCACAACTGCTTGAGGAGTCGATCAAGGGAGTTGCGCTTGCGGAATTTGACAGGGCGGTCGAGCGGGCACAACGAAGCGGCTACGCAAACTGCTTCGAGGCGATTCCCGCCGAGCGGCCGTGGCGACCGAAGATGGAAGTGAAGGCAGGCCCGACTGCGCACGGCAGCCAGACAGCAATCGTCGTCGGCCCGGATGGATCGGACGAGCCGAACGGCGCCGATGAAATCTATTGCGACAAGCTTGGCCGGGTGCGGATCCGCTTCCACTGGCGGGAGAGCGATGCCGGCTGCTGGGTGCGTGTTGGCCAGCGGTCAACGGCTTGCCAGTTCTTGCCGCGGATCGGGCAGGAAGTGCTGGTCAAGTTCATCGAGGGCGACATCGACCGGCCGGTGATCATCGGTGCGCTGTACGACGGACGAGGGGAGGGTGGTGTGATGCCAACCCCTGGCGGAGTATCGGACCGTGAAAGCAGCAGCGCCGCCTTCGAACGCGCACATGATCAAATGCCATCGGGACAGGTCAACCTCGCCGGCGGCAACAGCCCGGTGTGGCACGGCGCATCGGCGAGCAGCGCAGGGCATCGCAACAACTCGGCGCAGTGGGGCGTGCGCAGCAAGGAGTTCGGCGGCCGTGGCTACAACCAGTTGCTGTTCGACGACACTGACGGACAAGGGCGCGTCCAGCTCAAGACCACACACGCTACAACCGAGCTCAACTTGGGCCACCTGATTCACACCGCCGACAACTATCGCGGCAGCTTCCGCGGCACTGGCGCCGAACTGCGCACCGACGCTTACGGCGCCGTACGCGCCGGCGCCGGCTTGCTGATCTCGAGCTACAAGATCAGCCATTCTTCCGCGATTCGAGAAGCCGCCGGCGAGAACGCAGCCGGGAACGCGTTGCTGAAGCAAGCGATGAAACTTGCCGAGAGCTTTAGCGCGGCCGCCAAAACCCACGAGACGGTCGGTCTCGCCAGCCACCTCGGCGCGACCAAGGCTGCAATGAGTGCCATTGACGACGAAGCTGCGCCACTCAAAGCGTTGTGGACGGCGTCAGCCGGAATGCTTAGCAAAAATAGCATCGGGGAGGCGCGCTCCGACGCCGCATCAAGAAGTGTCGACGCCGGCGCCGGCAAGGTGTCGCATGCCGGCGCGCCGATAATTGGCATCGCCGCGAAAGCTGGACTGGGCGTGGTGGCCGGCCAGGATGTCCAGCTGTCCACCGGCGAAACCGTCACGATTGCGAGCGGAGTCGATACCCAGTTCACAGCCGGCGGCCAAATGCGCGTCCACAGCGGCCAGGCCATCGGCGTGCTCGCCGGCGCGGTAAAAGCCGGCGAAGGCAACGTCGGGCTACAACTCATCGCCGCCAAGGGCTCAATCGACTATCAGGCGCAGGGAAATGAACTGAAGGTGCAAGCGCGCGACGAGGTCAATGTCATCAGCGCAAATGCGCACATCGATTGGGCCGCAGCGAAAAGCATCAGCCTTTCCACCGCCGGCGGCGCCAACATCACGATCAATGGCGGCAACATTACCGTCCAGTGTCCCGGAAAAATTATGGTGCGCGCGGGGATGAAGAAATTCGCATCGCCTACTAATCTTGCCTACGATATGAACAAATGGCCACAGGCTCTCCCGTTCGACGAGGAACTAATTCTACGGTGGCCCTACGATAACAGCCCGGTGCCCAGTCGGCGTTTTGAGATCGTTCGGGGCGATGGTTCTATTGTTCGTGGTTCGACCGATAGTCAGGGAAAAACCGGCCTACAAAAAAGTCAATTCATTGAAAACATAACCTTTCGTCTCCTGCCAGAAGGATAATCATGCCGTCTAAAGACAACGAACGTCAAATTATTCCTACCTACGACCGCGAGGGGAACCCGAAGTGGGACGCAACCATGAGTCCGCCCGACAATACCTTCGGAATCGTCTCCATGGTTGCTGATCGTATCATTCCAGTAATTTTTATTCCTGGCGTAATGGGAAGTAACTTGAAAGAAGTCGGTAGTGAGTCGAATATGCGTTGGAGGCTTGACTCGCCGAAATCAATGGTTGGTTGGATGACCAAAGACGCTAACGACCGAAAAAAATTCCTAAACCCGCGCACCATGAGTCTCGATGACGACGGGCTCCGTCCGAAAGGTACCGCACAAGAAGACCGAGAGCTAAAGCGCAGAGGATGGGGCGAGGTAGGCGCGATGAGTTACGCATCTTTTTTGGTCTGGCTCGAGAACGCGCTCAACGATCAACATAGCCCAAACGGCGGTGAGCGCGACAGGCTTATCGGTGTTTCGCTAGGCGCGATGAAAGGCGAGTGCGCGCTTACGAAAGAAGAGGTTGCACTGAGCTACAAGTATCGATTTCCGGTAGATGCATGTGGATACAACTGGTTAGATGACAACGTCAAAGCGGCAATACACCTCAAGGCTCGGATCGAGGCCGTAATCGCACGCTATCGCGGCGAAAAAAAGATGTGTGAAAAAGTCATCCTCATTACCCATTCGATGGGCGGATTGGTCGGCAGATATTGTTCTGAACTACTAGGGATGTCCGATAAAATTCTCGGTGTAGTACATGGCGTTATGCCTGCCATCGGTGCGGCGGCGGTCTATCGGAGATTCAAAGCGGGTACAGAGGGGGATCTCGTTGCGGCTTTGGTGCTCGGTCGCAACGCCGCCGAAATGACCGCCGTGCTGTCTAGTGCCCCTGGACCGATGCAGCTATTACCGACGGCGGAGTATGGGAATGGATGGCTGCAAATTAAAGACGGGAAAAAATTGATAAGTTTTCCCCAAAAAGGTGATCCGTACACCGAAATTTACACCGTTCGTGGAAAGTGGTGGAGCATGTGCGATGACAAGCTTATCAACCCCAAGACCGCCCAGCACGACGGGAACTCCGGTCGGATAACGCACGACACGGAGTGGCTCGATTTTGTCAATGTGGTGAAGCTAAAGGTCAGGCCGTTTCATGTTGGTGTAGCCAACCGATATCATCCAAACACTCACGCCTTCTTCGGTAGCCACGAGGACAATCGCGCATACGGAAACGTTACGTGGAGCGGTGTCGATGTGAACGTAGACGATCTTCTCCTCCGTGGCGGCCGAAACTCAGATCCGTTAACCGCCAGATCTTTGAATCTTGGCGAGTTTAGCGTTATTCGAAACGTGGCCGCGCCGCTGGATGGAAAGGGATGGAAAAAGGAGCAAAAGCAGCGATACACAATCGGCGAGCCGGACGAACCGGGTGACGGCACTGTCCCACATCGATCGGGCGTTTGCCCCCGCGACAGTAAAAATGTAGTGGAGTTAATGCAGGTGAAAGTCGGGCATGAGCCCGCTTTTAAAGACTCTGACGCCGCAAAAAGATTTACACTCCGCGCAGTGGTCAAAATCGCTCAGCGCGTCACAGAAACGAGTCTTCGTTACCAAACGCCATGATCATTTTACGACAACTACCTTGCATCGGCCCCTGCGTAATTTTTGGCCTTTTATTCTTTCCCATGTTCGGATGCCAACCAAGGACCGCAGTTATGAGCCCAGACGAAAAAAGTCGTATTGAAGCATTAACAAGTAAAACGACAACTCGCTGCATTGGTAGGTTTTTGATCAACTTGCCGGAGCAGCTGGTCGAGAGTACTGAAGGCGGACCCGAAATCAATGGCGCGTCACTAAGGGTCGTGCCGATGTCCGAGCGAGACTATCAAAACCTGCTGCAAGCAAAAATAAAGGATTATGCATCCAAGGTCCTCCCCGGGACGGACAAATTCCCTTTCCTAAAGTCGGCAACGATGCTTGGGAAGACGCAAACTGCTGTTCTGTTCGATCGAGCAGAGAATGATGGCGGGACCAGTCGAATGGGGCGCATGCTTGAACTGATAGAGTGGAAGAATGACTATGCGATTTTCGCCGATATTGCCGCAATCGATACTGATTTTCCTGAGTTTGCAAATGACGCTTGGATCAAGGAATCGAAAACAACAACAAAGGAAAAGAGCGAACAATTAATCGAACTGGTGAGCCGAACGCGTGGCCGTCAGAACGGTGAGATCCCAACCCAGACAGGACTTTGTTTTCGGAACGGATTTGTCGCTGGCCCGTCGACATCTGCGGAGAGAGTCGCGCATTCTTTTAAACTCAAAAACGCCAATGATGTGTTTTTTGCTTTCAGTTTCGATAGCTCGTACGTGCGGTCTGATTCTTTGGTTAACCGTGGACTGAGCACCAAGCCAATCATCGAATCAGCACAAGGACGCATCCTTAGAGTGGGAAAGCGTCCAGTAGACCAAGTAAGTGAAGGCGAGGAATTTTTGTACAAGATGCTCGGCGAGCCAGACCCCGAACGGAAACAGATTATGACCTACAAATTTACGTTCGAAGCGAACAACAAGATCGGGAGCGCTAATTCCCCGCTGATTGCTATTGACTTTGACAACGGCGATGTGCGTCCTGTCGATGGGCAAGACTCGCGAAAAACGACGGCGGGCCTTATTGGGACTGCGACGCTTAGCGAAATGGAAGCGGTCGCGCTGTGGGACGCTGTAATTCCCTCGCTTCGACCGCGCAGCGGCGCGTTCTAGATTCATTCGCCAAGCCAATCACGGAACTTCGGCATGGACTGGTCCGATACTGGTGCGGTGTGTTAATGCTGCGCCGTCTGCCCGCGCAGCTTACCCACAATCCCCGCGGGGAAGAAGTAAATCGACAGCACAAATAGCACGCCGAGCCACAGCATCCAGCGGTCCGGATGCAGCGCCTCGGCCAGCAGCGGGATGCCGGCCAGCGACGAGGCGCCATCGGCCATCAGCATCTTCAGGTAGTTCTGCGCGATGATGAACAGCGTCGCGCCAACCACGGCGCCATACATCGTGCCCATGCCGCCAATGACGACGATCAGCAGGATATCTGTCATCACCTCGAACCCGAGCATCGTCTTGGGGCCGACATAACGCAGCCACAGCGCCATCAACGCGCCGGCCAGCGCCGCCACCAGCGCCGCCAGCACGTTGGCCCAGATCCGGTACAGGACCGTGCGATAGCCCAGCGCCTCGGCGCGGAACTCGTTTTCGCGGATCGCTTGCAGCACCCGGCCAAACGGCGAATTCACCAGCCGCAGCATGAACAGGAACAGCAGCAGGCAGCCGAAGAAGACGATGTAATAGGTGATGACTTTGCCGTCGATGGCGCGCCCGAAGATCTCGTTCTCGATCAACTTGAAGCCCGGCGACAGCAGCTCCGGCGCGCTGAAGGTCTTGCCGTCCTCGCCGCCGGTAAAGTCGGACAGCTGCGACGCCAGCACGGCAAACGACGACGCCACCGCTAGCGTGATCATGGCGTAGAAGATGGCGCGCACGCGCAACGCGAACAAACCTACCACCAGGGCGAGCGCAATCGTCAGCAGCAGCGCGAGGACCAGGCCCACCAGCGCGCCGGTCCACGTCGGGCCTGCGCTAGCCAGACCAAGGCCGACGCCGTAGGCGCCGATCCCGAAAAACATCGTGTGCGCGAACGAGACGATGCCGGTGTACCCGAGCAGCAGGTCGTACGAGGCCACCAGCACGATGTAGATGCAAATCGTGGCGGCAGTATTGAGCGGGCGCGCGCCGGAGGTCAGGAACGGCGCCAGCGCCAGGCCGAGGAACACGGCCAGCAGCAGGGCGCCAAGCACGCGGCTGCGCGGCAGGTCGCCGGAGAAAATACGAGTCAGTAAAGTCATTGCGGTCCCTAGCGCCTTGCGTTGGAAAACAGGCCGGCCGGGCGCCACATCAGCACGGCGATCATCAGGATAATGTTCGATACCAGCGCCACCTTCGGCGCCAGGAAGCCGGCGTAGTTGGCGGCCAGCGCCATCAAGAGCGCGCCGATGAAGCACCCGCCCACCGATCCGAGACCGCCGATGATGATGACGATAAAAACGGCCACCATGATTTCGCTGCCCATCGACGCCGTCAGCGTCTCCTTGTACAGGCCCCACATCACGCCGCCCAGGCCCGCCAGCGCGGAGCCGGCAGCGAACACCATCACGAACAGGCGTCGCACGCGGTAGCCAAGCGCCTCGACCATTTCGCGGTTCTCGACGCCGGCGCGAATCAGCAGGCCAATCTTGGTGCGGTTCAGTACCAGGAACATGGCGGCGAATACGATCAGGCCGATCACCACCGCCACCAGGCGGTATTTTTCGACCGCGGCGTCGCCCAGCACGATGGCGCCGCGCAGGCTTTCGGGCAGCGGCAGCGGAATCTGCTCTGCGCCCCAGATCACGTTGATCAGCTGCTCGGCGACGATCATGCCGCCCATCGTGATCAGGATCTGCTTGAGGTGCTGGCCGTACACCGGCTTGATGATGATGCGCTCGAACGCCCAGCCCAGCACGCCGGTAACCAGCATCGCCACCAGGATCGCCAGGCCAAGCACGCCGAGGTTGAGCGGCAGCGAATCGACTTCGAGCATGCCGCGCATCGGCAGCAGCACCATCGTGGCGGCATAGGCGCCGACGGCGACGAAGGCGCCGTGGCCGAAATTGAGCACGTCCATCAGACCGAACACCAGCGTCAGGCCGCTGGCCATGATAAAGATCATCATCCCCATCGCGAGACCGGCGACGGTGAGCGTAATCCAGGTGGGGAAGCTGCCCACTAGCGGCAGCATCGCCAGCATCAGCGCCGGCACCAGCAGCAGCGGCGCGATATCGCGCTTGGCCGCCGGCAGCACGGCGTCCGGCGCCGCGGGCAGGCGCACTTCGGTCACGGCGGGAGGAACGAGGGTGGTCATGTTGGCGGTCCTATTGGTGGGAGTCGAGCGAGAGCCCGAGCAGGCGCTGTTGCAAGTCCAGGTCCTCGACCAGTTCGCGCATGGCGCCGGCGTGCACGACCCGGCCATCGTCCATCACGGCGACGGAATCGCCCAGCGATTTGACGACGCTGAAGTTCTGCTCGACCAGCAGGATGGTGGTGTCGGTATCCTTCAGCTCGCGGAAGGCGGCAATCAGGCTCTGGATGATGGCGGGCGCCAGGCCCTTGGTCGGCTCGTCGACCAGCAGCAGCTTGCGCGGCTCGACGATGGCGCGCGCGATCGCCACCATCTGCTTCTGGCCACCCGACAAGTTACCGGCCGGGTAATTCCAGAATTTCTTCAGCGCCGGAAAAAAGCCGAAGATCCATTCGGCCCTGGCGTCGTCCAGCGGGCCATTGCGCGCGGCCAGCAGCATGTTTTCGCGCACGGTCAATTCGGAAAACACCGCCATCGATTCGGGCACGTAGGCGATGCCCAGCTGCGCGATGTCGGGCGTGGCCATCTTGCTGATCTCGCGGCCGTCGAACTTGACGCTGCCGGCGCTGGCCTGCCACAGCCCCATGATGGTGCGCAGCGTCGTCGTCTTGCCGGCGCCGTTACGGCCCAGCAGCACCGACAGGCCGCCGCGCGGCACCACCAGGTCCACCCCTTGCAGGATGTGGTACTGGCCGATGTGCGTGTGCACGCCGGACAGCGTCAGGAGAGGTTCATGCATGTTCGGGTGTTCCAAGATAGGCTTCCTGTACGATCTGCGAGGCCATGACTTCGACCGGATTGCCGTCGGCGACCAGGGTGCCGTTGTGCAGCACGATGATGCGGTCGGCCAGCTTGCGCACCACGTCCATCTTGTGCTCGACGAGCAGGATCGTCTTGTTGCGCTCGGCCTTGACCTGGTGGATCAGGTCGAGCACCACCGGCACCTCGTCGACGCTCATGCCGGCGGTCGGCTCGTCGAACATCATCACGTCCGGTTCCAGCGCCAGCAAAATCGCCACTTCGAGCTTGCGCTTGTCGCCATGCGACAGCGTCGCGACCTTGGTGTCGCGCCGCCCGTCGAGCGCCACGCGCTCGAGGTAATGGCCGGCGCGCTCGATCAGTTCCTTGTGGCTGAACCACATCGAGAACATGTTCATGCCGATGCCGGCATGGCTCTGAACGGCCAGCCGCACGTTTTCCAGTACCGACAGGTTAGGGAACAGGTTGGTGAGCTGGAAGGCGCGGCCGATGCCGAGCCGGGTGCGATGCGCCGCGCCTGAGCCGGTGATGTCCTTGCCGCGCAGGTGCACGCTGCCCGACGTCGCCGGCAGCTGCCCCGACATCAGGTTGAAGTAGGTGGTCTTGCCGGCGCCGTTCGGGCCGACGATCACGGTCAGCGTGCCGGGATAAAAATCGGCCGTGACCTGGTTGACCGCGACGTGGCCGCCGAAGCGGATGGTCAGGTCGCGCGTCGACAAGGATGGCACGAGCGTGCTGCTGGCGCCCATGTCAGCGCTTGTTCCGCACCGGTACCGGCATTTCGCCCGCCGGGATCTCGCGCACCAGCTCGAGCAGGTCCCATTCGCTCTTCTGCTGCTTCTTGATGCGGAAGTGGTACATCGACTGGATCGCCTGGTGGTCTTCCTTGCGGAAGCTCATCTTGCCCTTTGGCGTCTCGAACTCCATGCCTTCCATCGCCGCCACCAGCTTTTCGCTGTCGCCGGAACCAGCCTTGGTCAATGCGGTGACGACCGCGCTGGCCGCGGCGAAGCCGCCGGCGGTGAACATGTCGGGCGGCGCCTTGTAGCGCTTGGTGTGCTCGGCCACCAGCCAGTCGTTCATCTTGTTCTTCGGGAAGGCGTAGTAGTAATAGATCGTTCCTTCGGTACCGCCGAAGTTTTTCCACGTTTTAAGCACCGGCAGGATGTTCCCGTTCGGCGCCAGGGTGATGCCGTAGCGTTCAGGCTTCATGTCGGCGATCTTGTTCATCGGGTGCGGACCGGCCCAGACGATCGACAGCACGCGCGGCTGCGGCTTGTCCTTGAGCGCGTCGAACAATCGCTGCGCCGACGCGGTGAAATCGGTCGCGGTCTGCGGCGCGTATTCTTCATGGACCACGTTGGCCTTGCGCCCGGCTGCCGCCATCGCCGCCTTTACCGCCTTGACGCCGTCGCGCCCGAACGCGTAATCCTGCGCCAGGAACGCGTAGCTGCCGGCCGGCGAAACGGCGGCGGCGGCGGCGGCGTCCTGCGTCGAATTGCGCGCGGTACGGAAAATGTAGCGGTTCCATTTGTCGCCGGTGATGGCGTCGGCCACCGCCGGCTCGACGATCAGCACCTTCTTGTATTCGAGCGCCACCGGCAGCATCGCGATGGCCGAACCGGACGAGCTGGTGCCGACCGCGATGTCGACCTTGTCGTCGCCATACGCTTCGGCCAGCAGGGTGCGGCCGAGGTCAGGTTTGCTCTGGTCGTCCTTGATGATGACCTTCAGCTTGCGGCCATTGATCTCCATCTTCCCGCCGGTCAGGTACTCGAGGCCCATCATGAAGCCGGTCTCGGTCTCCTTGGCGTACGCTTCGAGCACGCCGGTCTTGCCGGCGATGAGGGCGACCTTCAGGTCCTGGGCGGATGCGGCGGCCGGCGCGAAAGCGGCGGCAACGAGCACGGGAATCAGCAGGGGAATCAGTTTTTTCATTGCGTGTGTCTCCGTCAAAGTGTCAGCCCGCCCGTAACTTCGAGCGTGGCACCATTAATGTAGCTCGCTTCGGCCGACAGCAGAAAAACCGCTGCCGCGGCGATCTCGCGCGGTTGTCCCATCCGCTTCTGCGGGATCTGTGCCACCATCTCGTCGATGACCCGCACCGGCATCTTTGCCAGTATCGGCGTTTCGATGAAGCCGGGGCAAATCGCATTGCTGCGCACGCCCTTGCGACCGAGCTCGCGCGCCCACGTCTTGCTCATGCCCAGCACGCCGGCCTTGGCGGCGGCGTAATTGGTCTGGCCGTAGTTGCCCGTCAGGCCGACGATCGACGAGATGTTGACGATCGAGCCGGCACTGGCGAGCAGCGCCTCGACGCTGGCGCGGGTGCAGTTAAACACACCTTTGAGGTTGATGTCGATGACCCGGTCCCACTGCGCTTCGCTCATCTTCGATATCTGCGCGTCGGCGACGACGCCGGCGTTGTTGACCAGGCCATCGATGCGGCCAAAGCGCGCCAGCGTCGCCTTCACCGCGTCGTGCACCGCCGCCAGGTCGGCCACGTCGACGATGAAGCCGGCGATCTGCGCGCGCGGATTACGATCGCCAATCCGTTCGAGCACGCCGGCTATCGCGTCGGCCTGGTTGTCCCACACCGCCACGGCGGCGCCGGCGTCGGCGCAGCGTTCGGCGATCGCAAAACCAATGCCTTGCGCGGCGCCGGTGACGACGATCACCTTGCCGCACAGGTTCATGGCGCCGGCGTTGTTCAATCTACGCTCCCGAGAAAATCGCGCAGCGCCGCCATTGCCTGCGGCTCGTTGAGCATCGGCGCGTGGCCGACGTCGGCCACTTCGGCGTACGCCATCATCGGCGCCGCCGCCCGCATCATCGACACCTGTTCCTGCTCGACCAGGTCGGATAGCGCACCGCGGATCAACAGGGTGGGGCGCTTGTGCGCCAGCCGGCGGAAGGCAAAACGCGCCGTCAGCGACGACGGCTTGAGCTTGCCGGTGCGGATGCCGATGGCGATGCTCGGATCGTAGCGCATGCCGAGCTGGCCGGGCGCGGTCTCGGCGAACGCGCGGCGCGCCCACTTGTCCCAGTCGTGCTCCGTGTTGGCGGGGAAGGCCACTTCATTTATGCCGCGCATGTAGGCGGCCGCGTCGTCCCAGCTGGCGACCGGTTCGGAATTGCCGGCGTAACCGGCGATGCGCTGCAGGCCACGGCCCGACAGCGCGGGACCGACGTCGTTGAGCACCGCGGCGGCGATCAGCTTGAGACGGCGCAGCGCCAGCGTCATCGTGATCAGGCCGCCCATCGAGGTGCCGATGAAGACCGCGCGCGCGATGCCCAGGTCGTGCGCCAGCTTGACGATGTCGCCGGCGTAGACCATCAGGTTGTAGTTGGCCGGATTCGGGTCGTACGCCGAGTTGCCGCGGCCGCGCACGTCGACTGCCAGCACGCGCCGGCCCTGGGCGGCGATCCATGGCGCCAGCTCGTCGAAGTCGGCGGAATTGCGCGTCAGCCCGTGGATGCAGATGACCGGCAGGCGCGCCGGCCCGCTGGCCGCCGCATAGTCGCGTGCGTACAGGCGCAGGCCGTCGTCGCTGGTAAAGCTGGTTTCGCTGAAAGTGGCCACGTCCGTCCCGTATATTTTTTTGGAATCCTGATTGCCGTGCAGTGTGCGCCAAAAGCCCCTTGTTCGTAAGATAAGACGGCGAACACCCTTTGTGCATTAATGCACAACGCCAGGCGGCAGCGGGCAAATCGGCTCCGTCTTGCTGTGCATTTGTGCCCCGTTTGATGAATGAATTGCCATTTCGATGCGCACTGATGCACAATGTCTCGCATGAAAACCTTGCCTGAGTGGACAGATCTGCGTTTCTTTCTCGAGCTGGCGCGCGCCGGCACCTTGTCCGGCGCCTCGCGCGGGCTCGAGGTCGAACACACCACCGTGGCGCGCCGCATCGACCGCCTCGAGACGCAGCTCGGCACCACGCTGTTCGATCGCTCGCGCGAAGGCTACGAGCTGACCGAGATGGGCCAGGCGCTGCTGCCGCACGCCGAAGTGATGGAAAGCGCGGCGCTGGCGGCGCAGGACCAGCTAAGCGGCAACCAGGTCGAAGTGCGCGGCGTGGTGCGCCTCGGCGTGCCGGAGGTGCTCGGCGTGCGCGTCATCACGCCCCTTCTGGCGCGCTTCCTGACCGAGCATCCGGACCTGTCGATCGACCTGCTGGTGCAGCCGCGCTTCGCCAACCTGGCCAACCGCGAGGCGGACCTCGGCGTCACGCTCGATGCGCCCAACACGGGCCGCTACATGGTCACGCGGCTGGCGTCGTTCCGGCTGTATTTGTACGGCTCGCCCGACTACCTGGCGCGCCACCGGCCGATCGAGCGCCAGTCCGACCTGGCCGAACACGATTTCGTCGACTACGTGCAGGACCGGCTGGCCAGCAACGAACTCAATTTTCTCGACGCGCTCGGCTTCACGCCGCGCCGGCGCCTGTGCTGCACCGGCATGATGGCGCAGGCCGAAGCGGCCGCCGCCGGCCTGGGGCTGATGATGGCGCCGCCGTATGTGATTCCGGACGACGGCCGGCTGGTGCCGATCCTGCAGGACGTGGTGTTCGCCGAGCGCGCCTACTGGATGGTGGCGCCGGTCGACCTGTACCGCCTGCCGCGTGTGCGCGCCGTGTGGAACCTGCTGCGCGAATACGCCGACGCGCAGCCGGAGCTGTTCGTCCATGCCGGCGGCACGGCGCTCAGTTCGCCGCGCCTGCGCAAAGCATAAATACCGAACTTCGATCGATATCCGGAGTCTGACCATAGGTCAGACACGCATATATAAAAAGGGCGCCGCATTTAAGATGCGGCGCCCTTTTGTTGGTTTGGAACGACTAGCTTAGAACTTGTAGCCGAGCGTCAGGCGCACAGTGCGCGGGTCGCCGTAGAACGTGGTGACGGTGTTGAAGAAGCCGGAGAAGTTGTAGCCGGCGACCTTGTAGCGCTTGTCGAGCAGGTTGCGGCCATGCAGGCCCACTTGCAGTTTGCGGTCGCTGCTGGTCCACACCAGGCCTGCATCCCACAGCGAGTAGCCAGCCTGCGCCAGCCTCAGGTTGGACGGCACGGTGGCGTCGAGCGCCGGGGTAGAGCCGGTGCGGGCGAATTCGGTCTGGTAGACCATGCCCTTGTACGAGACGCTGTTGATCAACGACAGGGTGCCGGAGCGGCCCATCAGCGGCATGCCCCAATCGTACGTGGCGGTGATGTTGGCGGCGTGCTTCGGCGTGTTCTGGAACTCGGCTTGCGCGGCGACGTTGATCAGCGCGGTGCCGGCGGCGTTCGGAACGATCCACTCATTGTACTTGGCATCGATGTAGCTGTACATGCCGCTGATATTGAGCTGGCTGGTCACATGCGACACCGCCTCGAGCTCGAAGCCCTTGATCTTGGCCTTGCCGGCATTGCTCAGGGAACCGGCGAAGCCGTTGACGTTGCCGGCGGCGTCATACGTCGGCACCGAGCCCGGGATCTGCACGTTCTTGTAGTCCGTGTAGAACACCGCTGCGTTGGTCTGCAGGCGCCCGCCATTCATGCTCGACTTGATGCCCAGCTCGAACGCGGTGACTTCCTCCGGATTGACGCCTTTGCGCTTGGCGAGCGAGCCCGGAGTGTTCGGGTTGCCGGCCAAGTCCATGCGCGGATCGAACATGCCGCCCTTGAAGCCTTGCGAGGCGGTGCCGTAGATGTTGTGCTCCGGCGCGAACTTCCAGCCGAAGCCCAGCTTTGGCGTGAACTTGGTGTCGGTGCGGTGCAGCGCATCCTTGCCAAGGTCGGTGTTGGCGACGCCGCCGACGGCTGCCGGGTTGCCCAGCGTCGGCGAGCCGGTCAGGCCGAGGTAGTTCTTCTTGAAGATGCGCGCGCTGCGCTCGTCGTCGGTGTAGCGGCCGCCGATGTTGATGTTGAAGGTGTCGGTGACGTTGTAGCTGACGTCGGCGAATGCGGCCCAGGTCTTCGAGTCGATGTCGTCGAGGGTGTACAGCGACAGGCCGCCGGCGGCGTTGTACAGCACGTCGAATTCGTTGAACGCGTTCGACTTCATCCAGAACACGCCGGCCACGCCCTGGAACTTCGAGCCGGTGTAGGTGAACTGGAATTCCTGGCTGGTCTGGTTGTCCGAGTAGATGGTCGGCGCCTCGAACAGCGGCGTTGGCAGCGAATCGAAATCGATCGGCGCGAAGGTCTTCGATTTGCGGTACGCGGTGACGGACTTGAACGACAGGGTCGGGCTGATCTGGTACTCGCCCATCAGCGACGTGCCCTGGACGATGACTTGCTGCGCGTGGCCGTTGACAGCGTTCAGGTTCGAACGGGTGTCGTAGTCGCCGCCGAGCGGCGGCAGGTTGGTCGGCGCAGGGCCGGCGGTGAGGCGGTAGCCTTGTTTTGGATTCGAGTCGTCGACCGTGCGGTCGGTTGCCAGGCGGATGAACAGGTCGCTGTTGGGCGTCAGTTCCACGCTCAGGCGGCCGGCGACGACTTCCTTGTTGTAGTTCTCGGCGCCGGTGATGACGTTCTTGCCGAAGCCGTCGCGGTTGAAGGTGGCGATGGTGCCGCCGACGCGCAGCATCTCGTTGACCGGGGTGCTCGCCTTGAGAACCAGGTCCTTCTGGCCGTAGCTGCCGATGGTGGCCTTGGCGTCGAGCGTCATCTTCGGCGCCAGCTTGCGGGTGACGTACTTGATGGCGCCGCCGATGGTGTTGCGGCCGTACAGCGTGCCTTGCGGGCCGCGCAGCACTTCGATGCGTTCGAGGTCGTAGATGTCGGTCAGCGCGCCTTGCGGGCGGACCAGGTAGATGTCGTCGAGGTAGATGCCGACGCCTTGCTCGTAGCCGGCGACCGGGTCTTGCTGGCCGACGCCGCGGATGAAGGCGGTCAAGGTGGTGTTGGTGCCGCGCGAGCTTTTCAGCGTGGTGCCGGGGATCATGTTGGCCAGCGCGGCGATGTCGGGGATGGCCTGCTTTTCGAGCTGGGCGCCGGAGATGGCGGTGACCGCGCCCGGCACGTCCTGAATCAGCTCGGCGCGGCGGCGCGCCGTGACGACGACTTTTTCGATGTCGCCGTTGGCGGTCTGGCCGCCGGTATCGGTCTGCGCGTATGCCGTGCTCCACGACACGGCGGGGATCGCCATGATCAGCGCGACCGAGCGACGCAGCACCGTCTTCTGTTTATTCGTCATACGCATTACAGTCTCCTTCAGGGTTATTTTATGTTTTGTTATTGCGGCTTATTCACAATGCAACAGAGTGTGCCCGGTTTGGCAGTTCATTAATAGCCAGCCGCTTGCAAGGCCTGTGTGCAAAATTGCACAACATGGGTGCGGAAAGGGCTTTTTCGCAGCGAAGGAGCGCGCAAGCGGACGGTGCTCGTAGTTTTGCCAGGGTGGGCGCGAGCGTAGCGAAGGCGCAACGGTTTGCTGAATTGCTCGCTAAAACCGTCGTCGTGTCGGCCACTGGCGAACCCGACTTCCGAAGGATGCGGGCACGACGGTCTTAGTTCAACTGCGGAAGGGGTTGCGGTCGGTCAGCTCGTCGATGTAGTCGTCGATGCCGCCGGCTTCCTGCTCGAGGAAGCGCTCGATGGCGTCGGCGAACGCGGGGTGGGCCAGCCAGTGCGCCGACCAGGTCTTGGTCGGCAGGAAGCCGCGCGCCATCTTGTGCTCGCCCTGGGCGCCGCCTTCGAAGACGGCGATGCCTTGCTCGATGCAATACTCCAGCGGCTGATAATAGGCCGTCTCGAAGTGCAGGCAGGGCACGTGTTCGAGTTCGCCCCAGTAGCGGCCAAACAGCGTATCGGCCGAGTGGATCACCAATGAGGCGGCGATCGGCTCGCCGTCGCGCTCGCCGATCACCAAGAGGATGTTGTCGGGCATGCTGCGGCCGATGCGGCGGAAAAAATCCAGGTTCAGGTAGGGCGTCGAGCGGTGCGCCGCATAGGTGTGCTGGTAGCAGCGGTCGAACAAGCGCCAGTCGGCGTCGGTGGCATCGCGCCCGCGCACCCGCCGCAGCGTGACGCCGGCCTCGCGCACCTTGCGCCGCTCGGCGCGGATGTTCTTGCGCTTTTTCTGCTCCAGCGTAGCGAGGAAGGCATCGAAATCGGCGTAGCCGGCGTTAAGCCAGTGGAACTGCACGCCGCTGCGCAGCATGAAGCCGGCTTCGGCCAGTTGCTGGGCCTGGTCCTCGGGCGGATACAGGATATGGGTCGACGACACGCCGGATGCTTTCTGGGTGGCGCGCAGCACCTTCAGCAAGGCCGCGCGCGCCGTGGCGTCGACCGCCATCAGGCGCGGGCCGGTCACCGGGGTGAATGGAATGGCCGACAGCAGCTTCGGGTAGTAGTCGAGGCCGTTGCGGTGATAGGCGTCGGCCCAGGCCCAGTCGAACACGTACTCGCCGTACGAGTGCGCCTTGACGTACAGCGGCATGGCGGCGGCCAGCGTGTCGCCATCGTACAGCGCGATGAACTGCGGCTGCCAGCCCGACTCTGCGCTGGCGCTGCCGGACTCGTGCAGCGCGTGCAGGAATGCGTACGACAGGAACGGGTTGCTGCGCGGCTGCGCCGCGGCCAGCTGATCCCATGCGCCCTGGCCGATGTCCGATAGGGAAGAAACGATATGCGTGCGATAATTCATTATCCAAATTCGGTGTGATCAGGTATTACCGTTATGACAGTCAAAGTAGCTATCGTTCAGATGAACAGCACCGTCGGCGACCTCGCCGGCAACCGCGCCCGCATCCTCGACGCTGCCCGCCGCGCCGCCGCGGACGGGGCCGACATCGTGCTCACGCCCGAGATGTCGCTGGTCGGCTACCCGCCTGAAGATCTGCTGCTGCGCAATGCATTCTACGCAAAAACCGAGGAAACGTTGGTGGGGCTGGCCGCCGACCTGGCCGCCTTCCCCGGACTGCACGTGATCGTCGGCCATCCGGGCACCGACGGCAAGGCGCGCTACAACGCCTCGTCGGTGCTGCTCGACGGCGCCGTGTCCGCCACCTACCGCAAGCACGAGCTGCCGAATACCACCGTGTTCGACGAGAAACGCTACTTCACGTCGCGCGACGAGCCGCTGGTGTTTGCCGTCAAGGGCGTGCGCTTTGGCCTGAACATCTGCGAAGACACCTGGTTCCCGCACGCGCCGCAACGCGCGAAGGCGGCCGGCGCCGAAGTGCTGCTGGTGCCGAACGGCTCGCCGTACCACATGAACAAGCAGGACCTGCGCTACGAGACGATGCGCCAGAACGTCAGCGTGCTGGGCATGTCGCTGGTGTACGCCAACCTGGTCGGCGGCCAGGACGAGCTGATCTTCGACGGCCACTCGTTCGTGATGGACCAGGAAGGCGAGCTGCGCGTGCAGCTCAAGCATTTCGAGGAAGACCTGTGCATCGTCGAATTCGACGGCGCGCGGCCGGTGGCGCAGCCGCTGCCGGCGGTGTTGCCGCTCGAAGGGCAGGTCTACAAGGCGCTGGTGCTGGGCGTGCACGACTACATCGGCAAGAACGGTTTTCCGGGCGTGCTGATCGGCATGTCGGGCGGCGTCGATTCGGCGTTGACGCTGGCCATCGCGGTCGACGCGCTCGGCGCCGACAAGGTGCGCGCGATCATGATGCCGTCGCAATACACGGCCGACATTTCGTGGATCGATTCGCGCGAGATGGTCGGGCGGCTCGGCGTGCGCTACGACGAGATTCCGATCCAGGCCACGTTCGACGCCTTTCGCGCCACGCTGGCGGCCGAATTTGCCGGCCTGAAGGAAGACGCGACGGAAGAAAACATCCAGGCGCGCATCCGCGGCACCTTGCTGATGGCGCTGTCGAACAAGCACGGCAGCATCGTCCTTACCACTGGCAACAAGAGCGAGATGGCGGTCGGCTACTGCACGCTGTATGGCGACATGGCCGGCGGCTTCGCCGTCATCAAGGACATCGCCAAGACGCTGGTGTACAGGCTGTGCGACTGGCGCAATGCGCAGTCCGACGTGATTCCGCAGCGCATCCTGACGCGCGGACCGTCGGCCGAGCTGCGCGAGAACCAGCTCGACCAGGATTCGCTGCCGCCGTACGAGATCCTCGACGGCATCATGCGGATGTACATGGAAGAGAACCATTCGATCGCCGAGATTGTCGCGGCCGGCTATCCGGCGGCCGACGTGGCGCGCGTGACGCGGCTCATCAAGATCAACGAATACAAGCGGCGCCAGTCGCCGGTCGGCATCCGCGTCACGCACCGCGGCTTTGGGCGCGACTGGCGCTACCCGATCACGTCCAAGTTTTACGAGTAATTAAAAGGGAGTTAGCGATGAAACAGATTACCTGTGTGATCAAGCCGTTCAAGCTGGACGAAGTGCGCGAGGCGCTGGCCGACGTCAACGTGACGGGCCTGACGGTGACGGAGGTGAAGGGGTTCGGCCGGCAGAAGGGCCACACCGAGCTGTACCGCGGCGCCGAATACGTCGTCGATTTCCTGCCGAAGGTGAAGATTGAAGTGGTCGTCGACGACAGCATGACCGAGCAGGTGGTGGACGCGATCATCAAGGCGGCGCGCACCGGCAAGATCGGCGACGGCAAGATTTTCGTGCAGGACGTGCAGCAGGTGATCCGCATCCGCACCGGCGAGACGGGCCCGGAAGCGGTGTAATTGTCTTTGCCAGCGGGGTCGGTTGGCAGCGGAATTTCAGCGGCCCAGGCGCATGTCGAATTTCCAGCTGACCAGGCGCAGCACGACGATGAAGGTCGCGCTCGACCAGAGCGCGAAGTCGTGGGGCAACTCGGACATGCGCATCAGCAGGAACATCCAGCTGCCGAGGAAGGCGCAAATCGCGTAGGGTTTGCCATCCCGGAACACCATCGGTACCTCGTTGCAGACGATGTCGCGCAGCACGCCACCGAAAATTCCCGTGATTACACCCATCATCGAAGCGATGAAAATCGGCATGTGCGCGTCCAGCGCAGCGGCGACGCCAGCAATCGAGAACAGGCCGAGGCCGATGGCGTCGGCGATGACGATCAGGCGCTCGGAGACGATCTGGCGCAGCGTGCGGATCAGCGGCGAGGCGACCAGGGCCAGCACGAAGATCAGGATCGCGTATTCCTGGTGGATGACCCAGAACAGCGGCCGGCGGTCGAGCAGGATGTCGCGCAAGGTGCCGCCGCCGAACGCGGTGATGAAGGCTACCGTGAAAACGCCCACGAGGTCCATCCGCTTGCGCCGCGCTTCAATGAAGCCGGAGAACGCGCCGACCAGGATCGCCATGATTTCGATGAACTTAATGAGGGTCATGCGGTGCGTGCTTGTGGAGAATGTTGACAGCCTATCATGCAGGCATGTAAACATGCAAAACGGATCAGGTGGCCGACGTGGGAGTCGTGGCGGCTACACCGGGGTCTGACCCCGTGGGGTCAGACCCCGGACCTGCAAACCCCGGACCTGCAAACCCCGGACCTGCAAACCCCGGACCTGCAAACCCCGGACCTGCAAACCCCGGACCTGCAAACCCCGGACCTGCAAACCCCGGACCTGCAGACCCCGGACCTGCAGACCCCGGACCTGCAGACCCCGGACCTGCAAACGCGGCGGTTAGCGGTCCAGCACGGGCTTGAGCAGCACGATCAGGGCGCCGTGGCCGCCGTCTTTTTTGTTGGCCACGCAGAAGGCGACGACGTCGTCCTTTTGCACCAGCCAGCTGTGCACCATGGAACGCAGCACCGGTTCGCCGCCGGCCGAGCCGTAGCCCTTGCCGTGGATGACGCGCACGCAGCGCAGGCCGCGTTTCATCGCGCGGCCCAGGAAGTCACCCACCTGGTCGCGCGCAATCTCGCGGTTCATGCCGTGCAGATCGAGCTCGTCCTGAACCGGCCAGTGCCGCTTGCGCAACTTGCGCACCACGTCGGCCCCCACGCCAGGGGCCGAATAGCTCAAGGTCGGATCGTCGTCGAGCAAGCCGTCGACATCGAACTGGTCCGACAGCGATTCGCGCATCACGGCGGCGTTGTCTTCCTCCGCCGTGCGCGGCCTGGCCGCGGCGCCGCGCAGCGGAATGGCCGCCATCGGCGCCACGTAGCGGTCGGACTTGGGAATCGGCTTGACGTCCTTGATGGCGCCATGGAACACGTTGGCCTCTTCCCTGGCCTGGCGCTCGCGCTTCTCGCGCTCGGCCCTTTCAAGCGCGCGCGCGTGTTCCTGCTCCTTGAGCGTCGCGCGCAAGGCATTCAGGTCGGCGAAGTCTTTCAGTCCAGCCATGGCAACGATCAGTCTTCCAGTGCTTCCAGGTAACGCTGGGCGTCGAGCGCGGCCATGCAGCCGGTGCCGGCGCTGGTGATCGCCTGGCGGTAGATGTGGTCCTGCACGTCGCCGGCGGCAAATACGCCAGCAATGTTGGTCGCCGTGGCCATGCCTTCGAGACCGGTGCGGGTCTTGATGTAGCCGTTGTGCATGTCGAGCTGGCCTTCGAATATGCCGGTGTTCGGCTTGTGACCGATCGCCACGAAGACGCCGTGCACCGCCATCGGCGTGACTTCGCCGGTCTCGGTCGACTTGATGATGATGCCGGTAACGCCGCTGCCGTCGCCGGTCACTTCGTCCAACGTGTGGTTGTACTTGATGACGATCTTGCCCTCGGCAGCCTTGGCGTTGAGGCGGTCGATCAAAATCGCTTCGGCGCGGAACTTGTCGCGGCGGTGGATGATCGTGACCTTGGTGGCGATGTTCGACAGGTACAGCGCTTCCTCGACTGCGGTGTTGCCGCCGCCGATGACCGCCACTTCCTGGCCGCGATAGAAAAAGCCGTCGCAGGTGGCGCAGGCGGACACGCCCTTGCCCATGAACGCTTGTTCCGACGGCAGGCCGAGGTACTGCGCCGACGCCCCGGTCGAGATGATCAGCGAATCGCAGGTGAACTCGTGCATGTCGCCCAGCAGGCGGATCGGCGTTTCGTTCAGGAACGCGGTGTGGATGTGGTCGAATACGATGTCGGTCTTGAAGCGCTCGGCATGCTGCAGCAATCGCTGCATCAGGTCCGGACCTTGCACGCCCATCGGGTCGCCCGGCCAGTTTTCGACGTCGGTGGTGGTCATCAGCTGGCCGCCTTGCTCGACGCCGGTCACCAGCATCGGGTTCAGGTTGGCGCGTGCGGCGTAGACAGCGGCGCTGTAGCCGGCAGGCCCGGAACCGAGAATCAGGACTTTGGCGTGTTTGGTAGTGGTCATGGAGAGCTTCTGGTCGTGTGTGTATGGAGGGAAATTGGGGCCGTTCGCTGGAACATCAAGGCCGGCGTCGACGCTGCGATTATAGACGAAGCTGGCAACGATGATGCGGGCAGGCATGAATGATGGGCCTGCCGAACAATATATGGCTTAGAATGAGCGCATCGTATTTTCAGCAGCGAAAACGCCCGTATCAAGTATGACAAAGACCAGCCCGCCCCCGACAAATTCCAGCTACACCCGCAATCCCACGACTCGGCAGCCGTTGCCGAACCGCCTGGTGCGCCTGTTATCCGAGGCGCGCTGGATCGCGCTGGCGGTGCTGTGCCTGTACCTGGTTATCATCTTGCTGTCCTATAACAAGGGCGATCCCGGCTGGTCGCACGACGTCGTCGTCAATAAAGTGTCGAACCTCGGCGGGCGCGCCGGCGCCTGGCTGGCCGACCTGATGCTGTTCATTTTCGGCTTTTCGGCCTGGTGGTGGGTGGTGTGCTTCCTGCGCCTGGTGTGGAAGGATTACCGCGCGCTGACCCAGAAGTTCGTCATGGAAGCGCAGTTCGATCCCGAGCACCAGCACGAGGCGGTCATCCGCTGGACCGGCTTCGTGCTGCTGGTCATCGGCAGCATGGGCCTGGAATATTTGCGCATGTACTCGCTGCAGGTGCAGTTGCCGCGTGCGCCGGGCGGCGTGCTCGGCCAGCTGATCGGCCAGGGCGCGCTGTCGTTCGGCTTCACCGGCGCGACCTTGCTGCTGTTGCTGCTGTTCGGCATCGGCCTGTCGCTGTTTTTCCATATTTCGTGGCTGGCCGTGGCCGAGCGCATCGGCGAGTACATCGAGATGACGATCGACTGGTTCCGCTTGCGCTACCAGGACCGCGAAGACCGCAAGCAGGGGGAAGTGGCCGCCGTCAAGCGCGACGAGGTGGTCGTCATCGAACGCGCCAAGCATGTCGAGAAGCATATCGACTCGCCGCCGGTCAAGATCGCGCCGCAAGTGGCGAGCGTCATCGTCAAGTCCGAGCGCGTCGAGAAAGAGAAGCAGGCGCCGCTGTTCCGCGACCTGCCGGGCGACTCGCCGCTGCCGCCGCTGTCGTTGCTCGACGAGGCCGCCGAATACCAGGAAACCGTGTCGGTCGAGACGCTCGAATTTACCAGCCGCCTGATCGAGAAGAAGCTGTCGGACTTCGGCGTCGATGCCAAGGTCGTGGCCGCCTTCCCTGGACCGGTCGTGACCCGCTACGAAATCGAGCCGGCCACCGGCGTCAAGGGTAGCCAGATCGTCGGCCTGGCGCGCGACCTGGCCCGCTCGCTGTCGCTGACGTCGTTGCGCGTGGTCGAGACCATCCCCGGCAAGAATTACATGGCGCTCGAGCTGCCGAACCCGAAACGCCAGATCGTGCGACTGACCGAAATCGTCGGCTCGAAGATCTACAACGACAGCCCGTCGAGCCTGACGATCGCGCTCGGCAAGGACATCGCCGGCAAGCCGGTCATCGCCGACCTGGCCAAGATGCCGCACCTGCTGGTGGCGGGCACGACCGGTTCGGGCAAGTCGGTCGGCATCAACGCGACCATCTTGTCGCTGCTGTATAAATCCGACCCGGCCGACGTGCGCCTGATCCTGATCGACCCGAAGATGCTGGAAATGTCGGTCTACGAAGGCATCCCGCACCTGCTGGCGCCGGTTGTGACCGACATGCGCCAGGCCGGCCACGCGCTGAACTGGGCGGTCAACGAGATGGAGCGCCGCTACAAGCTGATGAGTAAGCTCGGCGTGCGTAACCTGGCCGGCTACAACGCCAAGATAGCCGAGGCCGCCAAGCGCGAGGAGCACATCCCAAATCCGTTCTCGCTGACACCGGATTCGCCGGAGCCGCTCGAGAAGCTGCCGACGATCGTCATCATCATCGACGAGTTGGCCGACCTGATGATGGTCGTCGGCAAAAAGGTCGAGGAGCTGATCGCCCGCATCGCGCAAAAGGCGCGCGCCGCTGGCCTGCACCTGATCCTGGCCACGCAGCGTCCGTCGGTTGACGTCATCACCGGCCTGATCAAGGCGAACATTCCGACCCGCATCGCGTTCCAGGTATCGTCGAAGATCGACTCGCGTACCATTCTCGACCAGATGGGCGCCGAAGCGCTGCTCGGCATGGGCGACATGCTCTACATGCCGCCGGGTACAGGATTGCCGGTGCGGGTGCACGGCGCCTTCGTTTCCGACGAAGAAGTGCATCGAGTTGTAAAACATTTACTACAGACGGGCGAACCGAATTACATTGATGGCATTCTCGAAGGCGGCACGCTCGAAGGTGAAGGCGGCGCCGATGGCGCGCCGGCAGGCGAAGGCGGCGGCGAGGCCGATGCGCTGTACGACCAGGCGGTCCAGGTGGTGCTGAAGAACCGGCGCGCGTCGATCTCACTGGTGCAACGACACTTGCGTATCGGTTACAACCGCGCCGCGCGCCTGCTCGAGCAAATGGAAAACAGCGGCGTGGTGTCGTCCATGCAGTCGAACGGCAACCGGGAAATCCTGGTGCCGGCCGCCAGCGCCGAGTAACGATACAAGGAAATCAATGAGCTTGAAGAAAATACACATGGTCGCGGCGCTGTTTGCCGGCGTGCTGGCGTTCAGTAGCGCCGCGCAGGCGAGCGCGCTGGACCAGTTCAAGTCGTTTGTGGCCGGCACCAAGGCCGCGCGCGGCGAATTTACCCAGCAGCAGATGAAGAAAGCCGAGAACAGCAAGACGTCGCCGTTGTCGTCGGGCACCTTCGTGTTTGCCCGCCCTGGCAAGTTCATCTGGACCTACGTCAAGCCGTACGAGCAGGTGCTGCAGGCCGATGGCGACAACCTTTACATCTACGACAAGGACTTGAACCAGGTCACGGTGAAGAAGCTGGGCAACGCGCTCGGTTCGTCGCCGGCCGCCATCCTGTTCGGCAGCAACGACCTGGAAAAAAACTTCACCTTGTCGGAAGCGGGCACGCGCAACGGCCTGGAGTGGCTTAATGCCGTACCGAAGGCCAAGGACAGCACGTTCGAAAAAATCAGCATTGGGTTGCGTAACGGCACGCCCGAAGCGATGGAGCTGCACGACGCATTCGGGCAGACGTCGGTACTGTTGTTCAAGAAGTTCGAGAAGAATCCACCACTGACGGCGCAGCAGTTCAAGTTCGTGACGCCGAAAGGCGCCGACATTTTCAACAACTGATTGGACGATATGAACGCCAAGAGCGTGTTTTTAGCCATGAACCTGGTGATGATGGCGCTGTCGGCCGGCGCGCTGCACGCGGCCGACGCCAGCCAGGCAGCGAAGCCCTACGATTGTCCGGCGCCGGTGCTGCCGATCGCGGCAGTGAAGGGAAACCTGTCCGGCGACGTCACGCTGCAGTATGTCGGCAACGCCGAGGGGCGCTTCGCCGACATCCGCATCCTCAAGAGCAGCGGCGCAAGTGCGCTCGACAAGGCCGCCATCATGGC
The DNA here is from genome assembly GCF_049897565.1 of Massilia sp. TWR1-2-2. Taxonomy (NCBI): domain Bacteria; kingdom Pseudomonadati; phylum Pseudomonadota; class Betaproteobacteria; order Burkholderiales; family Oxalobacteraceae; genus Massilia; species Massilia sp. TWR1-2-2. The sequence goes on along the minus strand of NZ_JAFCWM010000024.1, from coordinate 35,043 downwards.
ATTGTCGCGCTGCAAGCTGCCGGTTCCCGCGGCCGGCGCCGCGCCGCAGGCGGGCACGATGGAGTTCAAGTTCGGCCCGCAGGTGCAAGTCGGCGCGGCATTGCCGCCGGCTTAATCGCGCTTGCCCGGGGAACGCCGCGCCCGATTGCCGGTCTTACCTTCACGGAGCTGGCGCTCATCCATTAAACTATCAGCAATCGTTTAACCGCCACCTCCAATGATGCCATCAAGTTTGTCCTGCTTTGCGCCAGTGCGCCCCTGTTCGCCGCGGAGAAGCTCGCATGGATGACCTGTTCAAGAACGAGCCGTCGCCACCGCTGGCCGAAGCGCTGCGCCCGCGCACCATCGAGGAAGTCATCGGCCAGAGCCATCTTCTCGGCCCGGGCAAGCCGCTGAACCTGGTGTTCAAGTCGGGCCGGCCGCATTCGATGATCCTGTGGGGTCCGCCAGGCGTGGGCAAGACCACCTTGGCGCGCCTGACCGCGTATGCGTTCGACTGCGAGTTCATCGCGCTGTCGGCGGTGCTGTCGGGCGTGAAGGACATCCGCGCCTCGATCGAGCAGGCCGAGCACTACCTGGCCGGCGGCAAGCACACCATCCTGTTCATCGACGAAATCCACCGCTTCAACAAGTCGCAGCAGGACGCGCTGCTGCCGTTTGTCGAATCGGGCCTGGTGACCTTGATCGGCGCGACCACCGAGAATCCATCGTTCGAGGTGAACTCGGCGCTGCTGTCGCGTTCGCAGGTGTACGTGCTGAAGGCGCTCACCGACGCCGAGCTGCTGCAGCTGCTGGCGCGCGTGCAGGAACGCGTGCTCATGCACCTGACGTTCGACGACGTCGCCATTGCCACCCTGATCGGTTACGCCGACGGCGACGCGCGCCGCTTCCTCAATCTGCTCGAGCAAACCAAGACGTCGGCCGAGACGTCCGGCATCACCCACATCAGCGGCGAATTCGTCGACAACGCGCTGACGCTTAACTCGCGCCGGTTCGACAAGGGCGGCGACAATTTCTACGACCAGATATCGGCGCTGCACAAGTCGGTGCGCGGCTCGCACCCGGACGCGGCGCTATACTGGCTGTGCCGCATGTTGGATGGCGGCGCCGACCCGCAGTACCTGCTGCGTCGCATCGTGCGCATGGCATGGGAAGACATCGGCATCGCCGACCCGCGCGCGATACAGATCGCCAACGATGCCGCCGCCACGTACGAGCGGCTCGGTTCGCCCGAAGGCGAGCTGGCGCTGGGGCAGGCGGTGATCTACCTGGCGATCGCCGCCAAGAGCAACGCCGGCTACAACGCCTACAACCGCGCGGTGGCGTTCGTCAAAAAGGACAAGTCGCGCGAAGTGCCGGTGCACCTGCGCAACGCGCCGACCAAGCTGATGAAGGAGCTCGGCTACGGCCACGAGTACCGCTACGCCCACGACGAGCCGAATGCCTACGCGGCCGGCGAGACCTACCTGCCCGAGGGCATGGCCGAACCGGGCTGGTACGAGCCCGTCCCGCGCGGCATCGAAGCGAAGATCGCCGAAAAGCTGGCCTGGCTACGCAGCCTGGACCGTGACGCCGCCGGTTGATCGCGTTTGGCCGAGCGCATCCGCTTTAATGTAACGGTAAATCACAAGCCCTTGGCGCCGCGATTTTCAGGCCACATGCCGAAGAAACGCTAATGCTGTTGGGCATGCTTGGGAAAAAAAGATCGCCTGGAGTGAGCCACGGGAGGCAAGTCGGTCTCATCAGGACTAATTTGCACCGAGTACGCAGCCTCCCATTTAGCGATGCTATATAGCCGCCAAAAAATTGCTCGATCAAGTTTCTTAAAGTCGAGTTTTTCTTGGCACATCATTTCTATCACGGGCGAGTCGCAGATGGCTCGTACCATGGCGTCGTTCGTCTCTTTGACCCAAGTTTCCGCTGGTGCCTCAAACCCAAACTTGAGTTTTCGCCAGAGTACATTTGGTGGTATCACCCCACGCATGGCTTTCCTGAGAATGTGTTTTGTCCAGCCGTCGCTTAGCTTTAAGTTCGTACTGATCCCGTAACAAACTTCTACGAAGTTGTGATCAAGGAATGGGACGCGCGCTTCTACCGAATGCCGCATAGAATTTTTGTCGGCATATCGCAACAGGGGTGGCAATTGGAAACACTCGATTTCCAATTTCTGCATTTCGCGCATGTTTCTTACCGCTTTTGATATTTGTTTTATATTTGGAAAGTCGCGCTTATATTCGTTCTTGAGAAAGCTAAACCGCCGCTTCAAGTTCCATATCCGGACTTCAGACATGGAAAAGTACACCAGATTGCCAACGATGGCGCGGATTGATATATTGGAATTTTTCTTTATCTGAAGAATCTCGCGCAGAGCGGATATCCAGTGCATCGAGAGCAAGTGTGCTGAATAATAGCGGTCGTATCCTAGTAGCAGTTCGTCGCAACCTTGACCATCCAACATTACTTTACACCCTAATTTTTTGGCTTTTTGAAACACAAAATATTGCATAAAGATTGAGGGAGAATTGAAAGGCTCTTCCTGCACATAGACCACCTCGTCAATTGCACTGTTGAACTCTGCTGCCGTAGGCTGAATAATGGACAGTTTGATCCCCGCGGCGGCTGCTACCGCGAGGGCGTATTCGCTTTCATCCTTGCTGCCTTCGCTTGACTTTGCGTGGACAGCATCCATTGGTCCGATCGATCCTCCGTTATAGCTCATTGACGCCAACCCGGCCAAGCTCGAGCTGTCAAGGCCGCCGCTCAAGCACAGCCCGATTTTGACGTCGGAACGCACTTGATATGTGACCGCCTTGATGAGGTTCGCCAAGACGAGTTCTGTTGCTGAGCCCTCGTTCATTTCTGGAAATCCGGGCTGGATTTCTAGCGAGTAGTACTTTACTTCCTTGAAGGTATTCTTCTCAAGGGAGAATATCAGGTTGTGACCCGCTCGCAGACTGTGGACACCCTTGAAAAACGTGTCGCCGGTCTGCCCGTGGTATCCTTCGACCAAAAAATCTCTTACGACGGCCATGTTTGCAATCGCTCCGCGACCTGCGCCCACCAGGATCTGCTTTATTTCGGATCCAAACACCAACTTGTCGGGCGTGTCGGAATAATAGAATGGTTTTACACCAAACCTGTCGCGGCTGCAGAATATCTCGGCTTTCTTTATGTCGTAGATTGCAAAAGCCCACATGCCGTTGAACCGCTTGACACAATCGGCACCCCACTCCTCGTATGCCGCCAGAATGACTTCCGTATCGGTTCCTGACATAAAGTCGTAGCCCGCAGCACAAAGCAGTGCTCGCAACTCCAAATAATTATAAATTTCTCCGTTGAACGTTATCACATGCTTATTGTGGTATACCATGGGCTGATGTCCGGCAGTCGTCACGTCGACGATCGCCAGCCTGCGGTGTCCGAGCGCCAAGTTTCGGCCAAAATACAATCCACAGCCATCAGGACCGCGGTGAGTAATCATGTTATTAATCGAACTTATCTGCCAATCTGTGACCGGCGAGCCATTCTTGTTAATAATTCCGCTGATACCGCACATGTCTTAATCCTAAATGGTTGGGTAAGACTAAACCCTGCCGCGAGAAATCACTCAGAGGGCAAGCTGCGTATTGAAACCGGTTCCAGATTTTGCAGATCCGAACAGAATCGGCTGCTACATCGGCAACGTACACCGAAACCCGATGTACGGTCTCTCAGCCCGCGGCCTTTCATCGATTACTGTAAAAAGCCCTGATCCCTCTTGGGATGACCAGCTGCCGCCGCGCGCGAGGGCCCGTCCGTGCCAGCCGCAGCCGCGGCGCGGCCACCAGCCGAGTCCGTATTCCATGGTCGCGCCGGGCGCTTCGGACACGGTCGGCGAGTTCTCGGCGAACGCACGCGCCACCAATCCCTCTCCATCGCCTTGAATATCGTCGAACACCCAATTGAATGCGTTACCGGCAATGTCGACGATGATTTGTCCATTTGACAACATATGCCAGCGTCGTTCGCTCCGATGGGCCGAGGGCATGCACGCCGCCTGGGGCCGGTCAAAGCCGCTCCGATGCAGTCCTTGGAAAAGCTTGCCCACGCCCACGGCACCTCCACTCCAGTTAATTGGCTGGCGCGCCAAGTCGTGCGCGATCGCCAGCGACTGCGATTCGGTCAGCAACTGCAGGGAAGATTCGAAGCAGGCAGCACGCGCGGCAAGGTAGCCGATGTTTACCCACGGAGCAGCCGTCTCGCTCAGCAGTACTCGGCCGTCCCGTCCGCGCGCGGCCAGCCAGCGAGAAACCGCGAAGGCTGGCACAGTTTTTCCGCACGCCAGTGTGGTCGGCGCCACCGCGACAAAGGCATGGGGGAAGCCGCGTAAAAACGCCGCGATGGCAGTTTTGGAAGCCATATCCGCAAAGTCATGAATCATGGAAGCACCGCTAGAACATTTGATAAATGAGAGCCGATACGTCCGGCTCGGGCTGGGCCTCCAGTTGCAGCGCGTGCAGTGCGCGCGCCGCCTCGACCACTTCAGGCGTGCAGAGCGCCAGTTCGGGGTGGCCGATCGCCGTCCAGTAGGCGTTCAGGCTGCGGCCAAACTCATCGGCATCGAGGCAAGACGCGGCTCGGAAATCCGCGGGCGTCATGGTGCAATGCGTGCGTTAAATGTAGTAGCTGGTCTCCTTCGGATCGGGACCGAGGGGAAATGGCGAAAGTGTCGGGTTGATGTCCCGTGTAAGCGCCTCAAACAGCGGATCGGTCAGCGCTCGCAATGCCTTGTGATCAATCGAGTTCATACGTTTTCCTCCAGTCGTCATCGTCCTTCAGCGGTGGCTGTTCGGATCGCCACAGAATCATGTCCTCCAGCACCAACAGATCCATCTCAGTACGCATGAAACAGCGGTAGGCATCTTGCGGACTGCACACGATTGGCTCGCCACGTACGTTAAACGAGGTGTTGACCAGCACTGGGCAACCCGTCACCTGTTCAAAGGCTTCGAGCAGGGAGCGGAACTCGGGATGGCCGCCGTTCTCGACGCTTTTACAATCCACTGTCTGGATTCTTGCTGAATAATCAACGTGGGTAATTGCCGGCAAGTCGCTGCGCGGCTGGTTATTCACTCCCATCATGTCGTCATCGCCATTGTCGAAGGCCGCCAGGTCCATCGGCTTGCAGAGTGCTTTCTTAACTGGAGCCACCAGCAGCATATAAGGGCTGTCGTCGTCGAACTCGAAATACGCACTGCACTTTTCCCGAAGGACTGCCGGCGCAAACGGGCGGAATGACTCGCGGTACTTGATCTTCAAGTTCATGCTGGCTTGCGTACGTGGATTGCGCGGGTCGCCCAAGATCGAGCGCGCGCCCAGCGAGCGAGGTCCAAACTCCATCCGACCCGACATCCAGCCGACGATATTTCCTTTGGCCAAGCTCTCTGCCACCAAGGTCAGCCGCTCTGTTTGGTCCACAATGCGGCGATATGGATAGCCTTTGCGATCAAGGAAGGCGGCGATCTCTTCGCTCGAATAGCGCGGTCCCAGATAACTGCCGCGCTGGGCATCACCGGCCCCTGTACCGCGCGTTCGCGGCACGTCCCAGTATGCATGCTGCGCCAGCAGCGCTGAGCCGAGCGAGCCGCCAGCGTCGCCTGCTGCCGGCTGGATCCAGATGCGGTCGAAAATCCCGGATGCGGCCAGCTTGCCGTTGGCAACGCAGTTGAGCGCGACTCCGCCTGCCAGAACAAGGTTCTTCTCTCCTGTCGTGCGGCGCAGGTAGCGGGCAGTATCAAGCACAATTTCTTCTGTGACTTTCTGGATGCTTGCGGCCAGATCCATCTCGCGGCGCGTGATGGGCGACTCGGGAAGCCGCGCCGGACCACCGAACAGGTGCGCGAATAGCGGTCCGAACATCGCCGCGCCATCCAGGTAGCCGAAATAGGTCATATCGAGGCGATAGGAGCCGTCTGCACGGATATCGATAAGGTGCTCGCGGATTTGGTCCGCATAGGTCGGACGCCCGTTGGGAGCCAGGCCCATCAGTTTGTATTCGCCGGAATTCACCTTAAAGCCGCAAAACGCGGTGAATGCGCTGTACAGCAGGCCGAGCGAATGCGGATAGTCGATCTGGGCAAATAATTCGAGCGAGCGTCCGTTGCCGGCGCCCAAACTCGTCGTTGCCCATTCGCCGACGCCATCGATGGTCAGCACCGCCGCGCTGTCGAAAGGAGAAGGGTAGAAGGCGCTGGCTGCGTGCGCCATGTGGTGCTCCGCGAACAGCACCCGTCCTTCCCGTCCGAGCGTGCCAAGCGCTCGCTGAACGTGTTCGTTGACCCATATCTTGTCACCCAGCAGCGAGCCGGCAGCCTTGGCGAAAAAGTCACGTCCCTGTGCGCCGCCGGCCCGGGCATTCTGTACAACTCGGTCGAAGGTCATCAAGGGGTTATCGTAGAACACGATGGCGTCAAGCTCGGATGCATCGATGAAGCATTCCTCGAGGCAGTAATTGATGGCGTTGACTGGAAATGACGGGTCGTGCTTCTTGCGCGTGAACCGTTCCTCCTGGGCGGCCGCGACGATTTGCCCATCGCGCACTAGCGCCGCTGCCGAGTCGTGGTAATCGCTTGAGATGCCCAAACTGATCTTTCCCATTGTCATCCCCTTTAGTCAATCGCTGGTATCGCGGCCGCGTGCGTGTCGCGCATGATCGGCAAATGCGCAAGGATCCGGGCCATCGGCGTTTCAAGCGACTGCGCTAGCGCTGCGTGTCCAGTCGGCGTGAAGTGGATGTCTTTTGGCCAGCGCAGGCGCCGCCGTTCCGCGGGTTCGATGTTGAGCAAGTCGGGCAGCGGATCGTGGAGGTAGCATCCGAGCTCGTCGGAAAGCTCGGTAAAGCGAGCCTGGTAGGCGGACGCATCGCAAGTCTGGTCGAGGTGCTGGGGTAGCGGCAGCGGCATCAGCAGCACCGGCTTATCGATCGCGCCGACCCATTGCGCGAGAATGGCACGCATCAGCTGCCAAGATGGTGTGGATGGCGAATCGTAATGTGGCACCGGCTGGTATTTCGATACCTTCTGAACCATTTCACGTATCCCAAGCGCGGCGGCCAGCCTGCGCAAGTTCAAGAAACGCCCACCCTGGTCAACGGCGGCGCGCTGGGCGGCGCTTAACTCGTGATCCTCGTAGGGTTCGCGCCGCGGCGGGACTTGTCGCAGGTTCAATCGACCGTCGTCTAGTTCGTAATAGGGTTTGGCGTAGACGCGTTCGCGGCCGTGTTCGTCATGATGGAGACGAAACTGCGCAACAACACGCCGGATATTTTCAACGAACACCGCGATGACGACCAAGTCGTGTTCAATGCCTTTGGCAAACTCACGCCAGATCAGGTATTGCTGGTCGGTTCCCGTCGAGGACAGCCCGAAATTATAGATGTCGACCGGCGCTGCACCCGCTGATCCAAGGCGCGTCTCCAACAGTTCCGTATAGCGTTGGCGATTCATCACGGCGTTGCCTGCCGTGAACGAATCGCCAAATACCAGAACCCGTCGGTGCCCCGGCGTGCGGGCCTTCACGAACGGCTGGTCGGACCGAAATCCATGCTCATTCACCTGCATCAGATACCCGCCACCTTCATGCGGTATTCGCGCTCGCAGATTAGGGATATAGCGATAGCCGACGATCGGATGATATTCATAGAGTTGCCTCATTACTCCCCCCAGGTTGTTAGATTGGCAGGAACAATGTTGTGCTTTAAGCCTCAATTTGACTTGGATAAATCGCAATGTCCCAAAGGTTCTATTCGCTTTCTCGCTATTCTTTGAGCCAAAACGAGTGTTTCGTTATGCCGCTTGGCCTTCACATTTTTTTGAGGTGTTTGGAACGTCTGGCAGCCTGCATCGAGGCCGCCTTTTCGGCAGACTGTCCCGCGTTTCTTGCGGTTCGTCGCAAGTCGGTAGAGAACGGAGGGCGGACTCGTTAAAGTTCAACCATACCAAACCACTTCACCACCAGGAGCACACCATGAAAGTCATGAAAAATTTCGAAGCAGCCTTCGTCGCAGCAGCAGTTCTCGCCACGTTCGCCAGCTACGCCACCGCCAATGAATCGGCCCGCATCGCCACCGCGCCAGTGGCCGCGCACACCGTCACCGTCGACGCACCGATGCAAGTCGTCGTCATCAAGGGCCAGCGCCTGACCGCGGCACAGAAAGCCAAGCTGGGCGCGTAACAGAGCGCATGCGCAAGGTGATTGCAACGTCGGCGACTCGCGGCTGGGGAGCTCCCCGCCAAAGTTCGCTAAGAATGGCTGTCGACTTGGTACAATTGCGGTCTCGACAAACCGGCAATCCATCATGATAGACATCCAGCTTCTCCGCAAAGACATCGACAATGTCGCCGCCCGCCTGGCAAGCCGCAAATTCGTCCTCGACGTGGCAGCGTTCAACGCCCTCGAAGCCGAACGCAAGGCGATCCAGACCCGTACCGAAGATTTGCAGGCCAAGCGCAACGCGCTGTCCAAGCAGATCGGCATGCTCAAGGGTAAAGGCGAAGACACCGCCGGCGTGATGGCCGACGTGGCCGGCCTGGGAGACGAGCTCAAGGCGAACGAAGCGTCGCTGTCGGAAGTGCAGGCCAAGCTGGCCGCCTTCATGGAATCGGTCCCCAACCTGCCGCACGCATCGGTGCCGGCCGGACAGGACGAAACCGGCAACGTCGAAGTGCGCAAGGTCGGCACGCCGCCGGTATTCGATTTCGAGGTCAAGGACCATGTCGACGTCGGCGCCGGCCTCGGGCTCGATTTCGAAGTTGCCACCAAGCTGACCGGTTCGCGGTTCTCCGTGATGAAGGGCGGCATCGCCCGCATGCACCGCGCGCTGGCCCAGTACATGCTCGACATTCACACGGGCGAGCATGGCTACACCGAATGCTATACGCCCTACATGGTCAACGCCGATTCGCTGCGCGGCACCGGCCAGCTGCCGAAATTCGAGGCGGACCTGTTCTCGGTCAAAAAAGGCGGCGCCGAAGGCGAGGGCGAGACGTTCTACCTGATCCCGACGTCGGAAGTGACGCTGACGAACATGGTGCGCGATGCAATCGTCGCGTTCGATGACTTGCCGATCAAGATGACCGCGCACACGCCATGCTTCCGTTCGGAAGCGGGCAGCTACGGCCGCGACACGCGCGGCATGATCCGCCAGCACCAGTTCGACAAAGTGGAGTTGGTGCAGGTTGTCCATCCCGACACGTCGTACGACGTACTGGAGGAAATGGTCGGCCACGCGGAAACGATCCTCAAGGGCCTCGGCTTGCCGTATCGCGTGATGTCGCTGTGCACCGGCGACATGGGCTTTGGCGCGTCCAGGACGTACGACCTGGAAGTGTGGCTGCCGGCGCAGAACACCTACCGCGAGATTTCGTCGCTGTCGAATTGCGAAGCGTTCCAGGCGCGCCGCATGCAGGCGCGCTTTCGCAACGCCCAGGGCAAGCCGGAACTGCTGCATACGCTCAACGGCTCCGGCCTGGCAGTGGGACGCACGCTGGTGGCGGTGCTGGAGAACTACCAGCAGGCCGACGGCAGCGTTCTGATTCCGGCGGTGCTGCAGCCGTACATGGGCGGGCTGGAGCGGTTGACGCCAGCTGGCTCAACCGCGCGGAACGGCTGACCAGGGGCGTGTAAAGTTGCCTAAAAAAAGCTCTTCCGTTTTTCGGCAGGTTTGCTATAATTCTGTCCTCGCAGCAGCAAGCGAGAACAGCAAGGCCCGGATCAGGAAAGGTGGCAGAGTGGCCGAATGCACCAGACTCGAAATCTGGCGTACGTTTAGGCGTACCGTGAGTTCGAATCTCACCCTTTCCGCCAGTAGCAGGAAAAAAGCTCCCAAACGGGAGCTTTTTTTTCGCCTTCTCATAGTGGAAACCAAAGATACCGCGTCCGCCAGGAATGACGCCGACGTCACACCCATAAACGATACAGCCAGAACGATTCGTCTTCGGCAAACCGGTCGGCAAATCCGGTAGGTGAAAAGCCGGTGACGCGTTTCGCCACCCTGCTCATATGCGCCTGATCGGCAAATCCTTGGTCTTGCGCCAGCGCCGCCCAACCGAACGGCTGGCCATTCTCGTAGCGTTCGCGCGCGGCGAAGAACAAGCCCTCCGTCCGGACCAGGGCTTGCCACTCGCGCAGCGACCTGCCACTGAACGATTTGATGCGCCGCTCAACGTGTCGTGGACTTTGCTGGCGCCGCCACTCCTGGGCCTTCCAAGCCAGCCGTTCGACCCAATGGCGTCCCAGCTGGCGCAAAGATGGCTCGGCCGAGGTGCGTCCTTGCAGCGCCTGCCAAGGCCCTGCAAGATGGCGTGTCAGCACGGCCATCACGTCCGCATCTTCGCTGGCGGTCAGCGCCTGCCACAGCGGCGACCATTTGCTGCCCAGCACCTGGCTCACCGGCAGAAAACGGTCCTGAATTGCAGCCAGCTCCACCTCGAACAGTGCTTGCGCCGCGTCCGCAGTAAAGCAGGCCATATAGCCGCGCCCTGAGGTCGGCGCCCAAGTGGCCGTTGGATGCGATTGACTGCCGGCGATGACGACCTGGGCGTCGAACGGGCGCCAGCGTGGGCCATGCTCACCTCGCTCAACCAGGCCAACGTCGGGGCCCTGAAACCACGAAATCGACACTAACGGCGATGCGGGAAAATGCGTCAGGCGCTGCGCATCGTTTAACGAAAGTCCTTTCGTATCCCTGGCAACCAGCGCAACCAATACCCCTTGCAATGCTGGCGGCGCCAAGCGCAACCACGCACCTGATTCGTCGTTCCCCTTGGCGCATGCGCGAGGCGCCCGCTCGAGCGGATCAGGGCAAAGCGATGCGCAGGTTGGGTTGTCAGAAAGCATAGCGTCCAAGTATAGCAAGTAAAAGTTTTCAATTCGTCATGTCGTTTGGGTTCAAGACAGCGACCAATCGGCATCCAATACTGGCCGCATGAAACCAACACCATCCAAATGCCCATACGAGGCCGCTGTCGATACCAATCCCCCAGCCGCGGCAGCAACGTGGCCACCCGGTCCGGCGAGCGGTTTGACTGGCTGGCGCCTGCTACGCGGCATGTCGAAAGATTTGTTGGGCACCGTGGCCGAATGGCGGCGCCGCTACGGCGATATCGTGCATGTGCGCATCTGGCCGGAGCGCCAAATCGTCGTATCCGAACCGCAGCTCGTGCGCGACCTGCTGGTCAACCATCACGAGCGGTTGATTCGCTGGGAGCGCGGCGTTCAGGTATTTTCACAGCTGCACGGGCACAGCGTGCTGACGACCGAAGGCGAGTTGTGGAAGTCCAAGCGCCAGGCGCTTGGCGCCACTTTCTCTCCGAAAGCCGTCCAATCATTTGTTCCCGCAATAACAAGCGCAGCTGCCAGGGCGTTTTCGCAGTGGCATGGCGACGACGAGACCTTTCCCGTGGAAAGCGCACTGACTTCGCTTGCCATGGACGTCATCGTGCGCATGATGTTTTCCAGCGACATCGATGAAGACGCTCGTATCGCCGAGCGGGCGGTGCACGACACGGCTCGCGCTGCGAATGCGGAAATGTACTGGCCGGCAAGTTGGCCCGACTGCATGCCATGGAAGGCAACCAAGCGGCGGGGGATCAAGGTGCTAAACGGCATGATCGACCGCTACGTCCAGGCGCGGCTGCGGCTGGCGTCCCAAGACTGGCCGGAGGATATGCTTACCCGGCTGCTGATATTGCACCGTGACGATCCTGTGGCGTGGCCGCTCAAAGCTGTGCGGGATGAATGCATGACGACATTTCTTGCCGGGCATGAGACCGCCGCAGCCACGCTGACCTGGTGGACGTGGTGCCTGGCCGCGAATGCTGATACGCAAGCGGCGGCGCGGCGGGAAGTCCAGGACACTTTGCAAGGCAGGGTACCAACCGCGAACGACCTGCCCAAGCTTCGCTATCTGACCCAGACGCTGCAGGAAACGCTGCGCCTGTATCCCTCCGTCCCCGTGCTGATGAGCCGCCGCGCGGTCGGGCGCATATCGCTCGGTCGATGGCAGCTACCGAAGCGCACCATGTTCATGGTGCCTGTGCAGCTGATGCACCACGATCCAAAATGGTTTCCCGATCCGCTCGCGTTTCGCCCGCAGCGCTTTTCCGAAGGCGTACCGGACATTCCGCGTGGCGCGTTCATGCCTTTCGGCACCGGCCCGCGCGTGTGCCTGGGGCAGCATCTGGCGTTGACCGAGATGATCGTCATTGCAGCGATGTTCTTGCAGCGCTTTGCGGTAACGGTACCGGTCGGAATATTCGCACCCGAACCCGTGTTTAACATCACCTTGCGGCCAAGCCAGCCGCTTTGCCTGACACTGTCGGCGTTTCCCGCATGACGACGCTGCGCGTATTTCATCGAACCACGGCGATCATCGTGGTGATCTTCGTTGTGGCGCACCTGTCGAATCACCTTGCGGCGCTGGCAAGCCTGGACGCTTACCAGCGTCTGATGGACCAGCTGCGACTGGTATATCGAGAGCCTGTCATCGAAGTCTTCCTTCTTGCTTGTGTCAGCCTGCAGGCCGCGACCGGCCTGCGGCTGGTTTGGCTGCGGCGCAAAACGCGATCCGGCCTGATTGAATTGCTCCAGGCCGGATCTGGCGCCTATCTGGCGCTGTTTTTGTGGATTCACGTTGCCGCAGTCTTGATGGGCCGCGCGGTGTACGGGCGCGATACTAATTTTCACTACGCCGCGGCAGGGCTTCACGTTTATCCGTTCGCGTATTTTTTGCGCCATATTACTTCTTCGCAGTCCTGGCGCTATTTGCTCATCTGGGCTGCGCCCTGTCCTGGTACGTCGGTTCAACGATTTGCCTGCGCCTTTGGGTCGTTGGCTTATTCGTCTGCATCGGCGTGCTGATATCGACCTTGATATGCGCAGCACTGATGGGCAGGATTTATCCGTACGAGGTTCCCGAGCAGTACAAGAACACCTATCGTCCGCAGCGATAGCCAACCATCATGTTCAGGGAGAGACAATGCAAACAATCCTTCTTGCTGCCGGCGTGCTTGCCATCGCCATCGGCCTGGTTCACTCCGTGTTCGGCGAAGCGCTGATATTCCGCCACGCGCGAAAAGGCGCACTTGTTCCAGCGATGGCGGCACCGCCACTTCGCGCCAGGCACATCGGCATTCTCTGGGCAACCTGGCACCTGGCGACTGTATTTGGCTGGGCTTTCGCAGGCGTGATGCTCAGGCTGGCGCTCGATCCTGACGGCGCACCGGGCGCCGTTATCTTGAGCGCCGCGGTCTTCGCTAATCTGGCCGGGGCTTTGCTTGTGCTCGTTGGCACCAAAGGAAGGCATCCGGGCTGGATCGCGCTTTCAGCGGTGGCGGCGCTTATCTGGTTTGGCGTGAGTGCCGTCTAACCTTCGTCGCCAGGCGCTGGTGCCCGTGCAGACCATGAATGGTGCTGTGCGCCGAAAGCCAACGGAGTCGTGGCGCGCCAGGATTCGGCGCGATTGATCCGACGACGGGCGCTGAACAGGCCCCTGTGCTAGCCTTTCTGGAAGCTAGTTAACGGGGAGGCCGGCATGAAAAAATGGATGCGTGTGGCAATGGCGATGCTGGTACTGACGGCGAGTGTCGCGGCGGCGCAGACCGCACCGCCGGCGCAACGCCTGGAACTGCCCAGCGTACCGTCAGCAGACCTGGCCGACAACTCGGTTCAGTTTGTCGGCACCGCCACCGTGATCATCCGGATCGGCGGCATCACGATCCTGACCGATCCAGGTGACAAGGTACACCTCGGCTACGGACTGACCGCCACGCGCCTGACCGACCCGGCCATGAACCTGGAAGCGCTGGCGCCGATCGACCTGGTGATCCAGTCGCATTTTCACGAAGATCACTTCGACCGACTGGTGCAGCAAAAGCTCGACCGCAACCTGCCGATCGTGAACAATGCAGCGTCAGCGGAGCACCTGCGCAAGCTCGGCTTCAAGCGCGCAACGGGGCTGGCAACATGGGGCCGGATCGACATCGTCAACGGCGACACGACGCTGGCGGCGACGGCGATGCCGGGGCGCCATGGACCGCTGGCCGTGGCTGCATTGCTGCCCGACGTGATGGGCACGATGCTGGAGTGGCGCCGCGCCGCGGCGAAACCCTACCGGATGTATATCAGCGGCGACACGATGGTCTACGGCGACATCGACGAGATTCCCAAGCGTTACCCGGACATCGACCTGGCGCTGCTTCACCTGGGCGGCACGCGCGTCCTGGGCGTGGTGACGGTGACGATGGACGCCAGGGAACGCTTGCGCATGCTTCAGCTGATCGCTCCGCAGCGCGCCATCCCGATCCATTACGACGATTACGACCGCTTCGAGTCGCCGTTGACCGACTTCCACAAGGCGGTCAACGAAGCTGGCCTTGCGAACAAGGTGAGCTACCTGAAACGTGGCGAGACTTACCGCATTGGCGGTCAATAAATGACATTTGTAATGCGAAAGTCATGCTCTTTGGTTCTTGTCCGGTGATGTCATAGTCCCTAGACTCGGCTCATCTTGAACCGGAGGGACTATGACACTACCCAAGTCGACATGTTCACCTGGCAAACGAGCAGGGAATGACCCTGGAAATTGCCTTACCGATGAGAGCATGACGATGATACGAATTGTGATCGCCGAAGACCAGGCGCTGGTGCTAGGTGCGCTGGCGGCGCTGCTCGGGCTCGATGACGAGATCGAAGTGGTCGGCCGCGCCGTCAATGGCCAGCAGGCGCTGGCCTTGTGCCGCTCGGCCGCGCCCGACATCGTCCTGACCGATATCGAAATGCCATCGATGACGGGGCTGGAACTGGCGGCCGCGCTGGCAGAGGAGGGCTGCGCATGCAAGGTGATCATCGTGACGACGTTCGCGCGCGCCGGATACCTGCGCCGCGCCATGCAGGCCGGGTGCGCGGCTACCTGCTCAAGGACGCGCCGGCCGACTCGCTGGCTGCGGCCATCCGCACGGTACATGCCGGCGGGCGCGCCATTGCGCCGGAACTGGCGATGGAAAGCTGGGGCGGCGAACAGGATCCCTTGTCGGACCGCGAACGCCAGGTGCTGCGGCTGGCCGGGGAGGGCAAGAGCGGGGCGGAGATTGCCAAAGCGATTCACTTGTCCGAAGGCACGGTGCGCAATTACCTGTCGGAGGCCATCAGCAAGTTAAATGCAGGCAATCGCGTCGAAGCGTTTCGGCTGGCGCGCGACGCCGGCTGGTTGTGAACCGCTACAACCGAATAATTTTGTAGTTTTACAGTAACCTTGCGCCACAGAACGCCGCCTTCGTCGATAATGGCGGCAGTCCTTTCCTGATAGCGCCCATGCCCATCAACTCTGCGATTTCGCGTCCGCCTGCCGATAGCACAGCGAGCAACCCGCCGCCCGCGCGCGCCGCCTGGATCGTCGCTGCGGCGGTGTTGCTCGTTTCGTTGGCGGCAACCTACAGCGCCTGGCACACGGCGAACCAGCAACTGCAGGGCTTTCAGCAGACCGAGTTCGATTTCGCGGTGCGCCAGAGCTTGCGGCGCCTCGAACAGCGGATGTCGATTTACCAGCAAGTCGAACGCAGCACCCAGGCGTACCTGCTGGGATCGATGAATGTCGACGCCGGCGACTTCCGCCTGTTTGTGAAATCGCTGCGGCTCGACGAGAATTTTCCCGGCATCCAGGGATTAGCCCTCGTCAAGCTGCTGGAACCGTCGCAGGTCGATGCGCACGTCGCCGGCATGCAAGCGACGCACCCGGGCTACCAGCTCCATCCTGCCGCGCCACGCCCGGTGTACTCGTCGATCACGCACATCGAGCCGCTGTCCGGGTTGAACCTGCGCGCGCCCGGCTTCGACATGCTGACCGAGCCGAACCGCCGGGCGGCGATGGAGCGCGCGCGCGACACCGGCCAGGCCGCAGCATCGGGCAAGGTGCGGCTGATCCAGGAAGACGGCAAAGGCGAACAGGCCGGTCTCGTCATGTATTTACCGGTATATCGGCGCGGGACGCCGGTCGCTGGGCTGGCGCAGCGACGCGCCAACCTGATCGGCTGGGTCGGCGCGCCGTTCCGCATGGACGACCTGATGAACGGCCTGCGCCCTGAGCGCGCCGGCGACATCATCCTGTCGATTCACGATGGCACCGAGATGACGCCGGCGTCGCTGCTGTACAGCTCCGATTCGCCCAACTCGGCCGAGGCGCGGCATGCATCCTACTTCAGCACCACCCAGCGAATCGACGTCGCCGGCCGGCCCTGGACGCTGGCGCTGCGCTCGGCGCCGCTGCTCGAAAGGCGCCTCGCGTCGGATCGCCCGGATGTCATCGCGCTGGTCGGCAGCATCGTCAGCTTGCTGCTGGCGTTGCTGGTGTGGGCGCTGGCCTCGGGCCGCGGGCGAGCGCTGGCGCTGGTCGACGCCGTCACGCGCCAGTTGCGCGACAGCGAGTTTCGCTGGAAGTACGCGCTCGAAGGCGCCGGCGACGGCGTGTGGGACTGGGACCGCTCCACCGATGCGGTGGTGTTCTCGACGCGCTGGAAACAGATGCTCGGTTACGACGACGCCGACATCGCAGGCCAGGTGTCGGAATTCCAGCGCCTGATCCACCCGGACGATTTGCCGCCGGTGCGCGCCATCCTGCGCGCCTACCTTGCCGCCACCGGCGGCAACTACGAGGCCGAGTTTCGCATGCTGTGCAAGGACGGCAGCTGGCGCTGGATCCTGGCGCGCGGCATGGCCGTTACGCGCGATGCCGCGGGTCACCCGGTGCGCACGATCGGCACCCACACCGATATCAGCCGCTCGCGCGAGAATGCGGACGATTTGCGCACCGCCAACGCGCGGCTGGCGGCGGAGCGGCAAAGGGTGCAGGTAATCCTCGACCATTCGCACGACGCGTTTGTCGCCGTCGCACAAGACGGCCGCATCACCGACTGGAACGCCAAGGCGCAAGCGATGTTCGGCTGGACGGCGGCTGAAGCGGTGGGCCAGCAACTGACGGCGCTGATCGTGCCGGCAGATAAGCGCGCCGCCCACAGCGCCGTGTTCGCGCGCTTCCTGCACAGCGGCGACACCGAAGAGATCGGCAAGGTATTGGAGATTAATACCTTGCACCGCAGCGGGCGGGTCGTTCCCGTCGAGCTCGCGATCGGCCGCTTTCCCCAGGATGCCGGCCATGCCGTCAGCGCATTTATTCGCGACATCTCGGACCGCAAGCTGGCGCAGCGCCTTGAGCGCGACCGTTCGCGCGCGCTGGAAGAGGCGCGCACCGCGCTGAGCCACGCGCAGAAGCTCGAATCGGTCGGCAAGCTCACCGGCGGCATCGCCCACGACTTCAACAATGTGCTGCACATCATCGGCGGCAACGTGCAATTGCTGCAGCTGTTCAAGGGCCTTGACGAGCGCGTCAAGAAGCGTCTGGCCAGCATACAGGGCGCCGTCGACCGCGGCGCCAAGCTGTCGTCGCAACTGCTGGCGTTCGCGCGGCGCCAGCCGCTCAAGCCGGTGGCGGTCAACGCGCAGCGCGCCCTGCGCGACATGGATGACTTGCTGCAGCGCGCGATCGGCGAGCAGGTCGAGCTGGCGATCGTGTCCGAACCGGGACTATGGAATACGCTGGCCGACCTGGGCCAGCTGGAAAACGTCATTCTCAACCTGGCAATCAATGCGCGCGACGCCATGCCGGATGGCGGCACGCTGAAGATCGACTTGCGCAACGTCACGCTGCGCGCCGACGACACGCCGGCGTGGGTCGACGCGATTGCCGGCGACTACGTGCGCCTGTCGATCACGGACAACGGCGTCGGCATGCCGCCCGAGGTCGTCGCGATGGCATTCGAGCCGTTCTTCACCACCAAGCCGATCGGCTCGGGCACCGGCCTTGGCCTGAGCATGGCGTACGGCTTCGTCAAGCAAAGCGACGGCCACATCCATATCGAAAGCGCGCCAGGGCAGGGCGCCACCGTGGTGATCCATCTGCCGCGCTCGGATGCGCCGGACGAAGCGGCGCTGGCGCCCGCGCCGCTGATTGCCGTCGGCGGCAGCGAAACGGTACTGGTGGTCGAGGACGACGCCGACGTCAAGGCAACCGCGGTCGGCATGCTGCGCGAGCTTGGCTACCAGGTGCTCGAGGCCCACGACGGCGAAAGCGCGCTCGCGGTGATCGGTGGCGGCGCCGCCATCGACGTGCTGTTTACCGATGTCGTGATGCCCGGTCCCGTGTCGAGTACACAGCTGGCAGCGGCGGCGCGCGAGCTGCTGCCGCGCATTGCGGTGTTGTACACGTCCGGCTACACGCAGAATGCACTGACCACTGGCGGGCGCCTGCACGATGGCGTGCAGCTCATTGGCAAACCCTACCGCAGCGAACAGCTGGCGCACAAGGTACGCGAAGCGCTGGCAATCCAGGTGCAAAACGTTGGTGTAGAAAAGAATAATTCTAGGCGCTGATATATTCCTTGCATGGATTGACATTGATAGCTCGACGCTTTGCTGCCTGGCTCGCCTGTTTTGCGATCCTGTTGGCTGCGCTAGCGCCGTCGATTTCCCATGCATTCACGCCGTCGTCAGGCCAGACCTGGGCCGAAATCTGTACCGCCATGGCCTGCGCGTGGTCATGGTCGGCGACGACGGCGGCGCCCCCGCCGAACCGTCCACCAAACAGCCGTCCGCATGCCGACAGTTGGCGAGCTGTACCAGGGCTCGATCGGCGGCGACGCGATCGTCAACACCGACCCGAACCTGAAGCCCGAGAAATCGTGGACCGGAGAACTGAGCGCAGAACACAACGCCGGCAACGGCACGCTGCGCACCACCTTGTTTCTCGAACGCACGCGCGATGCGCTGCACTCCCAGGCGCTGACGCAGACAGTTACGACGGTTCGAAATGTCGATAGAATTCGTACCAACGGCGGGGAGTGATCGTGGCAAACGAGCGACCTCGGCATCAAAGGGCTGGAGCTCGGCAGCAGCGCCACCTATACTGATTCAATCATCACCGCCAACGGGGCTATGCAGCGAGCCTCGGCAAGCAGCAGCCGCGCGTGAGCGCCGCTGTCGGTATCGACAACCTGAACAATTGCAAGTACTGCGCTTTCCACCCGTACACCCAGCGCACCGTGGTGGCCGAGCTGAGGTTTGACCTGTGAAGGAACGCTGCAATGTAAACTATCGACACCGACATCGCGCGTTGCCGCAGCATCTGGTGGCGCATCCACTTCTGGGCGGCGCTGGTTGCGTCACCGTTCCTGCTGGTTGCCGCGCTGACCGGCATCCTCTACATTTTCACGCCGCAAATCGAGGCACTCCAGCTTGGCTGGCTCGACCAAATCGAGCCGGCCGGCGCGATGCGTTCGCTCGATGATGCAGTGGCGGCCGCCAGCGACGCCGCGCCCGCCGAATGGCGCCTGCAATCGGTGCTGCCGGCGTACGGCGAGCGCGATTCCGTGAAGGCGGTGTTCGTCGAGGATTCGGGCGCAGATGAAGGCCACCATCACGGCGCCGCCGTTGCCAAGCCGGCCGCCGTGCGCGCGCCGGCGCAGCCGGTCACGGTCTACGTCGATCCCTACACAGCGGCTGTGATCGGCACGGTGGCCAACGACAAGCGCTTCGGCAACTGGGCCAAGAACCTCCATTCGCGCCTGCTGCAAGGCGACGGCTGGCGCTGGATGATCGAGCTGGCCGCCAGCGCGATGATGGTCATGTTGCTGAGCGGGGTGGCGCTGTGGTGGCCGTCAGCCACGCAGCCAGCGCTGCCGCAGCCTGGCGCGCGTGGGCGCGTCGCCTGGAAGCAGTGGCATGCGTTTCTCGGCATTGCGTTGAGCGTGCTGACGCTGACGATCCTGGCCACCGGACTTACCTGGAGCAAGTATGCCGGCGAGCAGATCAGAAGCGCGCGCGATGCGCTCGGCCAGGCGCCGCCGCGTGTGCCGGCCGATCTGGAGTCCGCCCATCATGAGACCGGCCTGACATGGCAGGCGGCGTGGAACATCACGCGGCGCAGCGCACCCGATGTGGCGGTGCAGCTGACGCCACCGCGCGGCATGCACGGCGTCTGGCGCGCCAGCTCAGCCGATCCAAGCCGGCCGACGAAGAAATTCGACCTGGCACTAGACGCTGCCAATGGCGAGCAGCTGTATTTCGCCGGCTGGGACAAGCAGACCGCCTTCAGCAAGGCGACCGCGATCGGCATTCCGTTTCATCGTGGCGAGTTCGGCTGGTGGAACCAGGCGTTGCTGCTGCTGTTCGGCGTCGGCGTGCTGTTCTCGCTGATATGCGGGTGGGTGATGTATTTCAAGCGGCGCCAGCCGGGTTCGTTCGGCCTTCCGCGCCTGGTTCAGGGGACGTGGAGAGCGGCCGCCGCGCCGGCAGTGGCGGCGGTGGCGCTGTGCGTGCTGATGCCCGTGCTGGCCATTGCCACCGCGGCCGTGCTGCTCATCGAATTGCTGTTGCGCAGCCGAGGACCGGCTTCAGGGGGGATGGCCAGGTAGGCGTGCGATGCGTCGGCGGCCTGCGCCGGTCACCGGCGCAGTTGCTCCGGCGGCGCCGTCAGTACTCGTTCCGTCAAGTCGGAATCGATGCCGCGCATCTTCAAGAAAGTGCGCGCTACATCGGTGCCGAAAGCAGTCTTCATCGCGATCGCTTCGCGGACTTTTTCTTCGGTGTCGTGATCCTTGCGCTGATGCTGTTCTTCCATGACTATCTCCCGGTAAGTAATGCATTTATAGCACGAACGCAAGGTTGCGGGCGCATTTGAAAGCGTGCTGTGCCTGTTGTTTTCGATAGACGATTCGTTTGGCGAGGCTTCCGCGTGGCCGCAGCAACATCTTGAAACGATTGGACAATCGATCGTTCCGCACGGCATGCTACTGTGCCCGAACTCGACGGCAGGCGGCCACTCTAATGCTTGTCACAACATCATTCACAGAGCGTGCACCTTGAAAAACCGTCTTCTCACCATCGGCCCGATCGCGATGGCGCGCTGCCTGCTCGCCTGCCTTCCGATGCTCGCCGGATCGGCGCATGCACAGGATCGCGACTCGCTCGTCGACCTCATCAACGACTATCGCGCCGATCCGGGCAGTTGCGAAGGCTGGGAGGCGGACCCGGTGGCGCCGTTGGCGCAGCATCGCGCGCTAGGCCGGCTGTACGTCGGTCGCGGCGCAACGCTGCAGCAGGCGCTCGCGACGGCCGGCTACACCGGCGCCCACGCCAAGGCCATCTATATTACCGGCCCGCGCGATGCGTACGCCGCGATGGACGCCTTTCAGCGGGCTTACTGCAAGATCCTCCTCAGCACCGAATTTACCGCTGTCGGCGCCGGGCGCACCGGCGACACCTGGCAGGTTGTGTTTGCGCGCCCGGCAGCGCCGGCCCCGGTCGCCCGGCTGCCCGATGCGCGCAACACCAGCCAGATCCTGCTCGACGCAGTCAACCGCGCTCGCTCCACCGATCGCAGCTGCGGCAACCGGCACTTCGCCGCGGCGCCGGCGCTCACGCTTAACCGTTCGCTCGGTGCGGCGGCGCTGGCGCACAGCGTCGACATGGCCCGGCAGGATTACTTCAGTCACCAGGGCAGCGACGGCAAGGAAGTCGAGCAGCGCGCGGTCCAGGCCGGCTATCGCTGGCGCGGCATCGGCGAGAACATCGCGCTGGGGCAAAGCACGCCGGAAGAAGCGATGGCCGGATGGCTCGCCAGTCCGGGCCACTGCGCCAATATCATGAACCGCTGGTTCACCGAAATGGGCGCCGCCTTCGCCACCGGCGGCGCGCGCGACCGGTCGCGCATCTACTGGACGCAAGTGTTCGGCCAGCCGAAGTAATTCGACCGCAGGGCGTAAAATCGAGGCTGGCACGCACGCGATGCGTTTTACAGACTCATTGGCGCCCGAAGGCAATTCGTTGGATCAACTACAGCAAGGTTTTCTCCTCACCCGACATTGGCGCGACACGCCTGCCGGCACCGAAGTCGAGTTCTGGCTGGCGACCGACGACGGCCCGCGCCAGGTCCGGCTGGCGCCGCATCCATCGGTGGCGTTTATCCCCGCCGAGCAGCGCGAGCAGGCCGAAGCGGTGCTGCTGGGCGAACGCGGCTTCGAGCTGCGGTCGTTGTCGCTGAGCGACTTCCATCACCGCCCCGTGCTCGGCCTGTATTGCGCCCAATACCGCCAGTTGCTAAAGCTGTCCAAGCGGCTGAAGGAATACGGCATCGACGTCTACGAATCGGACGTCCGCCCGCCCGAGCGCTACCTGATGGAGCGCTTCATCACCGCGCCGGTCTTCTTTGGCGGCCAGCCTGGTCCGGACGGCAAAGGCCCGCTGCTGGACGGCCAGCTCAAGCCAGCGCCGGGATACCGCCCGTCACTCAAGCTCGTCTCGCTCGACATTGAAACGACCGCCCACGGCGACCTCTACTGCATCGGCCTGGAAGGCTGCGGCCAGCGCCAGGTCTACATGCTCGGCCCGCCCAACGGCAGCGACGAGCCGCTCGATTTCGACCTGGAATATTGCGCCACCCGCGCGCAGTTGATCGAGCGCCTCAACGAGTGGATCGAGCGCCACGATCCAGACGCCATCATCGGCTGGAACGTGGTGCAGTTCGACCTGCGCGTGCTGCTGCGCCACGCCGAGCGCTACAACGTGCCGCTGCGCTTCGGCCGCGACGGCAGCCCGATGGAGTGGCGCGAACACGGCGGCAGGCAAGGCCACTTCTTCGCCGCCGCCGCGGGCCGCCTGATCATCGACGGCATCGAAGCGCTCAAGTCGGCAACGTGGAGTTTTTCGTCGTTCTCGCTCGAACACGTGTCGCAGACATTGCTGGGCGAAGGCAAGTCGATCGACAATCCGTACCAGCGCATGGACGAAATCAACCGCCGCTTCGCCGAAGACAAGCCGGCGCTGGCGCGCTACAACCTGAAAGACTGCGAGCTGGTCACGCGCATCTTCGCCAAGACGGAGCTGCTGACGTTCCTGCTGGAGCGCGCCAGCGTGACGGGCCTGGCCGCGGACCGCAGCGGCGGCTCCGTCGCCGCCTTCGAGCACCTGTACATGCCGATGATGCACCGCCAGGGTTACGTGGCGCCGAACCTGGGCGACGTCGAAGGTGGCGACAGCCCCGGCGGCTTCGTCATGGCTTCGCAGTCCGGCCTGTACGACTCGGTGCTGGTGCTCGATTACAAGAGCTTGTATCCATCGATCATCCGCACCTTCCTGATCGACCCGGTGGGCCTGGTGGTGGGCACGCGCGAAGATAGCGACGCGCCGTCGGTGGAAGGCTTTCGCGGCGCGCGCTTTTCGCGCGACAAGCACTGCCTGCCGGCCATCGTCAAGCAGATCTGGGACGGACGCGACGCTGCCAAGCGCGAGCAGAACAAGCCGCTGTCGCAGGCGCTGAAGATCATCATGAATGCGTTTTATGGTGTGCTGGGGTCAAACGGCTGCCGCTTTTTCGATCCGCGGCTGGCGTCCTCGATTACCTTGCGTGGTCACGAAATCATGCACCATACGCGCAGGCTGATCGAAGAGAAGGGCTACCAGGTTATCTACGGCGATACCGATTCGACGTTTGTCTGGTTGCGCCATGCGCACAGCGAGGAGGCCGCCGCCGAGATTGGCCGCGCGCTGGTCCGGCATGTCAACGAATGGTTCGACCAATACCTGCGCGCCGAATTCGGTCTGGAAAACGCGCTGGAGCTGCAATTCGAGACCCATTACCGGCGCTTCCTGATGCCGACGATCCGCGGCTCGGAAGAGGGCAGCAAGAAGCGCTACGCCGGCCTGACGCGTAAAGCCGACGGCAGCGAGCAGATGATTTACAAAGGCCTGGAGACGGTGCGCAGCGACTGGACGCCGCTGGCGCAGCAATTCCAGCAAGCGCTGTATCTGCGCATATTCAAGGGCGAGCCTTATCAGGATTATGTGCGCGACTATGCGAGCCGCACCGCCAGCGGCGAGTTCGACGACCTGCTGGTGTATCGCAAGCGGCTGCGCCGGCCGCTCGACGACTACGAGCGCAACGTGCCGCCGCATGTGCGCGCGGCGCGCATCGCCGACGAATTTAACCGGCAACAGGGAAGGCCGCTGCAATACCAGAACGGCGGCTGGATCCGGTATGTGATAACGCTGGCGGGGCCGGAGCCGCTGGAAGTGCGGCGCTCGCCGATCGACTACGAACATTATCTGACGCGCCAGCTGCAGCCGGTCGCCGACGCCATCCTGCCATTCGTGCGCGACGACTTCACTGCGCTGACCAGCCAGCAACAGACGCTGTTCTAGCGACCGAACTGGGTCTGACCCCGCGGGTCAGACCCCAGACGCGCCAGCGGCCGACCAATCCGCGCAATGCACCGACAGAAATCCGTATTGCCGCCGCACATTCATCGGACGCCGAAATCTAGTAAGATCGACGACTCCCGCTCCTTACCGAACATTCAACATGAAAACCCAGAAAATCGCAGTAATCGCCGGCGACGGCATCGGCAACGAAGTCATGCCGGAGGGCTTGCGCGTGCTGCGCGCGGCCGCGCAAAAATTCAACCTCGCGCTCGAGTTCGTCACGATGGACTGGGCCAACTGCGACTACTACGTCAAGCACGGCCAGATGATGCCGGACGACTGGCGCCAGCAGCTCGACGGCTGCGACGCCATCTACTTCGGCGCCGCCGGCATGCCGGACATAGTGCCCGACCATATCTCGCTGTGGGGCTCGCTGCTCAAGTTCCGCCGCGAATTCGACCAGTACGTCAACCTGCGCCCGGTGCGCCTGATGCCAGGCGTGCCTTGCCCGCTGGCCAACCGCAAGCCCGGCGACATCGACTTCTACGTCGTGCGCGAGAACACCGAAGGCGAATACTCGTCCGTCGGCGGCATCATGTTCGACGGCACCGACCGCGAAGTCGTCACGCAGACCTCGATCTTCACCCGCAAGGGCACCGACCGCATCCTCAAGTACGCCTTCGAGCTGGCGCAAAGCCGCCCGAAAAAACACCTGACGTCGGCCACCAAATCGAACGGCATCTCGATCAGCATGCCGTACTGGGATTCGCGCGTCGAGACGATGGCGCCGTCCTATCCGGAGGTGCGCTGGGACAAGTACCACATCGACATCCTGTGCGCGCGCTTCGTGCTCTCGCCCGAGCGCTTCGACGTGGTCGTGGCGTCGAACCTGTTCGGCGATATCCTGTCCGACCTCGGCCCTGCCTGCACCGGCACCATCGGTATCGCGCCGTCGGCCAACCTCAATCCGGAGCGCACCTTTCCGTCGCTGTTCGAACCGGTGCACGGCTCGGCGCCTGACATCTTCGGCAAGAACATCGCCAACCCGATCGGCATGATCTGGTCCGGCGCGATGATGCTCGACTTCCTCGGCAACGGCGACGCCAGCTACACGGCCGCGCACGATGCCATTCTCAAAGCCATCGAAACGGTGCTGCTGCAGGGACCGACCACGCCTGACCTCGGTGGTGGCGCGAATACAACGGAAGTTGGCGAAGCGATCGCCTTAGCACTCTGAGTTGCGGCGCACTGGCGCTATAGCAAACCTTGTGCGCGCGGTCGCTTCCTAATCGGCCGCCGCCCGAACCACCGACATCCATTTCCGTCGAAAGGAGAGTGACCCGTGGCGTCCCTGGGGACAGGGCCGTGATGGGTCGCCTCGCAGCCTCATCCTGTTGATGCGGTGCTTTCTCTCGAAGAAAAGGATCGGGACATGAACAAGACCATCGTGGCAGCGGCGTTACTGGCCGCGAGTGCAGGCGGCGCATCGGCGCAGACAGGCCTGAGTATCTACGGCATCGTCGATGCCGGCTACGTTCGTGAAAGCGGCGGCGCGGCCGGCACAGTCAACAAGATTTCCAGCGGCGTCGGATCGTATTCGCGCCAGGGCTTTCGCGGTACCGAGGACCTTGGCGGCGGCATGAGCGCGCTGTTCCAGCTCGAATCGGGCTTCCGCGTCGATACCGGCGAGCAGGACGCTGCCGGCAGCCTGTTCAACCGGCACGCATTCGTGGGCCTGAAAACGCGCGCCGGCAAGCTCACCATCGGCCGCCAGTACACCCCGTGGCACCAGGCGCTCGCGCAGGTCGGCGACCCGTGGGGCACAGGCTACGCGGGCGGCGCGAAGAACCTGTTTCCCGACTACGGCAGCAACGTCCGTACGAGCAACACGGCGCAATACTCGGCGCCACCGTTGATGGGATTTAACGCCGACATCGCGTACGCCGCCGGCGAACAGGCGGGCGACAACAAGGCCGGTCGCCAGTTCGGCTTTTCGGTCGGCTACTCGCAGGGACCACTCAACGTGCGCGCCGCCTACAACTACAAGAACACGGACATCGCGGCGGCGCCCGGCGTCACGCCGGTGGACCGCAGCCTCGGCACCAGCCGGATGCTGGTGGCCAACTACGACTTCGGCGTTGCCAAGGCCTGCTTTGCGTACAGCAGGGACAAGGGCTTCAACAGCGCCCCGCTGGGCAACAACGCGAACCCGTACGGTGGCGTGCCAGCGACGGCGTCGACCGACGGCAACGAATTCCTTGTCGGCGTCACAGCGCCGCTGGTGGGCGGTACCGTGCTGGCCAGCTACATGCGCAAGAACGACAAGACCTTCTTCAACCGGGATGCGCGCGCCTGGGGCATCGGTTACCTCTATCCGCTGTCGAAGCGCACCAGCGCTTACCTGGCCTACGGCGTTGTCAACAACAAGAACGGGGCAGGGTACACGGTGGCGAACAACACCGAGCCTGGCACGGGCGACCGTGCTTTCAACCTGGGGGTGCGTCACTCGTTCTGAACGCAATCGTCTTTCCTGCGGACTGGCGGGCAAGCTCACGCCTTCCTGTCAGCCGCTGTAACCGTACACGAAAGTCGAGGAAATCGAAGAGTCTTGTAGGATGGCCTGGTACAGACGTTAATCTGTTCAAGGACATTCGGCGTGAACCCTGCGATTCTTGTGTTGGCCGCCGGCTCTTTGGCGCAAGTGATGGCGCGTCTGGACCACGAGTTCACTTGCCATCACCTGTGGCGCGTCGCTGCGCCGCAGCAGGACAGCTTACTGCGGCAAGTCGCGCCGGAGGTGCGGGGCGTCTTCACCACAGGCACGGTGGGCATCACGGCCGCTCAGGTGGAGTTGCTGCCGGCGCTTGAAATTGTCGTCGTCCACGGCATCGGTGTCGATGCGGTCGACCTTGACGCCACGCGCTTGCGCGGCATCAAGGTCACCAACACCCCCGGCGTGCTGACCGACGACGTGGCGGACCTTGCGCTCGCCTTGTTGCTGGCCAGCGGCCGCCGCCTGCCGGCGATGGACCGGTACGTGCGCAGCGGCGCCTGGAAAGCGAAGGCGCCGTCGACGTTTCGTTCGTCAACATCAACACGGCGCTGCCTTACGTAAAGGCTGGCAAGTTGAAAGTGCTGGCGGTGACTGGCGAACGGCGCTCACCGCTCCTGCCGCAGGTGCCGACGCTCGACGAAGCCGGCGCGCGCGGGGTAGACGTGTATTCGTGGCAGGCATTCGCAGCGCCGAAAGGGCTGCCGAAAGACGTCAAGGCGAAGTTGGGAAGATATCGGTCGAGTAAGTTCAATCGCCACCGTCGCTGCCGTGCTGGCGACGCGGGATTGGTCATCACGGTGGGCAGCGGCGCAAGGGAAACTGACGCGCAGCCGCTGCCATCGAACCGTTATAGACTACGGTTAGCCCTTGGCGGCAAGGGCGCGGAACAGTTCCGGGTTGACCGAGTCCATGCCGGCGCTCATGCGGTAGAGTTTCCAGAGGTTCTGGCCGGTGTTGGCAGCTGTCGCGGCAACCGGCTTCACCAGCGTGACTTTGGCACGGGCCTTCGGCGCGGCGAACATGGCGGTAAAGAAAGTCGAAACAGCAGCGAACAGTGAGTGACCGTGGACAGAAAGGTTTGCGGTAGTTGTCGTCATTTTCGGTTCCTCATTAATTTGGTGGCGTAGATCCAGTATGGGTACGCAAGACCTCCAATGCCAATTTCAAGTTTTCATAAGCATTATTCACAAGCGTAATGAGTCGCTTCAGTTTAGCGGCCAGCTCAATAACAGTTATGTGCGAACCGTACCAATCAGTGGTTGCGCTAAATTGTTGGCCTGACTATACTTCTTGATGTTGTACGACAACTGATCACTTCGCAGGCTTCGATGTGCGCGACGACGCGGTTGCGATGCAGTTCTTCTTGCCCGGCTGGAAATTCGATAACAAGCGTCCCGGCTTCGACCGCTAGCACTTCCGAGTGTGTTCCTCTCACCGCTCAAGGAAACCAGACCATGACCATGCCGACCAATGAATTCAAGCGCGCCATCGCGGCCGGCCAGCTGCAGCTTGGGCTGTGGTCCGGCCTGTCGAGCAACATCACCGTCGAAGTGCTGGCCAATTGCGGCTTCGACTGGCGGCTGCTCGACACCGAGCACTCGCCCAACTAGCTGCCGATGGTGCATTCGCAGCTGCAGGCGATCGCGCAAGGCATGGCGCATCCGATCGTGCGCCCGCCCTGGAACGACACCGTCACCATCAAGCGCTACCTCGACGTCGGCGTGCAGACCTTGCTGATCCCGTTCGTCCAGGATGCCGACGAAGCGCGCAACGCCGTCGCGGCGACGCGCTATCCGCCGCGCGGCGTGCGCGGCTACTCGGCGGCGGCGCGCGCGTCCGATTACGGCCGCGTGAAGGACTACCCGAACCGGTGTGAAGAACACCTGTGCGTGCTGCTGCAGGTCGAAACGCCGCAGGCGCTGGCCAACATCGAAGCGATCGCCGCGGTCAACGGCGTCGACGGCATCTTCATCGGACCGGGCGACCTGTCGGCGTCGATGGGCTTCATCGGCCATCCGATGCATCCCCAGGTGGTGGCCGCGATCGAAGACGCGGTGGCGCGCATCCTCGCCTGCGGCAAGGCTGCCGGCATCCTGGTCGGCGACGAAGCGCTGGCGCGCCGCTACATCGAGATCGGCTGCACGTTTGTCGCCGTCGGCAGCGACATCGGCATCCTCGCGCGCGGCGCCGAGGCGCTGGCCGCCAAGTTCAAGACCGCTACCTGATACACCAACAAGGAGAAACAACATGAGTAAAGTCGGATTCATCGGTCTTGGCATCATGGGCTTGCCGATGGCAACCCACATCCTCAAAGGCGGACACCAGCTGTTCGCGCACGACCACAAGCCGTTACCAAGCGACCTCGCGGCGCAGGGCGCAGTCGCCTGCGCGTCCGGCAAGGAAGTAGCGCAGCAGGCCGACATCATCATCATCATGGTGCCCGACACGCCGCACGTGGCGTCGGTACTGTTCGACGGCGGCGGCGTGGCGCAGGGTCTGTCGGCCGGCAAGACGGTCGTCGACATGAGTTCGATCTCGCCGGTCGAGACCAAGGCATTCGCCGCGCGCATCAATGCGCTCGGCTGCGACTACCTCGACGCGCCGGTGTCGGGCGGCGAAGTGGTCGCGCGCGCGGCCAGCCTGACCATCATGGTAGGCGGTCCGGAATCGGCGTTCTCCACCGTCAAGCCGCTGTTCGAACTGATGGGCAAGAACATCACGCTGGTCGGCGGTAATGGCGACGGCCAGACCACCAAGGTGGCCAACCAGATCATCGTCGCGCTCAACATCGAAGCGGTCGGCGAGGCGCTGCTGTTCGCCTCGCGCATGGGCGCCGATCCGGCCAAGGTGCGCCAGGCCCTGATGGGCGGCTTTGCGGCCTCGCGCATCCTCGAGGTGCACGGCGAGCGCATGATCAAGCGCACCTTCGATCCAGGCTTTCGGATCGAACTGCACCAGAAGGACCTGAACCTGGCGCTGACCAGTGCGCGCCAGGTCGGCCTGTCGCTGCCCAACACCGCCACCGCGCAGGAGCTTTTCAACGCCTGCGCTGCGCACGGCGGCAAAGCGTGGGATCATTCGGCATTGGTGCGCGCGCTGGAGATCATGGCCAATTACGAAATCGGCGCGCCAGTCCCTCAATAATTCTAAGGAGTCGCGCATGAGCGAACCACGCAAGCTGTTGCGGCAGATGTTCGATGCCGCTGTCGAAGCGGCGCAATCGTCGCACTGCCTGGCGCCGCACCTGCCGCCGCCGCCGCGCGGACGCACGCTCGTCATCGGCGCCGGCAAGGCGTCGGCCGAAATGGCCCGCGTGGTCGAGCAGAACTGGCCCGGCGAACTGTCCGGACTGGTCGTCACCCGCTACGGCTATTCGGCGCCGTGCGAGCGCATCGAGATCGTCGAAGCGTCGCACCCGGTGCCCGACGAAGCGGGGCTCGCCGCCGCCAAGCGCATACTCGGCCTGGTCGGCGATTTAACCGCCGACGACCTGGTAATCTGCCTCATTTCCGGCGGCGGCTCGTCGCTGCTGGTGCTGCCCGGCGATGGCCTCGACCTGGCCGTCAAGCAGGACATCAACAAGGCGCTGCTGAAAAGCGGCGCCACCATCGGCGAGATGAACTGCGTGCGGCGCCATCTCTCAAGCATCAAGGGCGGCCGGCTGGCCGCGGCCTGCCATCCGGCCAGGGTGGTGACCTTGCTCATTTCCGACGTGCCTGGCGACGACCCGGCCGACATCGCCAGCGGCCCGACCACGTTCGATCCCACCACCTGCGCCGATGCGCTGGCGATCCTGCAGCGGCACGGCATTGCGATGCCCGACGCGGTGCGCGCGCTGCTCGAGAGCGGCCGCGGCGAAAGCATCAAGCCGGGCGATGCGCGGCTGGCCAACAGCGAAACGCGCATGATCGCCACGCCGCAGATGGCGCTGGAGGCGGCGGCCGGCGTGGCGCGGGCGGCCGGCGTGCCGGTGCATATTCTGGGCGACAGCATCGAAGGCGAAGCGCGCGACGTCGGCATCGTCATGGCCGGCATCGCGCGCCAGGTGGTGGCGCACGGCCAGCCGTTCGCGGCGCCATGCATCCTGCTCTCCGGTGGCGAGACCACCGTCACGGTGCGCGGAAATGGGCGCGGTGGGCGCAACGTCGAATTCCTGTTGTCGCTGGGAGTGACGCTCAATGGCCTGGCCGGCGTGCACGCGATGGCTTGCGACACCGACGGCGTCGACGGCCAGGAAGAAATCGCCGGCGCTTACCTGGCGCCTGATTCGCTGGCACGCGCGTGGCAACAGGGCATCAAGCCGCGTGAGAGTTTGGCCAACAACGACGGCCACGGTTTTTTCGGCGCGCTTGGCGACGCGGTGATCAGCGGGCCGACGCTCACGAACGTCAACGATTTCCGCGCGATCTACATCATCGCTTGACGATTCGGCGGCTTCAAGCGCCGGCGCCTTCGATTATTTCCTGCGCGCGGCGCAGTCGTTCGCGGCTGTTGCTCAGGTGCGTGCGGATTGCGGCGCGCGCCGCTTCGGGATCCTGGCGCGCGATCGCGTTGTAGATATCCTCGTGCTCGTTGATCACCCGGTCCATGTAAAATTTCGGATCGTCCTTTGCCAGCTTGGCCGAGTTCAGGCGCGAGCGCGGGATGATATTGGTGCCGAGGTGGCTGAGGATATCGTGGAAGTAGCGGTTGCCCGAGGCCTGCGCCACCAGCAGGTGGAACTGCAGGTCGGACGGCACAGTCTCGGCGCCGCTGCGCACCGACGCCTGGAACGAATCGAGCGCATGGCGCAGCTGTTGCAGCTGAGCGTCGCTGCGGCGGATCGCGGCCAGGCCGGCGGCCTCGGTCTCGAGGCTGATGCGCAGCTCGAGCAGGGCCAGCACGTCCCGCACGGTGACAACGGTGTTCGGATCGATGCCGAGCGTGTTGGCCGGCTGCGGCTGCAGCACGAAGGTGCCGATGCCGTGGCGCGTTTCGACCATGTTAGCCGCCTGCATGTGCGAGATCGCCTCGCGCACCACCGTGCGGCTGACGCCGAGGATGCGCATGATTTCCGACTCGGTCGGCAACTTGTCGCCCGGCTCGAGCGCGCCATCGCGGATGCTGTCGGCAATATAAGCGACAACGCCCTGGGCGAGGTTGCGATGCTTCTTGGGCGGCGCTGAGGGAAGGGGAGCAGAATTCATGGCGTGTAGGCGGGAAGGATGATATCGATGCGGTTGCTATTGCCGATGCTGCCAATTATACTGCGACATCGTTTGTCCGACAACGGACAACATCGGCCGCCGTGTGCGTCCAGCCTGTGGTACACGCGCTGCCCCGACAGCAATAGTTGAAGTTTTAAACACTTCAATATGCAAAGCCGTCGTCCCCGCGAAGGCGGCGACCCCTGCTGAGCGGAAGACACCATTCTGCATATTCAGAATGGGTCCCCGCCTTCGCGGGGAAGACGTTGGTGTGTGTTGATCGATCTAAATTGTGCGGCTTCGGCTGATACCGACAAATTCCATGAGTGCGACCCACTTTGCGCAGGATCCCAAAACCGCAGCGACTGCATCGCGTACGGCCTGATCAGTCACGTTGGCGGCGCCGGTAGTTTGCCTCAAAATAGGCCCGCGGAAAGTGCAATTTCGCCGGACAAGGTAACATTGAGGAATCGGACGTTTTTTTAAGGCTTATCTATGGCAAATTTTGCAACAGAACGCGTGCTCAGCGTTCACCACTGGAACGAGACGCTGTTTTCGTTCACCACCACGCGCGACGCTAGCCTGCGTTTCGAGAACGGCCATTTCGTCATGATCGGCCTGCAGGTCGACGGCAAGCCACTGATGCGCGCCTACAGCATCGCCAGCGCCAACTACGACGAATACCTGGAGTTTTTCAGCATCAAGGTGCCGAACGGTCCGCTGACTTCGCGCCTGCAACACCTGGCCGTCGGCGACGAATTGCTGGTAGGCCGCAAGCCGACCGGCACGCTGATCCTGCATGACCTGCTGCCCGGCAAGAACCTGTACCTGTTCGGCACCGGCACCGGCCTGGCGCCGTTTCTGTCGATCATCAAGGATCCGGAAACGTACGAGCGGTTCGAAAAAGTGATCCTGCTGCACGGCGTGCGCCAGGTCAGCGAGCTGGCCTACAAGGACGTGATCACCGACGAGTTGCCGACCAACGAATTCTTCGGCGAGGACGTGCGCGCAAAACTGATCTACTACCCGACCGTCACTCGCGAGCCATACGTCAACCGCGGCCGCCTGACCGACCTGATCCGAAGCGGCAAGCTGTTCGAAGACATCGGCCTGCCGCCGCTCGATCCGGCGACCGACCGCGTGATGATCTGCGGCGGTCCGGCGATGCTGAAAGACATCTGCGTACTGCTCGATGAGCGCGGCTTCAAATCCTCGCCACACATCGGCGTGCCGGGCGACTACGTGATCGAACGGGCCTTCGTCGAAAAGTGACGCACGGCGCCGCACCTGAAGCTTGTCTCAAGCTTTAGCGTGCAACTAAACCGCACGCATCCAACTCCAAACTAAAGGCACCGGCGCATCGGGCGCCGGCCTTTTTTCGTTTGGAGATTGCCATGACTTCGCTTCCGGCAATGGTTCGGGCACTGTTCGCCGCGTCTGATTTTGCCGCCGCTGACGAGCGAGTTTCTCAACATAATCAAGAACAGTTCGGTCGCGCTGACCATCGGCCTGGTCGAACTGACGGCGAGCGCGCGCGCCATCCAGCAGTGCTCGTTCCAGGTGTTCGAAGCGTTTTCGGCGGCGACGATCATCTGCCTGGTCATCAACATGCTTGTCGCTTCCCTGATGCAACTGCTGGAGAAGCGGGTGGCGGTGCCCGGTTTCACCGTTGCCGCCGCCAAGGTCCAAGGTCCACTGACATGTTCGCCGGTTTCGACGTCGACGTCATTGTCCGGTCGCGTGGCTACCTGTTCGGCACCGGCATGGTGTTCACCCTCAAGCTGACGGTGCTGGCCATGTGTGGCGGAATCGTGCTGGGCACCATGCTGGCGATGATGCGCTTGTCCGGCAACCGGCTCATATCGTTGCCGGCCGCCACCTATGTCAACCTGGTGCGATCGGTGCCGCTGGTGCTCGTCATCTTCTGGTTCTACTTCCTGGTGCCGTATATTGCCGCGTGGGTGATTGACGCCGCGCAGCCGGTCAAGGTGGGCGCATTCGCCTCCGCGCTGATCACCTTCGTCATGTTCGAGGCTGCCTACTATTGCGAGATCATGCGCAGCGGCCTTCAGTCGGTGGCGCGAGGGCAGATGCTGGCGGGCGAGGCGCTGGGGCTGACGTACGGGCAGGTGATGGGATCGGTCGTGCTGCCGCAGGCGGTGCGCAACATGCTGCCGGTGCTGCTGACCCAGACCATCATTCTGTTCCAGGATGTGTCGCTGGTGTACGTGCTGTCGATCCCGGACTTTGTCGGCGCCGCCAGCAAGATTGCGCAGCGCGACGGCCGGCTGGTCGAGATGTACCTGTTCGTCGCCGTCGTGTATTTCGTGCTGTGCTTTGCGCTGTCGCTGCTGGTGAAGCGAGTCCAGCGGCGCGTTGCAGTACCCAGCTAACGGATCACGCCATTTTCACTTCGGCGAGGAGGTCGGGGTGACGATCAAGAAATTTCAATAACTTTAGCAATGCCAGAGGAGGTTTCGTTGTTCCGGTTTCATACCGCGAAAATGCATTCACACCGCCGCCAAAAAGTTCGGCCGCTTCCCGTTGATCGAGATTCAACTTCTTTGTGACGCTGACAATAAATTCCGGATCTCCTATCGAGGCATTGACTTGCTTGTTGAACGCCAACATTAGAGTCATAGTACGTCGCGACTCGTCTGCGTCGAGAATGTACTCATTGCAGGCAGGACAGAATTCGCCGGTAACATGGGGTAGCACAGTGGCCTCATCCTTGTAAGAATAGGCTACATCGCGCGTGTCATGAATTAAGTGCGCGGCGCCACAGTTTGGACATCTCATATCTTAATTTAACCTATTTGGTTAAACCTCTCAAGTCGTTCGCACGAAGTACACGCGCCACCTCAACTGTGTGATACCTACCTCGGCAGCAGGGGTCTGATCCGTAAGCGTCCAGTCCACCCACCTTCCATTGCCAATTCCACCTAGCCATACTCCGGTTTTGAAAAGGAGATAGGAATGGCAAATATCGAACGCGAAGCGCTGTGGAAAGAACGCGTCGCA
>NZ_JAFCWM010000023.1:0-78853 GCF_049897565.1 Massilia sp. TWR1-2-2 | reverse complement strand
CGCCCTGAAAAGCGGCTAGAACTTGGTTCTCAGGAGGCATGCGGGTTTGGATCGATAAATTTCGACTGATCATCGATAAAACCCGAAGGTATTCATGCCTTTTTCAACGCCCTGTTAAGGCAGAGTCCTTTTACGCGATCGCCAAAGGCGATCAGATGATTTTATTTTGTCGAGCTCCCTAAGTGTCAAGTCCCGCTTGAACGGCCCTAAGCGGACATCAATCCTTTCCGTATGTCCAGCCTGAAACCTTCTGGCAGGGCAACCTGCTGCGTCAGGTCAGGAGAAATAAATGAGCATACCGTTTGAAAGCGCTGCGGTCTATTTGCTCGGTTTTGTTGGCCTGGCTGCGGCAGGTCTCCTGCCCTATCGATCCTGGTTGTTAATGATTGACGTGTTCAAAACTAAAGGGCCGCAAGTTCGGAAGCGCTCGATGTTCGTCGCAGCGGCGCTGACCTTCGGCATTGCGCTATGGAGCGACATCCAAGTCGTCGGCCGAGTCTTTACGTGCCTCACTGAAGCCTACTGTGGACCGGGTGTCGCAAGTGTTTGGGGATATCTCGCAATGCTTGGTGCTGTTTACTTTGCCTTCGAGGCAGTGAACTATCTGCTGCGCAAGGTCGCTCGAGGGTAATTTCCTAGCGATCCGAGGGGCAGGCACGAGCGTCAGGCCTTAGCAGCGGAACGGGGGTCATTCCCGACAGACGTTGGATTACGCATACAACGATGAAAATCTCAGTAAAGCATACAGTGCATCGGGTCTAGCCAGGTCTAGCCAGGTCTAGCCAACTTTTCTAACATTCTGAAAAAAATATCTTGGCGTGCGGCATAATAGTCGCTCACTCATCATGGTTGCCGAATGAAAAAATCCTGCTCCTCCCGGTCTTACGCCGCCGCGCCTTGCCGGCGCGCAAACTAGCCTCGTGGACACCATGCAAGTAGTCGGCGCGGTGCTGTTCGCCTGCGCCCTGATCCACACTTTCTCCGCCAAGGCATTCGACCTGCTGGCCCACCGCCACCCGCGCCATGCCGGCCTGTTCGACTTGCTGGGCGAAGTCGAGGTGGTGTTCGGCTTCTGGGCCTTCCTGCTGATCATGGCGATGGCGCTGCTGTCGGGACCGCAGGCGGCGATCGATTATGCCGAATCGCGCCAATATACCGAGCCGCTGTTCGTCTTCGTCGTCATGGTGGTGGCGGCATCGCGGCCGGTGCTCGACAGCGTGCGCGCCCTGCTCGGCATGCTGGCGCGGCTGGCGCCGGTGCGCACCGAACTGGCGCTGGCCTGGCTCGGCCTGGCGCTGGTGCCGCTGTCGGGCTCCTTGGTCACCGAGCCGGCCGCGATGACGCTGGCCGCGCTGATGCTGGCGCCGCAAATCTTCCGTCCCCACGTACCCGAATGGCTCAAGTACGCCGCCCTCGGCGTGCTGTTCGTCAACGTCTCAATCGGCGGCACCCTCACCGCCTACGCCGCGCCGCCGGTGCTGATGGTTGCCGCCACCTGGGGCTGGGACAGCGCCTTCATGGCAACCACCTTCGGCTGGAAGGCCGCGCTGGCGGTGTGCATCAACGCCACCGGCGCCATCGTCCTGCTGCGCCGCCACCTCGAGGCCGAACCTTACACGGCGGCCGCCGAAGCGACCTCGCCCGAACTGGTGCCGCGCATGCCGCGCCTGGTCGCGCTGATTCACCTGGCGTTCCTGGCCGCGGTGGTGATGCTGGCCCATCATCCGGTGCTGTTCCTCGGCGTGTTCCTGCTGTTCCTCGGTTTTACCCAATCGTACCAGCGCTACCAGGATCCGCTGATCCTGAAGGAAGGCCTGCTGGTGGGATTTTTCCTGGCCGGATTGGTGGTGCTGGGCGGCATGCAGCAATGGTGGCTGCAACCGGTGGTGTCGAGCCTGGGACCGACCGCGCTGTTCTTCGGCGCGCTGGGGCTGACCGCAATTACCGACAACGCCGCGCTGACCTACCTCGGCTCGCTGATCACGGGCCTGGGCGACCATGAAAAATACATGCTGGTGGCCGGCGCGGTCGCCGGCGGCGGCCTGACGGTGATCGCCAACGCCCCCAACCCGGCCGGCGCGGCGCTCCTCAAGCGCGGCTTCAACGACGAATCGATCGGCGCGGTCGGCCTGTTCCTCGGCGCGTTGATGCCGACCGCGGTGGCGGCGGCACTTTTCCTCATATAACGCGTCCAACATACGGAGGCCAGCATGGACGATGGAGTACTGGTAAGCAAGACGGCAACGATCGCACGCGCGGTGCGCCGCGCCCGCGAGGAATACGAGAAGGACCCGACCACTTTTGTGGGCGACATCACGCGCCAGGACGCGGCCACGCTGAACGTGGTGCGCGCCTGGGAGGCGGCGGTGGAAATGGGCGACTACGTCATCGGCGCCTACGCGCTGGGCGTCCCAGGCGACGAGCGCGCCGTGTTGACGCTGCTGCACCAGGCCGGCTGGATCGACGCCGGGCTGGCCGATGAGCTAAAGCGCACCGGCGAATTTTGCCGCGCCGAATGGGATTACCAGGCCGCGCCGGTGCCGGCGCTGGTGAGCATCATCAAGCGCGGCCTCGACGAGCTGCAGACCTTCGCCAGCACCCTGGTGGCGCGCAACGCCGCCTCAGGCGCGCCGGTGCCTTGAAAAGAAATCGAGCATCATCTTGCTGGCGTCAGGACCTTGCGCCGAATTGAACGATACCCGCTCGTCGCCGCCGCTCCAGGCGTGCTTCAGTTCGGCGACGCGCGCCACCCGCAACATCACCTTGCTCCCGCTGTAGACGTCGCGCAACTGGTAGGCGCGGCCACCCTTGACCTTCTCGGCCACCTGCTCGGGGCTATCGGCCGCCAGATTATTCACCAGCATGGCCTGGCGCGTGAGGTGCGCCAGGTTGACGGGACGCACGACGGGGTCGTCGTCGCCATGGATCAGGATGGTGGGCAGAGGATGGAACTGGTCGCGCCGGCCAAGCACTTCGGCGATCGGGCCGTCGACCCGCGTGCCGGCGCCATGCTGCATCACCGTCAGCGCGCCGATGGTGCTGTGGGCGCCGCCGAAACTGGGCCCCGAATGCAGCCCGAGCCCGGCAAACAGGTCGGGATGGTTGAGGGCAACGATATTGGCCATCGCGGCGCCGGCCGAAATGCCGCAGATATAAATGCGCGAACCGTCGATCGGATAGGTGGCGCGCACCTTGTTGATGATGCCGATGATCATCGGCACGTCGCCGCCGCCCTGCTGGGTCGCGCGGTCGAACCATTTCCAGCAGCGGTGGCGATGACTGCTGACCGACTGTTGCGGATACAGCACCGCGTAGCCGGCCGTTTCGGCCAGCTGGTTCATGCGCGTGCCTTGGGCAAACAAGGTGGCGGTCTGCTCGCAGCCGTGCAGCATGACAATCAGCGGCAGGCCGGCGGCGGCGTCGGCGGGAGGATGGTCGGGTAGATACAGCCAGTAACTCATGCGGCGCAGCGTGCCGCGCTCGGAAACGCCGGCGAGATAGGAGGCGAGCCACTTGCCGGTGGCCGGGGCGGCCGGTTGGGGTGCAGGCGCAGCCTTCTTGGCGCGCTTCGTTTTTAGCGGCGCAACCGTGGCGGGCACGGTGGCGGCAGGCGCCTTCGGCCGCGGCTTGGGCTTGGCCCGGGCCGCCGGCTTGGGTGGCGCCAGCAACGTGCCAATGACGCGAGCCACCGAACGTTGCTGCTTCTTCCCGGCGCGCAGCAAACCGCGCAGCCAGGGATTAATCGTTTTTACCATCGGAACCTGGTTATGGGTGCATTCAAGCGCGCAAACAGCGCCGCTGCAAAGGAGCGGGTTGGGATCGATTTGCCGAGTGGGCCAGCGTTGTTGCAGCGCGCATTGACGAACATCATTTGGGTGCCTCCGTATTTTTTTACAAGCATAGCGAGCGCTAAATACCCGTTCTGTGCGTTGGCGCGCATAAGTGCGAAACCGCAACAATTTCCTGTGGTAAGCACTGCCCAATCAAGCCCGGCACGATTGAGCCGGATCAATCGGCAGGCGAAGGCAACACCTACGCTTACCCGGCTAAACCCACATTCGATCAAGGAGACGTACCATGACATTCGAAGACCCGGCATCGATGCTTCGCGCAGCGGCAGCATGCAAACGGGTAGCATGCCGATGGGTGGCATGAGCGGCGGCACGGGCATGGGCGCCGGCGGCAGCGGCACGGGCAGCGAAGGCGGCTCGGGCCTGTGATGCGGACCCGTTGACGCAGCAGCAGGGGTCTGACCCGCCGCTTAGGGTCGGACCCCGGATTTGCACGCGTCAACCAATCCGGGGTCCGACCCAGACAACGGGTCAGACCCCTCCGTTCCCTAACGCTGCATCGACTCCCACACCTTTTGCAGCCGCTTGGCCGATACCGGCATCGGCGTGCGCAGTTCCTGCGCGAACAGCGACACGCGCAATTCCTCCAGCATCCAGCGGAACTCGGTCATGCGCGGGTCGGTATTCTTGCCGGCCTGTACCTTGGAGATGCGCAGGAACTGGCTGGCGGCGCCAGTCCACTCGGCCATCGATTTGGCGTCGCGCGCCGGATCGCCGCGCAGCTTCTCGATGCGCACGTTGATCGCCTTCAGGTAGCGCGGAAAATGCGCCAGCTGCGCGTAGTCGGTCTCGGTGACGAAGCGCTTGTGCACCAGCGCCTGCAACTGCGCCTGCATGTCGGCCGCCGCCGCCTGCACGCCCTGCAGCTTTTTCGGCAGGCCATGGAATTCGGTCAGCACCTGCGACACCAGCCGCGCGATCTCGTTGACCAGCAGGCCAAGGCGCGACTTGCCGTCGTCCTTGCGCTTGTTGAACGACGCGGCGTCGGTCGGCAGAGGATCCTGCAGACAGGCGATGTCGATCGCCTTCTGGATGATCTGGTCGCGCAGCTCCTCTTGCGAGCCGAGCGCCATGAACTGCATGCCCATCTGCTGCATCGACGGGATGTTCTTCTCGATGAACTTGAGCTGCTCCTTGAGCTGCAGCGCGAACAGGCGGCGCAGGCCGACCCGGTGGGTGCGCGCCGCCACCGTCGGGTCGTCGAACACTTCGAGGTCGCAGTGGGCGCCCTTGTCGACCAGCGCCGGAAAGCCGATCAGGGTCAGCTTGCCCTGCACGATTTCGAGCAGCTCGGGCAGTTCGCCAAAGGTCCACGACGTCAACCCTGTATGAGCGCTGACGGCCGGCGCTGCCGCTGCCGGCGTGGTCTTCCCTTTGACTGGCGCCGCGACGACCGGCTCGGCCACGCTCTGCGCGGTTGCTTCGGCCAGCTTCTGGAAGCTCTGGCGCGCCTGGCCGCCGAATTCGGCCTGCAGCGTGGCCAGGTTGCGCCCCATGTCGAGCTGGCGGCCATGCTCGTCGATGACCTTGAAATTCATGAAGTGGTGCGCCGGCAGCGTCTCGATCTTGAAGTCGGTGGTCAAGACCGCGAGGCTGGTCTGGCTGCGGATGTCGGCGATGATGGCGTCGATCAGGTCGCCGCGGCCGAACATGCCGGTGTCGTGCATGCGCTCGCAAAAGCGCGCGGCGTAGTCCGGCAGCGGCACGCAATGGCGCCGCAGCTTTTGCGGCAACGATTTGAGCAGCAGGTGCACCTTCTCCTTCAGCATGCCGGGCACCAGCCACTCGACGCGCTCGCGCGGCAGCTGGTTCAGCGCGAACAGCGGCACCGACAAGGTCACGCCATCGCGCACGCTGCCCGGCTCGAAGTGGTAAGTGAGGCCCATCTCGATGCCGGTGACGGTCAGCGTCTTGGGGAACAGCTCGGTGGTAACGCCGGCCGCCTCGTGGCGCATCAGTTCTTCGCGGTTGAGGAACAGCAGCTTCGGATCGTCGCGCGTGACGAGCTTGTGCCAGGCTTCGAAGCCGGCGCCGTTGACCACGTCGGCCGGAATGAGCTTGTCGTAGAACGCGGCGATCAGGTGGTCGTCGACCAGCACGTCGAGCCGGCGCGACTTGTGCTCGAGGTTTTCGATTTCCTTGACCAGCTTGTGGTTATGGGCGAAGAACGGCGCGCGGGTGTCGTAGTCGCCGCCGACGAGCGCCTCCTGGATGAAGATCGCGCGCGCCTCGAAAGGATTGAACTGGCCGTAGTTGATGCGGCGCTGGCTGTACACCACCAGGCCATACAAGGTGGCCCGTTCGGATGCGGTGACCTGTGCGGCGCGCTTTTCCCAGCGCGGTTCGCCCCACGATTTTTTCAGCAGGTGGGCGCCGACGCGCTCGACCCACTCCGGCTGGATGTTGGCCACGGTGCGCGCGTACAGGCGCGTGGTGTCGACCAGTTCGGCCGCCATTACCCACTTGCCGGGCTTCTTGATCAGCGAGGAGCCTGGCCAGACGTGAAAGCGGATGCCGCGCGCGCCGAGGTAGCCGGCGCCCGGCTCGTCATCGCTCTTGAAGCCGATGTTCCCCAGCAGGCCAGTAAGCAGCGCAGCGTGCAGGTTTTCGTAAGTGGCAGGCAGCTCGTTGAGGCGCCAGCCCTGCTCCTTGACGATGGTGAGCAGCTGCGAATGGACGTCGCGCCACTCGCGCAGGCGCACCTGCGAGAGGAAATTGGCGCGGCAGGTTTCCTGCAGCTGGCGGTTGGTTTTCTTGTGCTCGATGGCTTGCTCGAACCAGCGCCAGATCTTGATATAGGTGAGGAACTCGGACTTCTCGTCGGCGAACTTCTTGTGCGCTTCGTCGGCCGCCTGCTGGTGCTCCATCGGCCGGTCGCGCGGATCCTGCACCGACAGCGCCGAGGCGATGATCAGCATCTCGGTGAGGCAGGCGTTCTCCAGCGCGGCCAGGATCATGCGGCCCACGCGCGGGTCGAGCGGCAGCTTGGCCAGCTTGTGGCCGAGCGGCGTGAGCGCATTGGTGTCGTCGACGGCGCCCACTTCCTGCAGCAGCTGGTAGCCGTCGGCAATCGCGCGGCCTTGCGGCGGCTCGATGAACGGGAACGTCTCGACGTCGGTCAGGTGCAGCGCCTTCATGCGCAGGATGACCGCCGCCAATGAGGAGCGCAGGATCTCCGGCTCGGTAAATTTCGGCCGCTCGAGGAAGTCCTTTTCTTCGTACAGGCGAATGGCGACGCCGTCGGCGACGCGGCCGCAACGGCCGGCGCGCTGGTTGGCCGCCGACTGCGCGATCGGCTCGACCTGCAGCTGCTCGACCTTGTTGCGGAAGCTGTAGCGTTTCACGCGCGCGAGACCCGCGTCGAC
The DNA here is from genome assembly GCF_049897565.1 of Massilia sp. TWR1-2-2. NCBI lineage: Bacteria > Pseudomonadati > Pseudomonadota > Betaproteobacteria > Burkholderiales > Oxalobacteraceae > Massilia > Massilia sp. TWR1-2-2. The sequence continues at coordinate 71,637 of NZ_JAFCWM010000023.1, read as the reverse complement.
GACGTAGCGGATGCCCGGCACCGTCAGCGACGTTTCGGCGACGTTGGTGGCCAACACGATGCGGCGCGCATTACTGATCTTGAAGACGCGCTCCTGCTCCTCGACCGACAGGCGGGCGAACAGCGGCAGGATTTCCACGTGCGGCGGGTGGTGCTTGCGCAGCGCTTCGGCGCAGTCGCGGATTTCGCGCTCGCCCGGCAGGAACACCAGCACGTCGCCGGAACCGAGCCGGCACAGTTCATCGACGGCGTCGACCACGGCGTCCATCAGGTCGCGCTTTTCGCGCGCGGCCTGCGCCTTTGGCAGCGGCTTGCCGGTGTCCGGGGCGCCGGTCAGCACCTGGTCGCGCTCGACCGGGCGGTAGCGCACTTCGACCGCGTACAGGCGACCCGATACTTCGATCACCGGCGCGAGCTTGCCGCCCACGCCGAAGTGCCGCGCGAAGCGGTCGGCGTCGATCGTCGCCGACGTGATGATCACCTTCAGGTCGGGCCGGCGCGGCAGCAGCTGCTTCAGGTAGCCAAGCAGGAAATCGATGTTCAGGCTGCGTTCGTGCGCCTCGTCGATGATGATGGTGTCGTAGTTCTTCAGCAGCGGATCGGTCTGGGTCTCGGCCAGCAGGATACCGTCGGTCATCAGCTTGACCGAGGCGCCAGGCTGCAGCGTGTCGGTGAAGCGCACCTTGAAGCCGACGTGCACCCCTAACGGCGAGCCGAGTTCCTGGGCGATCCGCTTGGCGGTCGACGACGCCGCGATCCGGCGCGGCTGGGTGTGGCCGATCATGCCTTTCTGGCCGCGTCCGAGTTCAAGGCAGATCTTCGGCAGCTGGGTGGTCTTGCCCGAGCCGGTCTCGCCGGAGACGATGATGACCTGGTTTTCCATGATCGCGCGGGCGATGTCGGCGCGCCGGCCAGATACCGGCAGCTCCTCGGGGAAGGTAATCGGCGGCAGCGGCGTGCGCGCGACCTCGACGCGCGGCGGGCGCGGTTCACGCGGCGGCTGCCCGGCACGCGGCTCCTGCGGCGCGCGCGGCGGACGTGGCGTCTGCTGCGCGCGCGGCTGTCCGGGCGCGCGCTGACCTTCGGCACGCATAGGGCGCGCCGTCGCTGGCGTATCGGTCCGGTCGGGGGAAGGCTGCGGCGCTGATGCTGGCAAACGCTTGTTACTCTGTTCTGACATTGTTTTTACATGTATTTAGCGCGCAAGTCGCGCAGCGAATTATAATGCGGCAAATGGAAAACTCTACCCAATTCGTCCAATGGCTGCGCTCGGTCGCGCCGTACATCCACGCCTTCCGTGGCAAGACCTTCGTGGTTGCCTTCCCGGGTGAACTCGTCACCGCCGGCGCGCTGACCGTGCTGGCGCAGGATTTGTCGCTGCTGGTGGCCCTCGGCATCCGCGTCGTCATCGTGCACGGCTCGCGCCCGCAGGTGGCCGAACAGCTGGCCCTGCGAAACGTCGAAGGCCGCTTCCACAACGGCATCCGCATCACCGACACCGCCGCGCTCGAGTGCGCGAAAGAAGCGGCCGGCGAACTGCGCCTCGACATCGAAGCGGCGTTCAGCCAGGGCTTGCCGAACACGCCGATGTCGAATGCGGCCATCCGTATTATCTCAGGCAACTTCGTCACGGCGCGCCCGCTAGGCGTCATCGACGGCGTCGACCTCGAGCTGACCGGCGTCACCCGCAAGGTCGCCGCCGAGACGATCCACCCGATCCTGGCCACCGACAGCGTGGTGCTGCTCTCGCCACTGGGCTTCTCGCCGACCGGAGAAGTGTTCAACCTGACGATGGAAGACGTGGCCGTATCGGCCGCGGTGGCGCTGCAGGCCGACAAGCTGATCTTCATCAGCGAGACGCCCATGATGCTCGATGAGGGCGGCGCGGAAATTCGCGAGCTGTCGTCGCACCAGGCCGTAGCGGTGCTGCAGGCCGGCTTCTTGCCGTCCGACGCGGCGTACTACCTTCAGCATGCCATCAAGGCCTGCAACAGCGGCGTCGACCGCGCCCACATCGTGCCGTTCGCGATGGACGGCTCGGCGCTGCTGGAGCTGTTCACCCACGATGGCGTGGGCCTGATGGTCAGCCACGAAAACCTCGAAAGCCTGCGCAAGGCGAACATCGACGACGTCGGCGGCATCATCAAGCTGATCGAGCCGCTGGAAGCGGACGGCACGCTGGTCAAGCGTGGCCGCGAGCTGATCGAGCGCGAGATCGACAATTTCTCCGTCATCGAGCACGACGGCGTGATCTTCGGTTGCGCCGCGCTGTACCCCTTCCCTTCGGCCAAGATGGCTGAAATGGCGTGCCTGACCGTCAATCCCGAGGTGCAGACCCAGGGCGACGGCGAGCGCATCCTGCGCCACATGGAAAACCGTGCGCGCGCCGCCGGCTTCAAGCAGCTGTTCGTTTTGACCACCCGCACATCGCACTGGTTCCAGAAGCGCGGCTTCGTGCCGGCGACGGTCGATGCGCTGCCGAAGGATCGCCAGCACATGTACAACTGGCAGCGCAAATCACAGGTCTTGATTAAGTCTTTATAATCACGGCTTCATCTCTATCGTCGCTTTAGGAGCACAAATGGCCCGCACCGTCCACTGCATCAAACTGAACAAAGAGGCCGAAGGGCTCGACTTCCCGCCGTATCCAGGCGAGCTGGGCAAAAAGATTTACGAGCAGGTGTCGAAAGAGGCGTGGGCCGGCTGGCTCAAGCACCAGACGATGCTGGTCAACGAGAACCGCCTGAACCTGGCCGACCTGCGCGCGCGCAAGTACCTGGCCGCGCAGATGGAAAAGCATTTCTTCGGTGAAGGCGCCGATGCCGCGATGGGCTACGTGCCGCCGGCAGAGTAAACAGCAGCAAGTATACCCGTAGAAATATGCTTCGCCACTGCGGCGAGCTCAGCATGGATCCCCGCGTCCGGGGACGACGGATTTAAGTTTTACGGCAGTTTCGTGTGGTCATTTGCCGCGAGCGGACATCGCGCACGTCGCCGATGCCGCCACGATGCAAGCAATCGCCATCCACTGCGTGCTGGTCAAGCGCTCCCCCAGTATCAGCAGTCCCGCGATGGCCGTCACCGCCGGCGCGGCGCTGCTGAACATGCCGTACAGCCCCTGCGGCAAGCCGCGCAGCGCCAGCATCTCCAGGCAATAAGGTACCGCGCTCGACAGCACGGCGATGACCAGGCCGATGGCGAGCACGTGCGGCGTGATCGCCGCCGCATCCGTATAGGCCACGCCAAGCGGCACGATGAACAGCGACGCCACCAGCATGCCCAGCGCCACGCCCTGCCCGCCCGCGATGGTCGATGCGCGCTTGCCGAACACGATGTACAGCGCCCAGCACGCCGCGGCGCCGAAGGCGTAGGCAACGCCGACCGGATCGAGCCGGCCGGCGGCGCTGTTTATCGGCAGCAGCAGGTAGAGGCCGAACACGGCCAGCGCGCACGACGCAATATCGCGCAGCCGGCGCGACGCCAGCAAGGCCACCAGCAGCGGGCCGGTCACCTCGATGGCGACGGCAATGCCGATCGGAATGCGCTGGAACGCGCGGTAGATGAGCAGGTTCATCAGGCCCATGACGGCGCCGTAAATGACCAGGTTGAAAACGTCGCGCCGCGTCAGCGGCGAGCGCCACGGACGGAAGATCGCCACCAGGATCAGCGCCGAGAAGCCGACCCGAAATGCGGTGATGCCCTCGACCCCGATGACGGGAAACAGGTTTTTAGCCACCGCGGCGCCAAGATTGACGGAAATCTGGCTGCCGAACAGCGCCAGCGTCGGCAGCAACAAGCCGTCGCGCCGGGTATCGGGCACGAAAATCGTCACATCGCCTTACATTGCCGCAGTTCGCAGCGCGCCATGAATACCTTGCCGCTCGAGCACACCATGCGGTACACCTCGACCGGGCCGGGCGGCGTCATCAGGCCGGCGCCTTCGCTGCTGTCGCAGTCGCGCTGCTTGCCGAGCCGCTCCACCGTCACCGACGACACGCCGGCGCGGAATGGGATCCGTTCGATCGACACGCCGTTGGCGTCGAGCATCCGCGTGTCGACCGGTTGGGCCCGCGCCACCGCCACTGGCTCCATCTTGGTGCGCAACATCGAACAAGCGCTCAGCACAACAACGCACGACACCAGCAGCAATCGCTTCATGAATTTTCCTTGGTTTAGAAAGTGAGCGTCTTCACGCCGTCGCTGGTACCGAGCAGGCATACATCGGCGCCGCGCAGCGCGAACAATCCTACCGCCACCACGCCCGGCACCTGGTTGATGTCTTGCTCGAGCGCGACCGGGTCGGTGATCGACAGGCCGGCAACGTCGATGATTTCGCCGCCATTGTCGGTGATGAAGGCCTGGTCGCTGCCGGCTTTCAGGCGCAGCTTCGGCTGGCCGCCGAGGGCGGCCAGCTTGCGCATCACGGCCGCGCGCGCCATCGGCAGTACCTCGACCGGCAACGAAAACTTGCCCATCACGTCAACCAGCTTGGAGCCGTCGGCGATGCAGACGAACTTGGCCGACACGGAGGCGACGATCTTTTCGCGCGTCAATGCCGCGCCGCCGCCCTTGATCATCGCGCCACTGTTGGTGATTTCGTCGGCGCCGTCGATGTAGACGGCGATCGCGGTCACGTCGTTGAGGTCGAACACGTCGATGCCGTGGCCGCGCAGGCGCGCCGCGGTCGCTTCCGACGAGGCCACCGTGCCCTTGATGCGGTGCTTGATCTTGGCCAGTTCATCGATGAAAAAATTGGCGGTCGAGCCGGTGCCGACGCCGATGATCTCGCCGTCGACGACGTACTGGATGGCGGCTACGGCTACGGCTTGCTTGAGTTCGTCTTGGGTCATGGTCTTGGGTAAAGGAGGTAGGCAAATCAGGTATGCCGACATTTTAGCGGATCGACCGTTGCGCCACCTCCTTTCGACAATAAATGCCTTTGTCCGGAAGCAAGCGCGACCGCGCGCCAGTGCAAATGAAGTTCCTTTTGGGCAAAACCGAAAAAGAATTGTTGAGACAATGACCGTCGACTAAAAGTTACTCAGAGGAACCAACAATGAACGATGCCAAAACCGTCCTCGTGGTCGACGACAGCCGCGTTTCCCGCCTGATGGCACGCCAGTTCATCCTCACCAAGCGGCCCGGCTGGCTGGTCGAGGAAGCGGCCACGGGCGAAGAAGCGCTGGTAGAGGTGCAGTCGATGACGTCGCCCACCCTGATCCTGGTCGACGTCAACGTGCCCGGCATGGGCGGGCTGGCCGCGGCCGGCCACCTGCGCGCGATGTGCCCGCAGGCGCACATTTCGCTCGTCACCGCCAACGTGCAGAACACGACGCGCAACCGCGCCACCGAAATGGGCATCGGCTTCATGGAAAAGCCGATCACCGAGGCGCGCATCGATGCCCTGCTGGGCGCGCTGGAGTAAGGCATGCTCAAGCTCAGCGAACTGCAGCATGACGCGCTGGTGGAAATTTTCAACATCGGCGTCGGCCAGGCCGCCAGGGCAATGAGCGAGATCGTCCGCGAGGAAGTGACGATGTCGGTGCCGTCGATCCGCTTCCTCAACCGCGCCGCCGCCGCCGCCATGCTCGGCCACCCGGACCGATCGCGCGTCTGCGGCATCAGCCAGCACTACCGAGGCGCCTTGACTACCGAAGCGATCTTGATGTTTCCCGAGGACAAGAGCCTCGACATCGTGCGCCTGATGGTCGGCGAGTCGGTGCCGTTCAAGGAACTGACCGAGATGGAACAGGAAGCGATGAGCGAAATTGGCAACATCATCCTCAATTCCTGCGTCGGCACCCTCGCCAACGTATTCGACCGCGAACTGCGCGGCTCGCTGCCGGTGTATCACCTCGGCAGCAGCGAAGACATCCTTACCGCCTCGTGCGGCCTGGCCGACACGCTGGTGCTGATGCTGCATATCGACTTCATCCTCGAAGCGCACCAGATTCACGGCTATGTCGCCTTCATCCTCGACGTGAGCGCGCTGGCGGACCTGCAGGCGCAGGTCGACGGCTATCTCGCCAACATTACCGGCCAAGCCTGACATGGACAGTGTCGCAACGATTCACCCGGGCATGCTTGAACATGTTCTGGGGGCCATCGACGTCGGCGCCGTCGAGCTCGACGCCGAGCGCCGCGTGGTGCTGTGGAACCGCTGGATGGCGCAGCATTCGGGCCATCCGCCGGCCGAGGTGCTGGGGCGCGACTTCCTCGCCGTGTTCCCCGACCTGCGCGGCAAGCGCCTCGACGGCGCGGTGCGCCAGGCGCTGCGCGACAACTTTCCAGCGGTGCTGTCGCAGACGCTGCACCAGGCGCCGCTGGCCTTGTATGCCGACCGCGCCGCCCGCAGCCGCGGCGCGCGCATGCGACAGGCGGTCGCCGTCACGCCGCTCGACGTCGCCGGCGCCGCGCGCCACTGCCTGATCCAGGTCAGCGATGTCAGCGCCGCCGTGCACCGCGAGCGCCTGCCGCGTGACCAGGCGATGGAGCTGCGCTCGCAGACGTTTTCGGACGGCCTGACCGGCATCGCCAACCGCCGCCACTTCGACCTGTCGATGGAAAAAGAACAGCGGCGCGCCAAGCGCACCGGCATCTCGCTGACGATGCTGATGATCGACATCGATTTCTTCGAGGCCTACAACGACCACTACGGCCACCCGCAAGGCGACGACACCTTGATCCGGGTCGCCAACGCGCTGGCCGGCTCGCTGCAGCGTCCGCTCGACCTGATTGCCCGCTACGGCGGCGAGGAGTTCGCCGTGGTGCTGCCCGACATGGACAGCGCCGGCGGCGCCAGGGTGGCCGAAAACCTGCGCCAGCGCATCGCGCAGCTGGCCATTCCGCATGCGGGGGCGACCGGCTCGCGCCTGGTCACCGTCAGCATCGGCGTGGCGACGCCGTCGCCGCACAACCCGGTCGAAGTGGTGCAGCTGATCGGCGCCGCCGACCGCGCGCTGCACGCCGCCAAGCGCTGCGGCCGCGACTGCGTCGTCATCGAAAACCCCTAGCCTGTAGCAACAAAACACTGGTGTCAGGTCTGACATTCGGACATTTCGTATTCGAAATGTCCGAATGTCAGACCTGACCCCAGAAATTGTCCGCGCCGCCGCAAAATCGTATGCATGTTGCAACATTTTCATAGTTATTGCACACTGACCCATCGCGCCGCGGCGCTTCACGGTCCCTGTACATATCAATGAAAATATTTACCAAGAAACGCGTACTGGTGGCGATCGCCTTGCTCGTCGTCGCCGCCGCCGCAGCAGCTTACCTTCAAAGCAAAAAAGAAAAGCCGGTGCCCGAGTCGAAGTACCGCAGCGCCGTCGTCGACAGCGGCAACATCACCCAGACCGTCACCGCCACCGGCACCATCAATCCGGTCGCGCTGATCAACGTCGGCTCGCAAGTGTCCGGCACCGTCGTCGAACTGAAGGCCGACTTCAACGACCACGTCAAGAAAGGCCAGGTGCTGCTCAAGCTCGACCCGACCATCTTCAACGCCCAGATCCGCCAGGTCGACGCGAGCCTCGCTTCGGCGCAGGCATCGATGCGGCTGGCGCAATCGAACTTCGAACGCAACCAGCGCCTGGTCGCGCAAAACTACGTGTCGACCTTGACGCTGGACCAGTCGCGCCGCGAACTCGACGTCGCCCGCGCCAACATCAAGCTGGCCGACGCACAACTGGCGCGCGCCCAGGCCGACCTGAACAACAGCGTGATCCGCGCTCCGATTGACGGCGTCATCATCAAGCGCACCATCGACCTCGGCCAGACGGTGGCGGCCTCGTTCACCACGCCGAACCTGTTCCAGATCGCGCGCGACCTGACCAAGATGCAGATCGACACCAGCGTCTCGGAAGCCGACGTCGGCGCGCTGAAAGACGGCCAGGCGGCGCGCTTCGTCGTCGACGCCTACCCCGACCGCGAGTTCGACGCCAGCATGCGCCAGTTCCGCCTGGCGCCCAACGTGGTGCAAAACGTCGTCACCTACAACGTCGTGCTCGACGTCGAGAACAAGCAGGAGTTGCTCAAACCGGGCATGACGGCGCAGGTACGCCTGGTGGTGGGCAACCGCGACAACGTGCTGCGCATTCCGACCGCCGCGCTACGCTTTCGCCTGTCCGACGAGGAGTTGGAAAAGGAAGCGAAAAAGCTCAAGGACAAAGGCGGCAAGCCGGAGCCGGCCACCGTCGCCGCTGCCGACGAGGACGACCTGGCCTTCCGCAGCAAGAACGAAGCGGCGCGCCAGTACAAGATCTACAAGCTCGACGCGCGCAACCAGGCGGTGCCGGCCGACATCAAGATCGGGCTATCCAACTTCCGCTACACCGAAGTGATCGCTGGCGACCTGAAAAAAGGTGACAAGGTCGTCACGCGCGCGCTGGCGCCACAGGGCAAGAACGAATGAGTGGGCCGCTGATCGATATCCGTAGCGTCACCAAGAGCTACATTTCCGGCAGCATCGAAACGAAGGTGCTGTTCGGCATTGACCTGCAGGTGCCGCGCGGCGACTTCCTCGCCGTGATGGGCCAGTCCGGCTCGGGAAAGTCGACCTTGATGAATATCTTCGGCTGCCTCGACCAGGCCACCGGCGGCACTTACCTGCTCAATGGCATCGACACCTTGACCTTGTCGCGCGCCGAGCTGGCGATGATCCGTAACCGCACCATCGGCTTCGTGTTCCAGAGTTTCAACCTGATCAAGCGGATGAGCGTGGCCGAGAACGTCGCCCTGCCGCTGATCTACGCCGGCGTCTCGCGCGCCAACGCGCATGCCAAGGCGCTGGCCGAACTCGACCGCGTGGGCCTGGCCGGCTTCGCCAAGCGCACGCCGAACCAGTTGTCCGGCGGCCAGCAGCAGCGCGTGGCGATCGCCCGCGCGCTGGTGGGCGACCCGCCGCTGATCCTCGCCGACGAGCCGACCGGCAACCTCGACACCCAGACCAGCGAAGAAATCATGCGCTCCTTCCAGCAGCTCAACAGCGAGCGCGGCATAACGATCCTGCTCGTCACGCACGAGCCCGACATTGCCGCGTACAGCAAGCGCCTGATGCGCCTGAAGAACGGGCGCGTCATCTACGACGGCGCCGCCGCCGAAGGCCTGCGCCAGTTTGCCCACGGAGGCAGCGCATGAATTTTTTCCAGGTCGTCAATGAAGCGTTCCGCTCGATGGGCGCGAACCGCCTGCGCACGGCGCTCACCATGCTGGGCATCATCATCGGCATCACTTCGGTGACCTTGCTGCTGGCGCTCGGCGACAGCATGCAGCGCTTCATCGGCAAGGAACTCGAAGCGCTCGGCACCAACATGCTGTATGTGTTCCCAGGCGGCAGCCGCACCGACGAGCGGCGCCTGCGCAACAATGCCGCGCCATCGCTGACGATGGCCGACGCGCTGGCGCTCAACGCGCTGCCGAGCCTGACAGGTTCGGCGCCGACCTTGCAAGGCAGCTTCAAGGTATCGGCCGGCAACGAGACGTCGAGCTTCATGGTGTTTGGCGTCACGCCGGAAATGTTCAAGATCCGCAACTGGCGCATCGACCAGGGCAGCGTGTTCAGCGAAGCGGACGTGCGCGCCGCCTCGCGCATGGTCGTCATCGGCCAGAAAGTGGCGGACCAGTTCTTCTACAAGGCCGATCCGCTCGGCAAGGCGCTGCGCATCGAGAACGTCGCCTTCCAGGTGGTCGGCGTGCTGCACGGCGAAGGCAAGCAGATCGACGGCGGCAACCTGGCCGACATGGTGATCGTGCCGATCACTGCCGCGCGCGCCAACCTGGTGCGCAGCCCGTTTCCCGACAACGTCCACTACGTTGCCACCCAGGGCAAGCCAGGCCAGAACCTGCTCGACGCCATCGAAGACATCAAGGGCATGCTGCGCGACCGCCACCGCATCAAGGTCGACGCGCCGGACGACTTCCGCGTCGAAAACGTCGCCTCGTTTGCCGAGACAGCCGCCAAGATCAGCGCCGGCATCGCCCTGCTGCTCGGCATGATCGGCGCCATCTCGCTGGTCGTCGGCGGTATCGGCATCATGAACATCATGCTCGTGTCGGTTACCGAGCGCACCCGCGAGATCGGCATCAGGATGGCGATCGGCGCCAAGCCGCGCGACGTGCTGCTGCAATTTTTGACCGAGGCAGTCGTCATCTGCCTGGCCGGCGGCGTGGTCGGCATCGCGCTGGCCGCCGCGGCGGCCGCCGCCATCACCTCGACCGGCAAGTTCGACGTGTTCATCACCGCATCGGCGATCCTGGTCGCCTGCAGCTTTTCCACCCTGGTGGGCGTATTCTTCGGCTTCTATCCGGCGCGCCGCGCGTCGAAACTGCTGCCGGTCGACTGCCTGCGTTACGAATAAATTTTTGAAAAGGCACCCATGAAATTTTCCCACGCAATCGCCGCCAGCGCGCTCGGTCTGCTGCTGTGCGCACAGGCTTCGGCCAACGAGTACTCGGCCCTGATGAAGGCGCGCAAGTATGCCGACGTCGAACGCATCGCCATCGCAAAGCTGGCGCAGGACGCCGGCAACGCCGACGCGCTGGTCGTCACCAGCGAGGTCGCGCTGGTCGAAGGACGCATCGACGACGCCGTCAAGCTCGGCGAGCGCTGCATCGCCGCCCAGCCAAAGGTGTCGAACTGCCACCTGGCCTACGGCAACGCGCTTGGCACCAAGGCGGTCACCGCAGGCATCATGTCGGCGCTGGGCTACGTCGGCAAGATCGGCGACGCATTCAAGACGGCGGTCGAGCTCGATCCGCAGAACATGGACGCGCGTTTTTCGCTGATGACGTTTTACATGCAGGCGCCCAGCATGGTCGGCGGCGGCAGCGGCAAGGCCCAGGCGCTGGCCGCGCAGACGGCGCTGATCCATCCTGAAGCCGGCAAGCTGATGCTGGCGCGGCTCGACGCGGCCGACGACAAGTTCGCCAGGGCCGACGCGACGGTGCTGGCGATGCCGGTCAACAGCAACGAGGCGGTGGCCGAAGGCCAGCGCGACCTGATCAACAATCTCGGCAACAAGTACCTCAGCGACAAGAAATATGCCGACAGCGAACGCATGTTCCGCGAGGCGCAAAAGCGCTTTCCCGACAGCGAGAGCGCCGTCTACGGCATGGCGCGCGTGCAGCAGGAACTGGGCAAGCACCGCGAAGCGATCGCCGGCTTCGAGCAGGCCAACGCGATGACCCGGCGCGCCACCAGCTTTTACCGTATTGCCAAGTCGCAGCAGGCGCTGGGCGACAAACCGAATGCGGTGGCGTCGTACGGCAAGGCGCTGGCGCTGAAGCCGGCGCTGCCGCCAAAACTGCGCGCCGATGCCGACGAGCAGTTGAAGCTGGTCCTGCAGTAAGCGCGGCTTACTTCACCGCTTCCAGCTTCGTCACGATAAATTTACCATCCACTTTTTCGGCGAAGAAGGCGACCTTGTCGACTATGCGCACCTGGTCGAGCATGGCCACGTCGGCCACCTTGAACGCCATCGTCATGGCCGGCATCTTCAGGTTCTCGATGAAGCCGTGCTTGATGGTGATCTTGCCGGCTTCCTTGTCGACTTTCATCACCTCGGCCTGCGTCAGCGGCGTTGCGACCGCGGCATCGGCGGCCGGCGCACTCTGCTGTTCCTGGCCGAACGCGGCGCCGGCCGATAGCGCCAGCGCGAAAAAGCACGCAGTAAAACGGTTCATGGCAATGTTCCTTTCAAGTTCAGTTCGCTATTCTGGCGGCTGTGCCGATCAGCAGGAGGACCGAAGTCATGATGAAGGCCCTGCAGGGCGCGCGCCTTGAGCGCGATGAATCGCGCGGCCCATTTGCGGGCGGCCGCACGTGTCGCGCTCGATGGCGAAGGAAACGTCTGCGCAGGGTGAACCTGGCCGGATTATTTCGGCGGGACGCAGCCGTACACGTTGCGCCCCTCCTGCTCGCCGGCGGCGATGTGGCGCACCTGGACGCTGCCGTCGCGCTGCTTGGCCAGGCAGAAACGGGCGTCGTAGCGGCGCGGCTGGTTCGGTCCGCCGCCAGGGCGCGCGTCGATCTGCACCTCGTACACCTTGCCGTTTTCCAGCATCACCGATCTGGTCTGCGGCAGCGACTGCACCCTGCCGGCGTACGGAATGCACATCGAAAACAAAACCGGGAAGGTCCGGTCCGGCGGCATCGCCATCGTCCACATCTTGGCGCGCGGCCGGCTCGACGGGTCGAACACGGTGACGGCCTGGAAGTCGGGCGCACCGCCGCGCTGCTCCTCGCGTTGCGAAATGGTAAAGCACGGCAGGCCGGCTTTGGTTTCCCGCACCTCCGCCTCGCCACTGCGCGGCGCGAGGGCGGCATGTGGCCAGGCCGCGGGCAGCAGCAGCATCAACGGAAGAAGAAAACGCAATTACATGGGGCCCTCGCCGGGGAAAAAGGTTGCATGTGGCAAACTCTTAGCGTACGGCTTGCAGACCAGATGGGGTTGATATCGCGCAAATGCTACGCCGCCGGAGCCCCGCCGAAGCGTCGCGCAAGCGTCCGCGGCAAGTGGGAGCGATTTGCCGGAGCGACCAGAAAGCCGTCCAGTACCTCCTCGAACAGCGCCAGGCTGGCGGCGTTGCGGCGCCAGCGCATCGCTTTCGGCGCCTCGCGGTGCTTGAGGACGAAATAGTCCGCCAGCAGGTCGCCCTGCGCCTCCATGTTGAAGTCGGCCAGGGTGGCGCCGGCGCGCAGCAGATACTCGTAACTGAGCCCGAGCCGCACGGCGCCGCGCAGGCGCACCGGGTAGCCAAGCTGGTGCTGCCAGACGTGCACCATTTCGTGCATGAACCAGTGCTGCGCATGGATGTCGCCGGCGGCGTAGTCGTCCAGAAAACACGAACGATGAAAGTACAGGCGCCCGTTCGGCGTCATCGCGCAGTTCTTCGGCTGGAACGGCATGTAGCGCCGGTCGTGGATGCGCACCTTGGCGTAATCGATGGCCGCGCCGAACAGCGCCGCCGCCATCGCCACTTCGCCTTCGGTAAGCCCGCGGCTGGCCAAGACTTACCCCAGCGCCGCCGCCGCCCTCGCCAGCTCGGTGATGCGCGCCCAGTCGCCCGCCTGCAGCGCGTCTTTCGGCGTCAGCCACGAACCGCCGACGCAGGCGACGTTTTTCAGCGACAGGAACTGCGGCGCGCTGTCGATCGAGATGCCGCCGGTCGGGCAGAACGTCACGTCCGGAATCGGGCCGCCGATCGCGTTGAGCATGCCGACGCCGCCGGCCGGCACCGCCGGGAACAGCTTCAGTTCGCGAAAGCCCGCTTCGCGCGCGGCCAGCACTTCCGACGGCGTCATCACGCCCGGCAGCAGCGGCAGGCCGCTCTTGCGCGCCGCCTCGATCAGCGTGGCGGTCAGGCCAGGCGAGACGCCGAACACGGCGCCGGCGTCGCGCGCGGCGGCAAATTCGGACGGCTGCGTCAGCGTGCCGACGCCGACGATGGCGCCCTCCACTTCACTCATGGCGCGAATCGCCGCCAGGCCGTGCGGCGTGCGCAGCGTGACTTCCAGCACCCGGATGCCGCCGGCGACGAGCGCCTTTGCCAGCGGCACCGCGTGCGCCGGATCGTCGATCGCGATGACGGGAATAACGCGCGCGACGCGCATGATGTCGAGAATGGTCATGCTCATGGTTCAGCCTTTACCAGAAAGTCTTCGTCGGAGCCCGGCATGATGTCGCCGCTGTCGGCGCCTTCATGCAACGGTACGGTGGTCGAAATCGGCGACGGCAGCGGGAACGTCGCGGCGCCCTGCTCGGCCGGACCGACGACATGGCGGAACATCGAGAACAGCTCGCGTCCCATGCCGATGTGCGACGGCGACATGTCGGCCGTCGCCAGCGCGCGCGCGTGCCAGACGGCGTCCGGCACCAGCGCCTGCAAGGTACCCATGCTGGCGTCGAGGCGGATGATGTCGCCGTCGCGCACCAGCCCGAGCGGGCCGCCGGCGAGGATCTCGGGCGACACGTGGATCGCCGCCGGCACCTTGCCCGACGCGCCCGACATGCGCCCGTCGGTCACCAGCGCCACATGGCGGCCGGCGTCCTGCAGGTTGGCCAGCGCCGGCGTGAGCGCGTGCAGTTCCGGCATGCCGTTGGCGCGCGGCCCCTGGAAGCGGATCACCGCCACGAAGTCGCGGTCGAGTTGCCCGGCCTGGTAGGCGTGCATGAAGTCTTCCTGCGAGTTGAACGTCAGTGCCGGTGCCTCGACGATGCGGTGCTGCTCCTTCACGGCCGACACCTTCATCACCGCCCGTCCCAGGTTGCCCGACACGAGGATCATGCCGCCGTCGGGGGCGAACGGCGCGCTGGCCGGACGCAGCACTTCGGTGTCGCCGCTGACGGCCGGCGAGTCTTTCCAGTACAGCTTGTCGCCGTCGAGGAACGGCTCGGCGCAGTGCGCGCGCAGGCCGTGCCCGAGGATCGTGTTGACGTCCGCGTGCAGCAGGCCGGCGTCGAGCAGCTCGCGCATCACGAAGCCGGGACCGCCGGCGGCATTGAAGTGGTTGACGTCGGCGTCGCCGTTCGGGTAAATGCGCGCCAGCAGCGGCACCACCGCGGACAGCTCGTTGAAGTCGTCCCAGTCGATGACGATGCCGGCCGCGCGCGCGATCGCCACCAGGTGCAGCGTGTGGTTGGTCGAGCCGCCGGTCGACAGCAGGCCGACCACCGCGTTGACGATCGACTTCTCGTCGACGATGTGGCCGACCGGGATGTAGTTGCCGTTCTGCTGGGTGATGGCGACTGCGCGCTGGGCCGCCGCGACGGTCAGCGCGTCGCGCAGCGGCGTGCCTGGCGTGATGAAGGCGGCGCCCGGCATGTGCAGGCCCATGAACTCCATCAGCACCTGGTTGCTGTTGGCCGTGCCGTAGAAGGTGCAGGTGCCGGCGCCATGGTACGAACCCATTTCGCACTCCAGCAGTTCTTCGCGCGTCGCCTTGCCCTGCGCGTACAGCTGGCGGATGCGGGCCTTTTCCTTGTTCGATATGCCCGACGTCATCGGGCCGGCCGGCACGAAGATCGCCGGCAGGTGGCCAAAGTGCAGCGCGCCGATCAGCAGGCCCGGCACGATCTTGTCGCATACGCCGAGATACAGTCCGGCGTCGAACATGTTGTGCGACAGCGCGATGGCGGTACTCATGGCGATCGTATCGCGCGAAAACAGCGACAGCTCCATGCCCGGCTGGCCCTGGGTCACGCCGTCGCACATGGCCGGCGTGCCTCCGGCGAACTGGGCGACCGCGCCAACGTCGCGCACTGCCTGCTTGATCACCTCGGGGAAGTAATGGAACGGCTGGTGCGCCGACAGCATGTCGTTATACGACGAGACGATCGCGATCGACGGCTTCTTGGTTTCCTTCAGCTTCAGCTTGTCGTTGACGGGAAACGCCGCCAAGCCGTGCGCCAGGTTGGTACACGACAGCGTGGAACGTTGCACGCCCTGCACGCGCGCCGCGTCGAGGTGCGCAAGATAAGCCCCGCGCGACGGCCGGCTGCGTTTGACAATGCGGTCGGTAATCGCCTGAACCACTGGATGGAGCGCCATGATCGTCCCTTAAAAATTCGATTTCTGAAATTTTACTACGTTTTCAAATCCTTGGCCGTTTTGCGTACATCTAGCAATAGCTGGCAAGCGCCAGCCCATATGTAAGACAGCTGGAAAAGCTGATGGTTCGGCGATTCTTTTGGCTACCTCGTAGTGAATTTACGTTCATTTCAGGTATTATTCACTCAACCACAAACCGACCAAGAATCGACATGCGCCAGCCTGCCCTTACCTCTACCGCCAGCTTCCAGGCGCTTGCCACTCACGCCGTCGATATCAAGGATACGCGCATGCGCGACCTGTTCGGCGCCGACCCGCAGCGCTTCAAGACGATGTCGCTGGAAGCGGCCGGCCTGTTCCTAGACTATTCAAAAAACCGCCTTGACGGGCGCACGCTTGAACTGCTGGCGGAGCTGGCGCGCGAGCGCGGCGTCGAAGCGCGGCGCGAGGCGATGTTCGCCGGCGAGAAAATCAACCTCACCGAACAGCGCGCGGTACTGCACACCGCCCTGCGCGCACCAAGCGACGCCATGCTCAGCGTCGACGGCCAGGACGTCATCGCCGATGTCCATTCGGTGCTGGCGCGGATGCGCGCGTTCAGCGACGCGGTGCGCTCCGGCGCGTGGCTGGGCCACAGCGGCAAGCCTGTCACCGACATCGTCAACATCGGTATCGGTGGCTCCGACCTGGGCCCCAAGATGGTGTGCCTGGCGCTGCGCCAGTACGCCCATCCGCGCCTGGCGATGCACTTCGTGTCGAACGTCGACGGCCACGACATCGACAACACGCTGTCGCGGGTCGACCCCGAAACCACGCTGTTCATCGTCGCCTCCAAAACGTTCACCACCAGCGAGACGATGCTCAACGCGCAGACCGCGCGCATGTGGTTCCTGGCGCACGCCAAGCCGGCCGCGCTGGCGCGCCACTTCGTGGCCGTCTCCACCAACGTCGAGGCGATCAAGCAATTCGGCATCGACCCGGCCAACATGTTCCCGTTCTGGGACTGGGTTGGCGGGCGCTATTCGGTGTGGTCGGCGATCGGGCTGCCGATCGCGCTGGCGGTCGGCTTTGGCTACTTCAGCGATTTTCTCGCCGGCGCGCATGCGATGGACCAGCACTTCGCCCTGGCGCCGCTCGAACAGAACATGCCCGTGCTGCTCGCGCTGGTGGGCTTCTGGAACCGCCAGTTCCTCGACTGCGCGTCGGTCTCCATCGCGCCTTACCACCAGGACCTGAACCGCTTTCCGGCCTACCTGCAGCAGCTCGAAATGGAGAGCAACGGCAAGCGCGTGACCCGTACCGGCCAGCCGGTCGACACGGCGACCTGCCCGGTCATCTGGGGCGACTGCGGCACCAACGGCCAGCACGCCTACTTCCAGCTGCTGCACCAGGGCAGCGACCTGACGCCGATCGACTTCATCGCCAGCCTGCGTCCAGGGCATGAGCTGGCGCAGCACCACGCCGCGCTGCTGGCGAACTGCTTCGCGCAGTCGGAAGCGTTCATGCGCGGCAAGGACATCGACGAAGTGCGCGCCGACCTGCAGGCGCAGGGCCTGACGGCGGCCGAAGTCGAGCGCCTGGCGCCGCACAAGACCTTCCCTGGCAACAGTCCCAGCAACACCATCCTGATGGAGTACCTGACGCCGTACACGCTGGGCGCGCTGGTGGCGCTGTACGAACACAAGACGTTTGTGCAGGGCGTGCTGTGGGACGTGAACAGCTTCGATCAGTGGGGCGTCGAACTGGGCAAGGTACTGGCGAAAAACATCGAGGCCGAACTGACCGGCGCGCCGCGGCCGGACCTGCACGACAGTTCCACCAATGGCCTGATCGCCATGGCCAGGGCGGCGGTATGAACGACGGCCTGCAGGTAGCATACGAGAAGCCGATGGCGGTCGGCGAATGTCCGCTGTGGGATGCGGCCGCGTCGATCCTGTACTGGGTCGACATCGACGGCTTCGCGGTGCACAGCCTTGAGCCGGCCAGCGGCGCGTATCGCGCCTGGCCGATGGTCAGCGAGCCGGCGGCGATTGCGCTGCATGCCGGCGGCGGCCTCCTGGTGGCGCTGCGCTCCGGCTTCGCCCATCTCGACACCGGCAGCGGCGCGCTGACGGAGATAGCGCCGGCGCCGTACGACACCACACTGTATCGCTTCAACGATGGCCGCGCCGATGCAGCCGGGCGCTTCTGGGTCGGCACCTTGTACGAGCCGCGCACGCAGGCGGTGGCCGAGATGTTCTGCCTCGAGCGCGGTGAAGTGCGGTGCGCCTGGTCGGGCGGGATGACGGTGTCGAACGGCCTGGCCTTCAGCCCGGACGGCAAATACATGTACCACGCCGACACCACCAGCCACCGCATCGATCGCTACGGGTTCGACGCCGGCAGCGGCGTGGCGTCGGCCCCCGAGCCGTTCCAGCGCTTCGACACCGACAAGGCGGCGCCGGGCTATGGCGGGCGCCCGGACGGCGCGGCGGTCGACAGCGAAGGCGCCTACTGGTGCGCGATGTTCGAAGGCGGCCGCGTGCTGCGCTTTTCGGCCGATGGCGCCCTGCTGCGCGAAGTGAAGGTGCCGCTGCGCTGCCCGACGATGGTGGCGTTTGGCGGCGACGACCTGCGCACGCTGTACATCACCAGCGCCGGCCTGAAGCGGCCCGACGCCGAGCGCGAACAGTATCCGCTCAGCGGCTGCCTGCTGTCGCTGCGAGTCGATGTGGCAGGCCTGCCGGAGCCGCTATACCGTCCCTAGGCGCTTGCCTGACTTCAGCAGTCCACCATCGCAGCCGTGGCCATATAGCAACACTATTCCTTGCGTGCGCCTGCGTACAAAGCGGCGCTGTAACATGGCAACCGATTTTAGTTAGTTGCGTCGGGGGAAATCTACGTGGATACGGTCAAAACGGGCATCGCCGGACTCGATGAAGTTCTGCTCGGCGGTGTGCCGCGCCACAACAACCTGATCGTCGAGGGCCCGCCGGGCTCGGGCAAGACGACGCTCGGCCTCGGCTTCATCTATGCCGGCGCCACCGAATACGACGAACCGGGCGCGATTGTCTCGTTCGAGCTCGATGCGGCCAAGCTGCTGCGCGACGCGGGCGGCTTCAACTGGGACTTGCAGGGCCAGATCGACGCCGGCAGGATCAAGGTGATCCAGACCAGTCCCGCAGTGCTACTGAGCGAATTTCGCAATCCGGACGGCGCGTTTGCCGCGTCGCTGCGGGCGATGGGCGCCAAGCGCCTGCTGATCGACGGCCTGACGCCGATGCGGCTGTACGCCGAAGTGCACGACCTGCCGTTTCGCGAAGACATTCACGTGCTGATTGAAGGCCTGAACCGGCTCGGCGTGACCACCATGGTCACGGCCGAACGCGACGACAGCCTCGACGCGGTGCCGGCGCACGAGCGCTTCGTGTTCGACACTATCGTCTCGCTGACGCGCGGCGAGAACAAGCGGCGCGTGCAGCGGCGCCTGACGGTGCTCAAGTCGCGCGGCCAGGATTTCATCGGCGGCAGCCACACGATGCGCATCGAAGCGGGCCGTGGCATCCACGTCTACCGGCGCGCGCAATCGCGCCCGGTGTACTCGAACGACCAGCCGACGTCCGACGTGCGCCTGTCGATCGGTTCGGCGGCGATCGACACGATGATGGACGGCGGCATTTACCAGGGCTCGGTGACGATGGTCAGCGGTATCTCCGGCACCGGCAAGACGGTGCTCAGCGTGCAGTTCCTGTCGTCGGCGATCGCGGCCGGCCACAAGACGCTGCTGGTGAGCCTCGACGAGCACCCGCGCCAGCTGATGCGCAACGCCGGCTCGCTCGGCTTCGACCTGGCCGGCATGGTCGAACGCGGCGACCTGTTTATTCATTATGAGTCGCCGCTCGAACTCGAACTCGACGTCCACTTCGACCGCATCATCAAGCTGGTCGAAGAACAGGGCATCGACTGCGTGGTATTCGATTCGTGCGCGGTGTACGAGATGACCAGCCCGGAAGAAGTGGCCGACTACCTGTACGCGATGGCGACGTTCTTCAAGAACCGGCTGGCGACGGTGTTCTTCAACTACGAGAGCCCGGAGCTGCTCGGCTTATCGCAGATCAGCCAGGAGCTTAACGGCTCGCACCTGGTCGACAACATCATCCTGCTGAACTACGTCGAAATCTCCACCATCCTGCGCCGCGCAATCGCCATCCCGAAGGTGCGCGGCAGTCACAACCTGCAGATCACGCGCGAGTACGTCATCGCCGTCGGCGGCCTGCAGCTGCTCGATGAAGCGAGCGGTGACGGCGACTCCGCGGTGGTGCCGCAGCTGCCGTTCTCGTCGTACTACGGCCTGCTGTCGCGCTCACCGTCGCGCCAAAGCCCGCTGATCGAGGACGCCGTCGCGCATGGCACCAAGATGCCCGACTCGATTCAGCTGCCGACGCAAACCCAGTCGTGATCAGCGTCGGCCGGCCGCAGCACCCTGAAGTCCACTGGGAGGAATGGGGTCCGCCGTTGCACCAGTTCGGGCAGGCCACCGGCCTGACTGTATCGGTCTATGACGCCGGCGGCATTCGCATGGTCGGCCCGCTGGTGGCGTCGCGCACCGCGCGCTTTCTGCAAGCGTCGACGCTGTGGCACGACGATGGTCCCGGCAGCGAACTTGAACAGCGCATCGTCGCCGCCGTCGCCGCCAGTGGCAAGGCCATGGAAGACGAAGACTTTCACGGCCTGCGCGTGTGCAGCCTGCCGCTGACCCAGTTCGGCAAGGTGTACGGCGTGCTGGTGTTCGGCTGGTGTTTTCGCGACTTCAGTTCGCCGATGGCGTGCGAGCAGATCGCGCGCCTGATCGGCGCGCCCGGACACGCCATGTGGAACGAAGTGCGGCTCGAGACGCCGATGTCGGACGCGCGCATGGCCACCAACGTGGCGCTGCTGCGCACGCTGGCCGGCTCCATCGACCGCCAGCGCGAGACGATCGAACAGCTGAACCGGGTCAGCCGCACGCGCGACCTGTTCCTCGCCACCGTGTCGCACGAAATGCGCACGCCGCTGGCGGCGCTGTCGATGCGCGTCGAACTGATTATCAAGACCCACCCCGACCTGCCGCCGGCAGTGGCCAGCGGCCTGAATGCAATGCGCGTGCACGTGCGCCAGGAAGCGGCAATGGTCGACGACCTGATCGACGCCGCGCGCACGCTCACGGGCCAGCTGTCGGTGCTGCGCGCGCCGGTCACGCTGGGGCGCATCGTGCGCGACGCGGTGTCGACGATCGAAGTGAACGCCCACGAAAAAGGCATCTCCTTCAGCGTCTCGCCGCTCGATTACGGCGACGGCATCGCCATCGCCGGCGACGCGCGGCGGCTCCAGCAGGTGCTGTGGAACCTGCTGCTCAACGCGATCAAGTTCACGCCGGCGGGAGGATCGATCCAGGTCAACATCAGCGCCACCGCCGGCCAGGTGCGCATCGACGTCGTCGACAGCGGCCAGGGCATCGACGAGGACGACCTGCCGATCGTGTTCGGCGCCTTCACGCTGCAAACGCACGCCAACGCCACCGGCCTTGGCCTCGGCCTGTACATCGCGCGGCGCATCGTCGAACTGCACGGCGGCGAGCTGACGGTGAGCAGCGGCGGCATCGGCCAGGGAAGTACCTTCACGATCCGGCTGCCGCGCGAGCTGATACGCTAAGTTGCCACGGCCGTTGCCGTAGTAAAATTTCTTGATAATCGCGCTTTTGTGTAGTAAATTTACATAGACAGCATTTCGCTTAGATTGTCGCTGCCGTGCGCCAGCGCGGGCGCGATAGCGGCATCATCCAACCGGCTCCTTTTTTTGCGATCACACTACTATGGCTCTTAACGATTTTGACCTCGTCCTGTTTGGCGGCAGCGGCGACCTGGCGATGCGCAAGCTGCTGCCGGCTATGTACTCGCGCAACGTCGCCGGCGACCTGCCGGACGGATCGCGCATTATCTGCGTCGGCCGCCACCAGTGGTCGCAGGAAGAATTTCTGCGGGAAGTCGAGACCACGTCGAAGCCGCACGTCAAGTCGCCGGCCGAGCCGCAATGGGCGCAGTTCCTCGAGCGCGTGGTGTACGTCACGCTCGACGCGACCAACGTCGCCAGTTACGGCGCGCTGGCCGACGCCCTGCGCAAGGACGCCAGCCTGACGCGCGTGTACTACCTGGCCACGCCGCCGCACCTGTTCGCGCAGATCTGCGACAACCTCGCGGAGGCCAAGCTGGTGACGCCGAATTCGCGCGTGGTGCTGGAAAAGCCGCTCGGGCGCGACCTCGCCAGCGCCAAGCGGATCAACGCCGAAGTGGGCAAGGTGTTCGCCGAATCGCAGATTTACCGTATCGACCACTACCTTGGCAAGGAGACCGTGCAGAACCTGCTGGCGCTGCGCTTCGGGAACATCCTGTTCGAGCCGCTGTGGCGCCGCGAATGGATTTCCGACGTCCAGATCACCATCGCCGAGAAGATCGGCGTGGGCAACCGGATGGGTTACTACGACACCTCGGGCGCGCTGCGCGACATGCTGCAAAATCACCTGCTGCAGCTGCTGTGCATCGTCGCGATGGAGCCGCCGACGTCGATCTCGTCGGATGCCGTGCGCGACGCCAAGTTGCAGGTACTGCGGTCGCTGAAGCGCTTCACGCCGACCACGCTGGCGCAGAACATCGTGCGCGGCCAGTACCGAGCCGGCCACGTCGAAGGCCAGGCGGTACCGAGCTACCGCGACGAGCCGGACGCGCCGGAAAAATCGAGCACCGAGACCTTCGTCGCGCTGAAGGCGGAGATCGATACCTGGCGCTGGGCCGGCGTGCCGTTCTATCTGCGCACCGGCAAACGGATGGCCGACCGGCTGGCCGAGATTGTCGTGCGCTTCAAGCCGATTCCGCATTCGATCTTCAACCAGCCGACATCGAGCTTCCAGCCAAACAGCCTGGTGATCCGACTGCAGCCTGACGAGGGCCTTTCGCTGAACCTGATGGCCAAGACGCCGGGCGACAGCATGCGCCTGAAGCAGGCCGAGCTCGAACTCGACTTCCGCGAGCAGTTCAAGACGCCGCGCATGGACGCGTACGAGCGCCTGCTGCTCGACGTGCTGCGCGGCCAGCTGACGCTGTTCATGCGTGGCGACGAACTGGAAGCGGCGTGGGAATGGGTCGAGCCGATCCTCGACTACTGGGAGCAGGACGACAGCAATCCGACGCCGTACACGGCCGGTACCTGGGGACCGGCTGCGGCCAGCGCGCTGATTGGGCGTGATGGACTGCAGTGGCGCGAAGAAGCGTTACCGGAGGACTAATGCTTCTAGACTCGATCCGTACTCAGCTCGACACGCTCTCCAAGTCGGAGCGCAAGGTCGCGCTGGCGGTGTTGGAACAGCCTTCGGCCACGGTAAGCCAGAACATCACGGCGCTCGCCAAAAGCGCGCAGGTGTCCGAACCGACCGTGGTGCGTTTTTGCCGCACGCTGGGCTACGATGGCTGGCACGAATTCAAGCTGAAGCTGGCGCAAGGCCTGGCGCTGGCGCTGCCTGGCGTGAGCGAGCAGCCGGCCCAGGACGACCTGGCGTCGGACCTGGTCAACAAGATCTGCAGCCGCTCGATCAACACCCTGCTCGACCTGCGCAACAACCTCAATCCGGAAGCGATCCAGAAGGCGCTCGATATTCTGTCGCGCGCGAACAAGATCGAGTTCTACGGCCAGGGCACATCGGGTATCGTTGCCGCCGACGCGCAGCACAAGTTCTTCCGCTCCGGCGTGCCGACGGTCGCATATGCCGACCCGAACATCCACAGCATCGCCGCGGCGCTGCTGCACGGCGGCGATGCGGTGGTGGCCATTTCGCAGCGCGGCAACAGCCCGGCGCTGGTGCGCTCTGTGAAGCTGGCCCGCCGCGGCGGCGCTGATGTCATCGTCCTCGCGCCGTCGGGCACGCCGCTGGCGGAACTGGCGACGGTGCTCATTCCGATCGATCTGGTATTTAACACCGATCCCTACACGCCGATTTCGGCGCGGCTGGCGTATTTGGTGGTGATAGACGTGCTGGCTGTTGGCCTGGCGCTGCAGCGCGGTCCCGAGTTTCGCAAGAAGATGCAGAATGCCCAGAAGGCGTTGCAGGAATTCGACATGCAGTTCGATTCGTTTATTGGCTGACCTTGTCAGCCAACGGATTTCGATCCGTGCGGAGGCACCACGGTCCATGCCGCGCATGTCGAGCAGCAGCGCGCCTTCGCCGAACTGCTGCCCGCCCATCGCATGGCGGCCGCCACAGATCGAGACCGGCAGGCCGCGGGCCGCAGTGTCGGCAATTGCCGCCTGAATGCCGGCCGCGCTGCGCGGGAAGATCATGTCGGCGACACGGTTGGCGTTCTGCAAGGAGTGCACATCGTTGACCAGCAATTCGGCGGTGCACAACTCGATCGGCGCCAACGTGGTCTCCTACCTTACCGGCCCGATGCCGACCCAGCCGCTGGGCTGGTTCAAGAAACCGATCACCAGGCAGGAAGACTTGAAAGGCATGAAGTTCCGCACCAACGGCCTGGCGATCGACCTGTTTACCGCCATGGGCGCGGCGGTCAATGCCTTGCCCGGCGGCGAGATCGTGCCGGCCATGGACCGCGGCCTGCTCGATGGCGCCGAGTTCAACAACGCCTCCTCCGACCTCCTGCTCGGCTTCCCCGACGTCTCCAAGGTGTGCATGCTGCAAAGCTTCCATCAAAGCTCGGAACAATTTGAAATTTCTTTCAACAAGACCAAGTTCAACGCGTTGCCGCCGAAGATAAAGACGATCATCGACAACGCCGTCGAGGCGTCGTCGGCCGACATGTCGTGGAAGGCAATCAACCGCTACTCCCAGGATTACCAGCAGTTGCAGTCCAAGCACGGCGTGAAGTTCTACAAGACGCCGGACGCGCTGCTGCAGCAGCAACTAATGGTCTGGGACACGGTGGTGGCCAAGAAAGGCGCCGACAATGCGCTGTTTCGCGAAGTGGAAAATCGCAGCGCGACTTTGCCGAGCGCGCCATGAAGTGGGACATGGACACCAACAATCCACGCCGCATGACCTACAACCACTACTTCGCCCGCAAAGCGGCGCCGAAGAAGGCGTAACAGCGCCGTCCTGGGCGCCAAGAAAAGCTCCTTCCGGCGCCGCCGGACGGAGCGCTCGCGTGCGGCCCGTGTACCAGCAGTAGCTCAATGCAGAACGTATTGTTTTTTGTCGACAGGCTCAGCAGTTGGATAGGCCAGGCATTTTCCTGGCTGATCGTCGCCCTCACCTTCCTGATCAGCTGGGAAGTGTTCTCGCGCTACGCCTTCAACAATCCAAATCCGTGGGCCTTCGACCTGATGATCATGATGTAGGGCGCCGCATTCATGATGGCCGGCGCCTACACGCTTGCCAAGAACGGCCACGTACGGGGCGACGTACTGTACAGTTTCTTCCCGCCGCGCCTGCAAGCGGGGCTCGACTTGCTGCTGTATTTCGTTTTTTTCATTCCCGGCGTGGTGGCGCTGGTGTGGGCCGGCTACG
This sequence comes from Massilia sp. TWR1-2-2, assembly GCF_049897565.1. NCBI lineage: Bacteria > Pseudomonadati > Pseudomonadota > Betaproteobacteria > Burkholderiales > Oxalobacteraceae > Massilia > Massilia sp. TWR1-2-2. Next base: position 46,560 of record NZ_JAFCWM010000023.1, on the reverse strand, counting down.
CCTACGCCGCCGAGTCGCTTGCAATTAACGAACACTCGACCCTCACCGCCAACGGACCGCCGCGGTACCCATTCAAGATGGTGATCCCGATATCGGGCGCCTTGCTGCTGCTGCAAGGTCTGGTCGAGGTTGCCCGCTGCATCATTTGCCTGCGCACGGGCGCCTGGCCGGCGCGCGAACGCGACGTCGAAGAAGTCGAGCGAGACCGGGCCCGCCCGTTCCCAGGCAAAGCGCCGCACCGAATACTGCACGCCGTACAGACTTGCGCAATATAAAAGCAATGGCACATCTCATTGCACTCATTTCAATCAACACTCGTTTGGCTTGCGTGGTAAGCCCCCAATTGGGCAGAAAAAGAGCGCTGGTAGGCAGGCCGTGCTTCACCGCGGGCGACTAACGCGGCAAGGTTTGCATAGTCGTCCAGAATGCCCGATGAGCGCAACCTGAGCAGCACCGACACCATCAGCAGGCGCCGGCACTGAACGCGCCGTCTAGCGATTCGGCATCGCCCAGGCGCCGCGAAAGCTGGCCGAGCCGCTGGCGAACGCGATCGTCCATCAGCGGCAGGCGGTCCGCGTACCAAGGCTTGTCGCGCTCCGTGATCATGGCGCCGGTCAGTTCAAGGATCGGCGGTTCCACCGTATTGAGTGCGGCAAACATCCAGGTGATCGCGCGGGCCCGGGCATTCGGCGCGTGCGGCAGCAAGCCGGCATGGCGCTCGGCGATATGAAACACGATGGCGCCCGTTTCGAAAATCGCCAGATCGCCTTCCTCGTAGGTCGGAAGCTGCCCGAAAGGATGCAGTGCCAGGTGCGCCGGCTCCTTGATCGCATTGAATCACAGCAGGCGCACTTCGTACGGCTCCCCTGCTTCTTCCAGCGCCCAGCGAACGCGCGTGTCGCGCGCCAGTCCTTTGCCGCGATCGGGCGATGCTTCAAAGGCGGTGATGGTAATCGTCATTCGGCGGCTCCTTGGGCCGAATCAGCTAAATGGGTTGGCAAAGTATAAGCAACTACCCGCTGTCACCGCCAAGTCGGCTGCCGCGCCCGCTCGATGGCAGCCCGATCAGATAAAATAGCTGTTTCGAAACCAAGCCACTACGACCATGCACATCACTCCCGCCGCCAGCACCAAGCCCGACTACGCAATGCTGGTACGCCAGGTCGACAGCATCCTCGAAGGCGAGCGCGACCTGACTGCCAACGCGGCGCAGTTCTCGGCCTTCATCTACGACACCATCGCTGAACTGAACTGGGCGGGTTTCTACCTGACGCGCCCGGCCAAAAAGGGCAATGGCCAGGAACTGCTGGTCGGCCCGTTCCAGGGCAAGGTTGCGTGTGCGCGGATCCCGTTCGGGCGCGGCGTGTGCGGCGCCGCGGCAGCTGAACAGCGCACGATGCTGGTGGCGGACGTGCATGCGTTTCCCGGCCACATTGCGTGCGACTCGGCCTCGAATGCCGAAATCGTTATTCCGCTGATGAAAGACGGCGTGGTGCTGGGGGTGTTCGACATCGACAGCCCGACGATGAACCGGTTCAGCGAGGAAGACCAGGCGGGACTGGAAGCGCTGGTCCACGCGTTCATGGCAGCCACTGATTTTATTTGAGCAAGAGGCGGACGGCGCCGATCGGCGGCCGGGCGCCGTCCTGTAGAGACAACGAAGCGGTCGTTAGAACTTGTACGACACGCCGATGCTGACGTTGCTCGAATCGCTGCTTGGCTTCTGGACTTCAACGCGCGCGGCAATCTTGGCGTTGAACGCGTAGCCGACGCCGACGCCGTACAGCACGCCGTTGGTCGAGTCGGCAGCGCTGAAACCGGAAACGCTGCCTTTCGCTTCCAGGTGGTTGTAGCCAAGGCGGCCGAACACGTTGAAACCGCTCGACAGCGGCAGCGTACCGATGAACGATACAGCGGTCTGGTTCAGCTTGACGCCGACCTTGGTGCCGCTGACGACGGTGTCGAAGTCAGCCAGGCTGCGGTAGCCGAGTTCTACTGCCATGTTCTGGTGGAACTGATAGCCGATGAAGCCGCCGAAGCTGGTCTCGCGGTCGGAGAAACCGTCGAGCTTGGTCGAGCCGACGTCGACGCCGGCGTAGACCGATGGATTCTCAGCAGCGAACGACGAGGTCGACAGGATTGCCAGTGCGGCGGCGAAAGCGATCTTCTTCAACATGGTAAAGCCCTTTAGAGAATTCAAAAAAAGGCCGGCCGATGGCAACCATTGTCCGGCGGGCCGCATTATTGCACAGTTTTGCCGCAAAGCAATTACGAGCCAGATTTCTGCTCAAGAAAAATAGCTATGTCACCGTTAGGCGGGGGATTTTGAACTACCGCCCAACCGTTCGCTTGCGGGCATCACCGAAGCGGACGAGACATATTTGCTCGAGTCAAAAAAGGGATCGCGCTGCCTGGACCGGCCGGCGCGCCGTCGTGGCGGATCGGCCCGGCGACGCGGCATCTCGCGTGAGCACGACTATATCCTGGTGGCCCGTGACCGCTGCCTGGCGCCGGCCGTCGCCGCCGATATCGCGCTGGTCACCGACTCTTGGCGGTGACATAGCCAAAAAAAACCCCTGAAACCAGGGGCTTTTTTCGCTCCGCGGAAGCGAACTTACATGCTCGCCGCTTTAGCCGCCTTGGCTGCCTTGGCCGCCTCGGTGGTGCCGCCGGCTGACGAGTGGTCGTTCGCCTCGCCCGTGACCGGCGCTTTTACCTTGCCGCTTTTGACCTTGTCGCCCATTGGCTTGACCTTCGGGGTACCGGTCCGGGTGGCGTTGGGCGACGTGTGATCATTTGCCTCGCCTACTTTGGGCGCCTTCACCGCGCCGCTCTCGCGGGCGTGATTCATTGGCCTCACCTTGCCCTCCGGGCGCTTCTCGGCGCCGGCCGACGTATGGTCGTTCGCCTCGCCGGTGACCGGCGCCGCCTTTTGCGCCTGGGCAGAGAATGCGCCCAGCAGGACGACGGTGGCGGAAACGCCGAGCAGTGACTTGATGACGGTATTTTTGAACATGTGTATCTCCTGAAGAGGTGAATGGAAGGAACAAGCCTGGGAGAAAATTAATTGGAATTAACAAGCCCAGGCCAGTGTAACGTTGGCAACTACTGCGCAGCGCGCGTTTGCAATCGGGCAACTTATGGCGCTCGCCAAAGCGCGCACCAACCGCCCTGGCCCTGCTTGGTACAATACAACCTCGACTACCATCAACGGCGTGCACACCATGAATCAACTCGAACAGCTCAAGCAATTCACCACCGTCGTCGCCGATACGGGCGACTTTCAGTCGATCAAGGCGTACGCGCCGCGCGATGCGACCACCAACCCATCGCTGATCTTGAAGGCGGTGCAAAAGCCTGAATACCGCCCGTTGCTGGAACAGGCCGTGCGCGACTTCCCCGACCTGTCGACCGGCGACGTGATCGACCGTGTACTGATCGCTTTCGGCGTCGAGATCCTGAAGATCATTCCGGGCCGCGTCTCCACCGAGATCGATGCGCGCCTGTCGTTCGATACGGAAGCGACCGTGGCCAAGGGCCGCGAGCTGATCGCGCTGTACCAGGCGGCCGGCATCGGCCGCGAGCGCGTGCTGATCAAGATAGCGTCGACTTGGGAAGGCATCCGCGCCGCCGAGATCCTCGAACGCGACGGCATCCGCTGCAACATGACCTTGCTGTTCGCGCTGCCGCAGGCAATCGCCTGCGCCGAAGCCGGCGCCCAGCTGATCTCGCCGTTCGTCGGCCGCATCTACGACTGGTACAAGAAATCGACCGGCATCGAATACACCGGCGCGGACGACCCGGGCGTGCAGTCGGTCAAGCGCATCTATAACTACTACCGCAAGTTCGGCTACAAGACCGAGGTGATGGGCGCGAGTTTCCGCAACACGTCGCAGATCCTGGAACTGGCCGGCTGCGACCTGCTGACCATTTCGCCGGACCTGCTGCAACAGATGGCCGACACCGAAGCGCCGGTCGCGCGCAAGCTGGCCAAGGACGCCGCCGGCGTCTCGGTCGACAAGGTGTCGATCGACGAAAAAACGTTCCGCTTCATGATGAATGAAGACGCCATGGCAACCGAAAAACTGGCCGAAGGCATCCGCGCGTTCTGCGCCGATTCGGGCAAACTGAAGCAAATCATCGCCGGCATGCGCTAGCGCGAGCGTCACGTGCAGCTGGCAAGGCCAGCTTGCATGCATGGCGATACGGCGCGAGCTGCACTCTGGCGTCGTCTGCAGCACGGATGTATTTACCAACGCTTACAGATGACACACGCGAAATACACCTGAGATATGTCTCGGCGGCTATTGTTCCTCCACGCACTCGGCTCAACCGCAGGTTGAAGCCAGGCGCGATAGCCTTCCGCAGTTCATCCTCTCAAGGAGATTTCCATGAAATCAGGTGTTTTCGTATTCTCAGCCCTCATCCTTTCGGCCCCGGCGTTCGCGGCGAATGACATTTCTCTTGGCACGCCTGGTTACGGCGGCACCGGTTGCCCTTCAGGATCCGTGTCGGCCACCCTTAGCCCGGACGCCAAATCCCTAAGCCTGCTGTTCGATCAGTACCAGGTCGCCGTCGGTGGCACCACCGGCAAGAGCTTCGATCGCAAGAGCTGCAACATCGCCATTCCCGTGCACGTGCCGCAAGGGATGAGCGTTGCGGTGATGAAGATCGACTACCGCGGCTTTAACCGATTGCCGGCAATGGCGTCGTCGCAGTTCAATGTCGAATACTTCTTCGCCGGCACCAGGGGCCCCGCATTTACGCGCAGCTTCCGCGGCGTGCTCGACGAGGACTACCTGATCAACAACGAATTGGTCGCCGAGTCGATGGTCTGGTCCGGATGCGGCGCCGACGTCAACTTGCGGACCAATTCGAGCATGAAGGTGCAGACCTCTGCCAATAAAGAAGCGGTTTCCTCGATCGATTCGCAGGACGTCAATGCCGGCATCATTTACCAGCTGCAATGGCGCAAGTGCGGCAGCTGATCAGCTGCCGATCCGGTTGGCCCCCGCGCGGGCCACATTCACGACCAGGAGGATCACCATGAGGTCGAAAATAGCGATGTTGCTGGCATGTGGTGCAGTATTTGCGCTACCGGCGCAGGCGGCGCAGGATGGTTGTCCTCAGGGCAGTTATTCGGTGGTCGTCTCCCCCGACCATACCACCCTCAGCATCTTGTTCGACAAGTTCCACCTCGACGGCGGCGGCGCCGCATCGGCCGCCGGCGGCACCGTGAGCAGGCTGTGCCATATTGAACATCCGCTGATGCTCCCGGCCAATATGTCGCTGGGCGTGTACAAGGTGGACTACCGCGGATTTGCCAAGCTCGCGGCGAACGAGCAAGCGTCCCTCGAGGTCCGCTATGCGCTGAGCCCGCACGGCAATGAGCAGGGCCGCGTGTTCCGGCGCAAGGTCAAGGGCGCGCACGACGGCGACTATCTGTTTTCTGAAAACCTCGGCGCAGGGCAGATGAAGCGGGTCGGATGCGGCGCCGGCGCCAAGCTCGACATCACTATCGCCCTGGCGCTCACTGCTGGCGGCGAGGCAATGGCATCGCTCGACACCAGCGATGGTGTGGGGGCGGCAATGGTCTATCACCTGAATCTGAAAAAATGCGACGCGTAGTGTGCAGGCGCTGCCCGCTTGTGTTGCACTAGATTCTCCGCGCCCGTGCGGCCGCTGCACTGCTACGGTGCGCGGATCGATCGCAGGTGGGTATCGACGATCCGTGCGCCCAACGCAGCCAGATCGAACGCCTGCTGGTCCAGCAGCCAGGCGCGCAGCAGGCCGTCGACGATCGCCCATAACCCCAGCGCCACCGCGTAAGGGTCGACGTCGCCGCTTACCTGACCGTTCGCCTTGGCCTGGCGAACACGCGCTTCCGCGCGATCCATCCACGCCTGCTGATTCTGCTGCCGGCGTTCCCGCACCGCGTTCAGTTCATCGGTAAATTCCAGTTTCAGCGTCGCAATCTCGAACACCGCGCGCGCCTTCGGGTCCGTCACCGTCACCCGAAACACGCACATCACGTTCTCGCGCAGTGCTTCGAGCGGATCGGCCGCGTTGGCCTCCTCGCGCAGCATGGCTGACTCGAGCGGCATCTTGACCCGTTCCATCATGGCGTTGAACATCGCGCCCTTGTCGAGGAAGTGCCAGTAGATTGCGCCGCGCGTCACGCCCGCCGCCGTTGCGATATGCTGCAGGGTCGTCCCTGACACCCCCTGCTTTACGAACAACTTCTCCGCCGCATCTAAAATGCTGTCGCGAGTCGCCAACGCATCTTCCTTGGTCCTGCGTGCCATCGACATCCTTTCGTTCTTGGGGCCCTGCAACGCTTAACATACAGTCGTGATAGTATATATCAAATTCGACAAATGCCAGCGATGCGGGCGCCTATCCGGTGCCTGCCCCGCCGATACCATAAGGATGCACCCGCAATGCGCCACGCCCACCCCTCCACTTTGTCCATGACGCGCATCGCCGTCTGTACCCTCGCGGCACTGGCCGCCCTGACCGCTTGCGGCCCGAAAGACGCTGCCGCACCCGGCGGCGCCCGGCCGGCGCCTGAAGTCGGCGTCATCGTCACAAAATTTGAACCGGTCGCGCTGCAGACCGAGCTGCCGGCGCGCGTCGAGCCGGTGCGCGTGGCCCAGGTCCGCGCCCGCGTCAACGGCGTCGTGCTCAAGCGCACGTTCCAGGAAGGCAGCGAAGTCAAGGCGGGCCAGACGCTGTTCCAGATCGATCCGGCGCCGTACCAGGCCGCGCTCAACAGCGCCCGCGCCAACGTCGGCAAGGCCGAAGCAAACCTGCACCAGGCCGCCACCCAGGCCGCGCGCTACAAGCCGCTGGTCGAGGCGAACGCCGTCAGCAAGCAGGAATACGTCAATATCGTCGCTGCCCAGAAATCGGCGGAAGCGGACGTCGCGGCGCAGCGCGCGGCGTTGCAGATCGCCCAGATCAACACCGGCTACGCCAACGTGCAGGCGCCGATTGCCGGGCGCATCGGCCGCGCGCTGGTCACCGAAGGCGCGCTCGTCAGCGCCACCGAGGCGACCCAGCTGGCGGTGATCCAGCAGACCAGCACCGTGTACCTGAACATTACCCAGTCGGCCACCGACCTGCAGCGCCTGCGCAAGAACGCCGGCAGCAAGCTCGGCGGCGCTCTGCCGGTCACCGTGCTGATGGAAGACGGCGCCGAACTGCCGCGCAAAGGCAAGCTGCTGTTTTCCGACGTGACGGTGGACCCGACCTCGGGACAGGTCACCTTGCGCGCCGAAGTGGCCAACCAGGACGGCCTGCTGTTGCCGGGCCAATATGTGCGCGTGCGCCTGTCGCAGGCTGAGCTGCCGGCGGCGATCTTCGTGCCGCAACAGGCAGTTACCCGCGGCACCCAGGGCGACACCGTCATCGTCGTCGGCGCCGACGGCAAGCCGGCACCGCGCCCGATCAAGATCGGTTCGCAACAAGGCGCGAACTGGATCGTCCTCGAAGGGCTCAAACCAGGCGAGCAAGTCGTCGTCGATGGCTTCCAGAAGATGATGGTGCCGGGCGCCCCGGTCAAGGCCGTGCCATGGACAGCAACGGCGACCGCCGTCGCTGCCGCACCAGCCGCCGCGCCTGCCGCCAGTCGTTAATAAATTTACAGGAATCCCTTCATGGCTCGCTTTTTTATTGACCGCCCGATTTTTGCATGGGTGATCGCATTGTTCATCATGGTGGTGGGCGGCGTGGCAATTACCCAGTTGCCAGTCGCCCAGTACCCTACCGTCGCGCCGCCGTCCATCGTGGTCAGCGCCGCCTATCCGGGCGCGTCCGCCCAGACGCTCGAAGACAGCGTCATCAGCGTCATCGAACGCGAAATGAACGGCTCGCCCGGCCTGATCTACATGGAGTCGATCAGCCAGGCCAACGGCACCGGCTCGCTGACCTTGTCGTTCGAGACCGGCACCAATCCGGAGCTGGCCCAGGTCGACGTGCAGAACCGGCTCGGCCGCGCGTCCCCGCGCCTGCCGCAGGCGGTGGTGCAGCAAGGCGTGCGGGTCGACCAGGCCCGCGCGAACTTCCTGATGTTTACCATCCTGTCGTCGGACGACCCGAAATGGGACCCGATCGCGCTCGGCGACTACGCCTCGCGCACCGTGCTGCCTGAAATCCAGCGCATCAAGGGCGTCGGCCAGGCCCAGCTGTTCGGCACCGAAAAAGCGATGCGCGTCTGGATCGATCCGGCCAAGCTGCAAGGCTTCAGCCTGTCGCCGAACGACGTCAACGCGGCGATCCGCACGCAGAACGCGCAAGTGGCGTCCGGCTCGATCGGCGACCTGCCGCTCGAAGCGGGCCAGACCATTTCAGCCACCGTCGTCGTCACCGGCCAGCTCACCTCGGTCGAGCAGTTCGGCAACATCGTGCTGCGTGCCAATCCGGACGGCTCGACCGTGCGGCTGCGCGACGTCGCCCGCATCGAAATCGGCGGCCAGAGTTATGCCACCGCGGCGCGACTGAACGGCAAGCCGTCGACCGGCATCGGCATCCAGCTGTCGTCGTCGGGCAACGCGCTCGAGACGGCCACGCTGGTCAAGAAGCGCATGGCAGAACTGTCGAAGTATTTCCCGCCCGGCGTCAAGTATGCGATCCCATTCGACAGCTCGCGCTTTGTCGACATCTCGATCAAGCAAGTGGTCGAAACGCTGGCCGAAGCGATCGTGCTGGTGTTCCTGGTGATGTTCCTGTTCCTGCAGAACTTCCGCTACACCATCATCCCGACCATCGTCGTGCCGGTCGCGCTGCTCGGCTCGCTCGGCGCGCTGCTGGCGCTTGGCTTCTCGATCAACGTGCTGACCATGTTCGGCATGGTGCTGGTGATCGGTATCGTCGTCGATGACGCCATCGTGGTGGTCGAAAACGTCGAGCGCATCATGAGCGAGGAAGGCTTGCCGCCGCTCGAAGCGACGCGCAAGGCGATGGGCCAGATCTCCGGCGCCATCATCGGCGTGACGGTAGTGCTGATGTCGGTGTTCGTGCCGCTGGCGTTCTTCGCCGGCGCGGTCGGTAACATCTACCGCCAGTTCTCGGCGGTGATGGTGTCGGCAATCTTGTTCTCCGCCTTCATGGCGCTGTCGCTGACGCCGGCCCTGTGCGCCCACTTCCTCAAGCCTGTGGAAAAAGGCCACGGCCACGCCAAGACCGGTTTCTTCGGCTGGTTCAACCGCGGCTTCACCCGCACTGCCAAGAACTACGAAGGCTTTGTGGCCGCCACGCTGGGCAGAACCGGCCGCGCGCTGCTGTCGTTCGTGCTGGTGATCGGCGTCGTCGCGCTGATGTTCATCCGCATGCCGTCGTCGTTCCTGCCGAACGAAGACCAGGGCTACATCATCGCCAACATCCAGCTGCCCGCCGGCGCCACCACGCAGCGCACCAGCCGTGTGCTGGCCGACGCCGAAGCGTTCATCATGAAGCAGCCGGAAGTGGCCAACATGGTCGGCGTGGTCGGCTTCAACTTCTCCGGCCAGGGCCAGAACGTGGCGCTCGCCTTCATTCCACTGAAGGACTGGAAGGACCGTTCCGGTCCTGGCCAGGGCGCGCAGGATGTGGCCAACCGCATCACCGGCGCCATGAGTCGCCAGCGCGACTCGTTCGTGTTCGCCCTCTCGCCGCCGCCGATTCCTGAACTCGGACGCGGCACCGGCTTCTCGTTCCGCCTGCAGGACCGCGGTGGACTCGGACGCGACGCGCTGCTCGCCGCGCGCAACCAGATGATGGGCATGGCCAGCCAGAGCAAGATCCTCACCGGCGTGCGTCCTGAGGGACTGGAAGACGCGCCGCAGGTGCAGCTCGACATCGACCGCGACAAGGCCAACGCGCTTGGCGTGTCGTTCGACGCGGTCAACGCAGCGCTGTCGACGACGCTCGGTTCGGCCTACATCAACGACTTCCCGAACGCCGGCCGCCTGCAGCGCGTGGTGGTCCAGGCCGATGCGCCGTCGCGCATGCAGCCGGACGACCTGCTGCGCCTGAACGCGATGAACGCCAAGGGCCAGCCGGTGCCGCTGTCGGCATTTGCCACCACCCGCTGGGTGACCGGCCCGATGCAGACGGTGCGCTACAACGGTTATTCGACGATGCGCCTGTCGGGCGACGCCGCGCCGGGCCACAGTACCGGCCAGGCGCTCGACGAGATGGAACGCCTGGCCGCGCAGCTGCCGGCCGGTTTCGGTTTCGAGTGGACCGGCCAGTCGCGCGAGGAAAAGCTGTCCGGCTCGACCGTGTTCATCCTGCTCGCCTTTGCGATGCTGGCCGTGTTCCTGGCGCTCGCCGCGCTGTACGAAAGCTGGTCGATCCCGGTCGCCGTGCTGCTGGTGGTGCCGCTCGGCGTGCTCGGCGCGCTGCTGGCCGCCACGGCGCGCGGCATGCCCAACGACGTCTACTTCAAGCTTGGCCTGATCACCATCATTGGCCTGGGCGCCAAGAACGCGGTGCTGATCATCGAGTTCGCCAAGGACCTGCAGGCGCAGGGCGTGCCGCTGAAGGAAGCGGTGCTGCGCGCCTGCCACCTGCGCTTCCGCCCGATCCTGATGACGTCGATGGCGTTCATCCTTGGCGTGCTGCCGCTGGTAGTCGCCAGCGGCGCCGGCTCGGCCGGCCAGCGCGCGCTCGGCACCGGCGTCATGGGCGGCATGGTTACCGCGACCGCACTTGGCCTCATTTTCGTGCCGGTGTTCTTCGTGGTGGTACGTAATCTATTCAAAGGCAGCGACCGCCAGCGCAAGAAATATGCGCATCAAGAAGGCGCCGCGCCCGCAATCGAGGAAAAAATATGATGACAAAAATGACTCTCCGTTCCACGCCGCTGATGCTGACGATGGCGCTTGCGCTGTCGGGCTGCATGTCGCTCGCGCCCAGGTATGAGCGGCCGGCGGCGCCGGTGGCCGCGGCGTTCCCCGCCATGGCCAACAGCAGCGCCTCGAACGAAGCGGCCGCCAAGATCGAGTGGCAGCGCTTCTTCGCCGACGCGCGCCTGAAGCAGCTGATCGACCTGGCGCTGGTCAACAACCGCGACCTGCGCGTGGCGATCCTGAATATCGAGCAGGCGCGCGCGCAGTACCAGATCCGCCGCGCCGACCAGTTGCCGACGATCGCCGCAGCAGTTTCCGGCAGCCGCGCGCCGGGCGCCAACGACAGCATCGTCAGCACCTACTCCGCCGGCTTCGGCGTCAGCGCGTTCGAACTGGACCTGTTCGGCCGCGTGCGCAACCTGTCCGAGGCGGCGCTGGCGCAGTTCCTCGCCACCGAGGAAGCGCGCAAGAGCACCCAGATCAGCCTGGTGGCATCGGTCGCCAATACGTACCTGGCGGTGCTGGCCGACGACGAGCTGCTCGAACTGACGCGCCAGACGCTAGGCGCGCGCGAAGAATCGCTCAAGCTGACCCGGCTCAAATACGACAACGGCGTCGTCTCGAACCTCGACTTGCAGCAGGCGCTGTCGCTGGTCGACACGGCGCGCGTGGTGCTGGCGCAGCAGCAGCGCCAGCGCGCGCAGGACGCCAACGTGCTGGTACTGCTGGTCGGTGGACCGCTGCCGGACACGCTCGCCGCCGGCAATACGCTGGCGCAGACGGCGCTGTCGGAGCTGCCGGCCGGCCTGCCGTCGGACCTGCTGTCGGTACGGCCGGACATCCGCGCCGCCGAGCAGCAGCTGATCGGCGCGAACGCCAACATCGGCGCCGCGCGGGCCAACTTCTTCCCGCGCATTTCGCTCACCGGCACCGCCGGCAGCGCCAGCTCGGAGCTGTCGGGCCTGTTCAAGGGCGGCTCGTTCGGCTGGACTTTTGCGCCGCAGGCGGTGCTGCCGATCTTCGACTATGGCCGCAACACGGCCAACCTGGGCAGCGCGCGCGCCGCGCGCGATATCGCCGTCGCCCAGTACGAGCGCAGCATCCAGGTCGCGTTCCGCGAAGTGTCGGATGCGCTGGCCGGCCAGGCCACCTTCGCCGAACAGCTGCGCGCGCAGCGTGCGGTGGCGGCGGCTGAAGCGGAGCGCTTCAAGCTGTCGGACCTGCGCTACCGCGCCGGTGCGTCGTCCTACCTCGACCTGCTCGATGCGCAGCGCTCGCTGTTTGGCGCCCAGCAGGCAGCGGTGCAGGCCAATCTGCAGCGCCTGCAAAACCAGGTCACGCTGTACCGCGTTCTTGGCGGCGGCTGGACCGAGCCGGTACGCTGATCTGATGTGATGTGCCACGCCAGGCCGGAGCTCTCCGGCCTGGCACCCTCGCCGCCCTGTCCTGAGCGGCAATGACGCAAGTTTCCCTAAAACAACACTTGACCCGATATTAGTAGGCCATTTACAGCTGTCGTTGGATAATAATCGCCAAGTGGTATCAATTATCTAACTAAAGAATGGTACATAAAATGTTTTCCAATATTCGAATCGGCTCGCGCCTGGCCGTCGGCTTCGCCCTTGTTCTGCTGCTGTCGATCGCCTCGACGACGTTTGCGCTGATCGCCGCCCGCGACGCTACCGAAGCGACCAGCCGCATGACCGACCTGCCGCTGAAGAAGGAACGCCTGGTCTCCGACTGGTACGTCAACACTTACAACGCCATCAATCGCACAGCGATGATCGCGCGCAGCACCGACGAAACACTGTCGACGGTGTTCGCCAAGCCGATCGCCGACAGCGTCACCAGCACCAGCACGCTCGTCAAGCAGATCGAGCCGCTGCTCACCAACGACAGCGAAAAGGCGATGCTGAAGTCGATTCTCGACCAGCGCGCCCGCTACCAGGCCGCCAAGGTCGAGGTGATGGACGCCAAGAAGGCCGGCGACGCCGAGGGCAGCGTGCGCAAGTTTAACCAATCGTTCATGCCGGCGGCCGACTTGTATTCGGCCCAGCTAAAGAGCCTGCTGTCGCTGCAGCGCAAGTCGATCGACGACTTCGCGCTCGAGCTGGAGTCGTCCAGCGAGCGCTCGTTCAAGCTGCTCGTCGCGCTTGGCGCGCTGGTGGTGCTGCTCGGCACCCTCGCCGCCTACCTGATCACCCGCAGTATCACGCAGCCACTGCGCGCCGCGGTCGACGTCGCCGAGACGGTCGCCAACGGGGACCTCAGCACCGTCTTCAAGGCGGCGCCGCGCGACGAGATCGGCGACCTGATGCGCGCCCTGAAAGGCATGAACGAATCGCTCTTCAAGGTAGTGTCGGAAGTGCAGTCGGGCACCCGCTCGATCGCCACCGCGTCCAATGAAATCGCCGCCGGCAACCTCGACCTGTCGTCGCGTACCGAGCAGCAAGCCAGTTCGCTCGAAGAGACCGCGGCGTCGATGGAAGAACTGACGTCGACGGTGCGGCAGAACGCCGACAACGCCGAGCAGGCCAACCAGCTGGCGCTGACCGCGTCGAGCGTGGCCGAAAAGGGCGGCAACATCGTCGACAAGGTGGTCGACACGATGGGCCGGATCGACGCCGCCTCGCGCAAGATTGTCGACATCATCGGCGTCATCGACGGCATCGCCTTCCAGACCAACATCCTCGCGCTGAACGCGGCGGTGGAAGCTGCGCGCGCCGGCGAACAGGGGCGCGGCTTTGCGGTGGTTGCGTCGGAAGTACGCTCGCTGGCGCAGCGTTCGGCCAGCGCGGCCAAGGAAATCAAGGACCTGATCGGCGACTCGGTCAGCCAGGTCAACATCGGCACCAAGCTGGTGCAGGAAGCCGGCACGACGATGCGCGAGGTGGTCGACAGCGTCGCCCGCGTCAACGACATCATGTCCGAGATCACGTCGGCGAGCAAAGAGCAGCGCATCGGCATCGACCAGGTCAACGAGGCGATCGCCCAGATGGACCAGGTGACGCAGCAGAACGCGGCGCTGGTGGAAGAAGCGGCGGCGGCGGCAGCAAGCCTGGAAGACCAGGCCCAGGGCCTGGCCAACATCGCCGCCGGCTTCAAGCTGGCGAGCGCGCCGGCCGCCGGGCGCCGCCGTCCGGCAGCCGCGATGGAACCGAAACTGCAGCTGACCTGAGCGTCATCCCCGCGAACGCGGCGATCCCATTTCGCAGCGCCGCCGCCAGCTGCCTCAGCCGGCCAGGAACATCTGCTGCAGGTCGTTGAGGAAGCGCTGTCCCAGCTCGGTCGGCCGAATGATCATGTGGTCGCGGTACAGCAGGCCTTTCGCCTCGGCCGCATCGAGCATTGCATCGATCGCGTTGATCCCCATGCCGGTGCGCTCGCCAAACAGGTTCGGCGAAAATCCGCCCGTCAGCCGCAAGGTGTTGAGCATGAACTCGAACCCCATGTCGGCGCGCGCGATCTCGTGCTCTTCCTGCACCGGATTGCCGGCGCGCGCGGCGTTGATGAACGACTCGGGCTGCTTGAAGCGGGCCTGGCGCAGCACCCGGTGCGGGAACGATATCTTCGAATGGGCGCCGGCGCCGATGCCGAGATAATCGCCGAACTCCCAGTAATTGACGTTGTGGCGCCCGCGCCGCCCCGGGCGCGCATACGCCGATACCTCGTAGTGCTCGAACCCGGCCGCCGTCATCGTCGCGGCGATCATGTCCTGCATGTCGGCGCTGGCGTCGTCGTCGGGCAGCACCGGCGGGTACTTGGCGAACACCGTGTTCGGCTCCATCGTCAGGTGGTACAGCGACAAGTGCGGCGGCGCGAACGCCAGCGCGGTGCCCAAGTCTTGGCTGGCCTGCTCCAGCGTCTGCGCCGGCAGCGCGTACATCAGGTCGAGGTTGAAGTTGTCGAAATTGGCGTGCGCGATTTCCACCGCGCGCCGCGCCTCGTTATCATCGTGGATACGGCCGAGCGCTTTCAGGTGGGCGGCGTTGAAACTCTGGATGCCGATCGACAGCCGGTTCACGCCGCTGGCGCGAAACGACTTGAATTTCTCCGCCTCGAACGTGCCGGGATTCGCTTCCATCGTGATCTCGGCGTCGATCTCGAGCGGCAGCAAGGTGCGCACGTCCGACAGCAGGCGGTCGAGCCCCTGCGCCGACATCAGGCTCGGCGTGCCGCCGCCGATGAACACGGTATGGATCTTGCGGCCCCAGATCAGCGGCAGCGACTGTTCCAGGTCGAGCCGCACTGCGTCGAGGTATTCGTGTTCCGGAAAGGCGCCGCGCGCCTCGTGCGAGTTGAAGTCGCAATACGGGCACTTGCGCACGCACCACGGAAAGTGAATGTACAGCGACAGCGGCGGCAGCGCCGTCAGGTTCAGCGCACCTGGCTTGAGGTACTGCAGTGCGCTGGCGGCGGGCGAGCGCGGCGCCGCGGCCGGTGCGCCGACGACTTTGATGGGAATCATTTGAGCTTTCCGACCAGCGCGCGCAGCGCCTGGCCGCGGTGCGACAGGGTGTTCTTTTCCGCCGGCGTCAGTTCGGCGGCCGACTTGCCCAGCACGGGCAGCCAGAAATGCGGATCGTAGCCGAAGCCGTTGGCGCCGCGCGCGGTGGCGCTGATTTCGCCGGCCCAGACGCCGTCGGCAATCACCGGCTGCGGGTCGTCGGCGTGGCGCACATACACCAGCACGCAGTAGTAATAGGCCGACTTGTCGGCGTGCGCTTCGAGGTCGGCGATGACCTTTTCGTTATTGCGCGCGTCCGATTTCGGTTCGCCCGCGTAGCGCGCCGACCACACGCCCGGTGCGCCGCCGAGCGCGCGCACGCACACGCCCGAATCGTCGGCCAGCGCCGGCAGGCCGGTCAGGCGCGACGCGTGGCGCGCCTTTTCGAGCGCGTTCTCGACGAAGGTGGCAAACGGCTCGGCGCATTCGGGCACGCCCAGTTCACCCTGCGCGTGCAGCTCGAAGCCGAGCGGCGCCAGGATCTGGCCGAATTCTTTCAGCTTGCCGGCATTGTTGGAGGCGAGGACGAGGCGTTGGGTCATGGCGGTTCACACTTTGGGGTAAGGCGGTATTTTACCCCCTTCACGCACCAGGCATGGCCGCCTAGATCCCGAGCGCCTGCTTCTGCAAGCGCACCAGGTCGGCGATGCCGCCCTGCGCCAGGTCGAGCAGCCGGTTCATGCCGGCGCGGTCGAACGCGGCGCCCTCGGCCGTGCCCTGCACTTCGATGAAATGGCCCGCCTCGGTCATCACCACGTTCATGTCGGTGTCGCAGCCGGAGTCCTCGACGTAATCGAGATCGAGCACAGGCATGCCCTGGTAGACGCCGACCGAAATCGCAGCCACAAAACTCTTTACCGGCATCGCGTCGATCGCCCCGCGCGCATGCAGCCTGGAGAAGGCGTCGTACGCGGCCACCATCGCGCCGGTGATCGACGCGGTGCGCGTGCCGCCGTCAGCCTGGATGACGTCGCAGTCCAGGTGCAGCGTGCGCTCGCCGAAGGCCTCGAGGTCGAATGCGGCGCGCAACGAGCGGCCGATCAGGCGCTGGATTTCCTGGGTGCGGCCGGACTGCTTGCCGCGCGCGGCCTCGCGGTCCATGCGGGTGTGCGTCGAACGCGGCAGCATGCCGTATTCGGCCGTCAGCCAGCCCTTCCCCTTGCCCTTCAAGAAACCCGGCACCTTGTCTTCGATGCTGGCCGTGCAAATGACCTTGGTGTCGCCGCATTCGATCAGCACCGATCCCTCGGCATGCTTGGTGTATTGTCGCGTCAGGATGATGTCGCGCAGCTGGTCGACTGCGCGCCCGCTCGGGCGGCTTTCAAATGTCATGGCATTCCTTGTGGTGATGGTTATTTGACGACCTGCGTCGACTTCCCGATGGCGTCGCGGATCTCGGCGATCGCCTTCTCGATCTCGTCGTCGTTGAAGGCGTCGATCTCGAGCGGCATGTCCGGCTGCGCCGTGCTCTGGATGGTGGTGCTGACCAGGTTATCGGGCAGCATCTTGGTCGAGATGACGGTGGCCATGTCGGCCGTCAGCGTCGACGGCATTTCGACATCCGGGGAGCCCTGCCACATGATCGCCAGCGCGGTCGTGTTGTCGCTGGTGGCGCCGGCGATGGCGACCGCCTTTTCGATCAGCTCGGGCACCGCGCGCACGATGGTCTGGGTCGACAGGCTGTGCGTGATCTCTTCGTCGGGCAGCATCGCCCACAGGCCGTCGGAGCACAGCAACAGCACGTCGCCGGCCTGCAGGCTGGCCTGGCGCCCCACTTCGATCTTCGGCAGCGACGACGCGCCGACGCAGTTATACAGCTTGTTGCGGTCCGGGTGCGTCGAACGCTCGGACGGATCGGCCAGGCCGCGCGCGATCAGGTGCTCGATGTGCGAATGGTCCACCGTGCGCGCCAGCACCTGGCCGCGCCGCAGCCAGTACAGGCGCGAGTCGCCGCAGTGCGCCCAGATCGCCGTGTTGTGCTGGATCAGGCAGGCCACCACGGTGGTGCGCGGCGTCTCCGGCATGTTGTGATCGAAGCGGTAACGATGGATCTCGTGGTGCGCTGCCATGAACGCCTCCTCGAGGAAGCGCTCGGGCTTCTTGACGTACGGCGTGGCGTGCTTCTGGAACAGCGTCGATATCGTCTGCATCATGATGGTGGCGGCCATTTCGCCGCGCAGGTGGCCACCCATGCCGTCGGCCAGCACCAGCAGCAGCGCGTCGCGCGTGAAGCTGTAGCCCATGCGGTCCTGGTTGACCTTGCGGCCACCGATGTGGCTCTCCTGGTAGACTGAGAATTGCATCGATCGCTCCGAAATCAGGTGTTGGTTTTCTTGCGCCCGAACGCGCCGACGCGTTCGACCAGCGCGCGCCACTGGCCACCGAGTTTATCGGTGGGCGCACAAGGCGCTGCTACAGGCATCGCCGCCTGCAGCACCTTCTGCAGCGCGAATACGCTTTGCGGGCGCGCCAGCGCATCCATGTCCAGGCACGAGCGCACCATCGCCACCAGCTCGGGCGAATAGCTCGCCGCCAGCTTGTCGTAGTGCGGTCCCATCTTGTCTTCCGTCTTGCGCTGGTCGGCCGCCTGCGCCGGCGCGCCGGCCATGCAGGCGAACATCGAGGCGCCAATGCTGTAAATATCCGACCACGGCCCCAGCGTCGCCGCTTTCGAATACAGCTCGGGCGGCGCGAAGCCCGGCGTGTACATCGGCGTCAGCTTCGGCACGTCGGCGTTGATGGTCTGGCGGGCGGCGCCAAAATCGAGCAGGATCGGCGTGCCGTCGGTGCGCAGGTAGATGTTGGCCGGCTTGAGGTCCAGGTGCAGCAGCTTGTTGGCATGGACCTCGCGCAGGCCGCCGCACACGCCGCTGAAAATCTGGCGGATGAACGCCTCGCCCAGTTTGCTGCCCTTGGCGTTCAGGCGCGCGATGTGCTCCTGCAGCGAATAGCCAGATTCATATGCCATCACCATGTACACGGTTTCGTTGGCGCGGAAAAAATTGAGCACTCGCACCACATTCGGGTGGGCGATCATCGCCAGCGCCCGGCCTTCTTCGAAAAAGCACTTCAGGCCGATGCGGTAGACGGGCAGATTCTGCCTGGCGATGACGGGAATGAGCTCGCCCGGCTGGCGCAATGCGAGCGCGCTGGGCAGGTATTCCTTGATGGCGACGGCGTCGCCGTCAGCGTCATACGCGAGATATACAATACTGAACCCACCGGACGCAATTTTCTTTACAATGCGATATCCAGCAATTTCCAGCCCATCGGGCAATGGAGCGTTGTTTTGTGCGGCCATGAGGGGAGTTCCTTGCTTAACACGGCGATTGTGTGGATAAATCACAGCTTTGTAAAGAAAAGATAAAAAACAAAACCGGGGACTCCTTTGAGCATTTCAAGCATGACAGGTTACGCGGTCGCCACCAGCGAAGGCGCCGCCGGCACCCTTACGATCGAGATCAAAAGCGTTAATTCCCGTTTCCTGGACTTGCAGTTCCGTATCAACGACGAACTTCGCGCGCTGGAACCGGACTTGCGCGCTGCGATTATGGCTGCCATTACCCGCGGTAAAGTTGAGGCGCGTCTGAGTTTCGGACGCAAGGTGGCAGGCGGCTCGCAGGTGCTCAACACGGCGATGCTGGCCGACCTGGCGCGCATGCAGAGCGAAGTGGCGCGCCACTTCACCGCCGCGCAGCTGATGTCGGTGGGCGAATTGCTGCGCTGGCCTGGCGTGATCGAAGAAGCGCAAGTGGGCCAGGAATCGCTGCAGGCCGATGTTGCCGCCTTGACAGCACGCACCGTCGCCGCCTTTGTCGACAGCCGCCAGCGCGAAGGCGCCGCGCTCGAAGCGATGCTGCTGACCCGGATCGACGCGATGGACGTCATCGTCAGGCGTATCACGCCGCTGATTCCGCAAGTGATCGCGCAGTTCCAGCAAAAGGCCATCGAGCGCATGCAGGACGCGCTCGGCCTGGCCGGCCACGGCGCCCCATCGACCCTGACGCGCCAGGAGGCGTTCGAGCGGATCCGCCAGGAAGTGACGCTGTACGGCATCCGCATCGACGTCTCGGAAGAGCTGTCCCGCCTGACCGCGCACCTGATGGAAACGCGCCACATCCTCAAAAAAGGCGGCCAGGTCGGCAAGCGGCTCGACTTCATGATGCAGGAACTGAACCGCGAAGCGAACACGCTTGGCGCCAAGGCGTCCGTCAAGGAGCTGGCCGACGCGTCGATGGAACTGAAGCTGCTGATCGAGCAGATGCGCGAGCAGGTGCAGAACCTGGAATAATTGGCAATAAAGTAATAAGTAATAAGTAATAAGTAATACGTAAGAGCGCTTCAAGTCGAAGCGAGAACCGAGGAGTTTTATGAGTATCCAACCCGCCCTCGCCGGCAGCCTGTTCATCGTCGCGGCGCCGTCGGGCGCCGGCAAGTCGACCCTGGTCAACGCCCTGCTGGCCGAAGAACCCGGGATCAAGCTGTCGATCTCGACCACCACGCGCGCACCGCGCCCGGGCGAAACCCACGGCAAGGAGTATTTCTTCACCAGCGCCGACGACTTCGTCGCCCGCGCCGAGGCCGGCGAATTCCTCGAGTGGGCCGAAGTGCACGGCAATTACTACGGCACCTCGCGCCTGATCGTCGAGCATGAAATGAAAACCGGCACCGATATCCTGCTCGAGATCGACTGGCAGGGCGCGCGCCAGGTGCGCAAGCAGTTTCCCACTGCCGCCGGCATCTTCATTTTGCCGCCGTCGATTGCCGCTTTGGAAGAGCGTCTTTACAAGCGCGGCCAGGACGAACCGCACGTCATTACCAAGCGCCTGCTGGCCGCCGGCGGCGAGATCGCTCACGCTCCGGAGTTCGAGTATGCTATTATCAATGAAGAGTTCAACGTCGCCTTGTCCGAGATGAGAGCGATTGTCAGAGCGACACGAGCCCGCTTTCCACAGCAAGCCGCGCGTAACGCCTCGCTTTTTGCCCAACTGGGTATCCATGCGCTGCAGTCGTCGTAACCCATCCGTTCGGCACACACATCACCAGATCAGGAGTAATAATGGCCCGCATTACCATTGAAGATTGCTTGAAGCAAATCCCTAACCGTTTCCAGCTGACCCTGGCCGCGACCTATCGCGCGCGTCAGTTGTTGCAGGGCCACACCCCGAAGGTCGATGCCAAGGACAAGCCGACCGTCGTCGCCCTGCGCGAAATCGCCGCCGGCAAGGTCGGCATCGAGATGCTGAAAAAGGTGCCGATGTAATTGTGTTCGGCAAGCCTGATTACGTGTCAACCCGCCATTCTGGTATCCTTTCATCACACTGCGGCTGATTGACTTTGCGTATGAACCTGACCACACCGGATTCGACACACTCAGGCACGCCAAAGACCCGCGCCGCACGCGCGGCGTCGAAGTCGCCAGACAATGCCGCCCCGGCCCCCGCGCCGGGCGTCGCTTCGGTCACCCAGTTGTCGGCCAAGCTGTCCGAATACCTCACCCCTTCCGAACTGAAAAAGGTCAAGGAAGCATATCGTTTCTCCGACGAGATGCATCTGGGCCAGGTCCGCAAGTCGGGCGAACCCTACATTTCCCATCCGATCGCGGTCGCCGAAATCTGCGCCGACTGGAAGCTTGACGCCCAGGCCATCATGGCCGCGCTGTTGCACGACGTGATGGAAGACCAGGACGTCAAGAAGGAAGAGCTGATCGAACGCTTCGGCGCGCCGGTTGCCACCCTCGTCGACGGCCTGTCGAAGCTGGAAAAAATCGAATTTCAGACGCTGATCGAGGCGCAGGCGGAAAACTTCCGCAAGATGCTGCTGGCGATGGCGTCCGACGTGCGCGTCATCCTCATCAAGCTGGCCGACCGGCTGCACAACATGCGCACGCTCGAGCACATGACGCCGGCCAAGAAGCGCCGCATCGCCGCCGAGACGATGGAAGTGTATGTGCCGATCGCGCACCGCCTTGGCCTCAACAACATCTACCGCGAGCTGCAGGACCTGGCCTTTTCGCACCTGTATCCGATGCGCTACCGCACGCTGTCGAAGGCGGTCAAGGCGGCGCGCGGCAACCGCCGCGAAGTGGTCAAGAAGATCCTCGAGTCGGTCAAGGCCACGCTGGCCAACGCCGGCATGCCGGCCGAAGTGTACGGGCGCGAAAAAACGCTGTACGGCATCTACAAGAAAATGCGCCTGAAGCACCTGTCGTTTTCGCAGGTACTCGACGTGTACGGTTTCCGCGTGGTGGTCGACAACTTCGCCGACTGTTATGTTGCGCTCGGTACCTTGCACGGCCTGTACAAGCCGATGCCAGGCAAGTTCAAGGACTACATCGCGATCCGCAAGCTCAATGGCTACCAGTCGCTGCACACGACGCTGATCGGCCCGTACGGCACGCCGGTCGAGTTCCAGATCCGCACCCAGGAAATGCACCGCACCGCCGAATCCGGCGTGGCCGCGCACTGGCTCTACAAGAGCGGCGAATCGAACCTGACCGAGCTGCAGCAGCGCACCCACAGCTGGCTGCAGTCGCTGCTCGACATCCAGCAGCAGACGGGCGACTCGGCCGAATTTCTCGAGCACGTCAAGGTCGACCTGTTCCCCGATTCGGTCTACGTGTTCACGCCGAAGTCGAAGATCATCGCCCTGCCGCGCGGCGCCACCGCGCTCGACTTCGCCTACACGATCCACACCGGCATCGGCGACCATACCGTGTCGGTCAAGATCAACAACGAAGCGGCGCCGCTGCGCACCGAGCTGCGCAATGGCGACATCGTCGAGATCGTCACCGACCCGAATTCGCGCCCGAGCCCGACCTGGCTGGCGTTCGTGCGCACCGGCAAAGCGCGCTCGGCAATCCGCCACCACCTGCGCACGATCAACCTCAACGAGTCGGTCGAGCTTGGCCAGGAACTGCTGGCGCAGGCACTCACCACGCTCAACATCAACCCGGACCTGCCGCAGCCGACGATCGAAAAGCTGCTCAACGAATCGTCGGCCAAGTCGATGGACGACCTGTACGCCGAGATCGGCATCGGCAAGCGCATGGCCGCGCTGGTGGCGCGCCACATCTTCGGCCTGATCGACGACGACCTCGGCAACCTGCCGTCACAGCACCACCTGGTGCCGGCCGAGCTCGATCCGGTGACGATCTACGGCAGCGAAGGCGTGTCGGTGCAGCTGGCGCCGTGCTGCCTGCCGATTCCAGGCGACCAGATCATTGGCCAGCTGCGGCGCGACCAGGGCCTGGTGGTGCACACCAGCGACTGCATGCCGGCCAAGCGCCTGCGCATGAAAGAGCCGGACCGCTGGATCGCGGTACAGTGGGGCGCGGAACTGAACCGCCGTTTCGACTGCCGCATTCGCCTCTTGATCAACAACGAAAAAGGCATCCTCGCGCGCGTGGCGGCCGAGATCGGCGAGTCTGACGCCAACATCACCTACGTCGGCATGGACGAGGATGAAGAACACGTGATGACGCAGCTGCGCTTCACCATCCAGATCAAGGATCGCGTCCACCTGGCGCACCTGATCCGCAACCTGCGCCGCGTGGCCGGCGTGACCCGCGTCGAGCGCGAACGCGCGTGAGGCTGCCCGACGAGCCGGCTACAATTCCACCTTCCAACCTCTGCAACAGCCACGTGACAGGGTCAGACCCCGGACGCGCCCGCCTGTCAGCCGTCAGGGTTATGGATTAAGCTACGTATTCGTTCATCCATTGGAGAACTAATATGGTCAGCAAAAACACAATTTGTCTTTGGTTCGACGGCACGGCAGAAGAAGCGGCGAAGTTCTACGCGGCGACATTTCCTGATAGCTCTGTGGGGTCGACCGTGCGCGCGCCCGCCGACTATCCGTCCGGCAAAGAAGGCGACGTCCTCGTGGTCGAATTCAACGTACTCGGCATTCCGTGCGTTGGTCTGAACGGCGGCCCCGGAGTGACGCACAACATGGGTTTCTCGTTCCAGGTTGCCACCGACGACCAGGCCGAAACCGACCGGCTGTGGAATGCGATTGTTAGCAACGGCGGCCAGGAAAGCCAATGCAGCTGGTGCATCGACAAGTGGGGCATTTCGTGGCAAATCGCGCCGCGCGTGCTGACCGAGGCGATCGCCAATCCGGATCGCGCCGTTGCCAGGCGCGCCTTCGAGGCAATGATGCACATGACAAAAATTGACATCGCCGCCATCGAAGCGGCCGTGCGCGGTTAGACCAGGCGCGTTAGTACGCCGGCGCGCTCTGCCGGCTCTTTTCCTGCAGATGCGCCAGTTTCGCTGAATAGCGTTCGCGTCCGTCCGGCGTGGCGCTGGTCTTCACCGCCAGCGCCAGCTGTTCGCGCGCCTGCGCCGTTTCGCCCAGGTACAGGTGAGACAGCGCCAGCCAGAAATGGAATTCGTCGGAGTACGGCGCGCGCTTGACCTCGCGCGCGAACAGTTCCTTGGCGGCGCCATATTCGGCGCGATCCATCGCCGCCCGCCCCAGGTTAAAGAAATGGTAAGCCGGTTCAGGTTCGATGGCTGCCAGGCGCTGTTCGAGTACCTGCGCTTCCACGCCCCGGCCAAGCTTGGCCAGCACGGGCACCAGATTGCGCATCGTCGCGCGTCACCGTCGCGTTGTAATCGAGTTGCAGCTCGCCCTTCCGGTAGCGCGCGTCGAACAGGCCGTGCTCGGGCCCCCTGGCGCGTAGCTCGGCGCGAAACGCGTCACTGTTGAGATATGCGCGCATTTCCGGACTGAGGGTGAACAGGTCGTCGACGCCGATACGTTCCGTCGGCGGTTTGAACGCGGCGTCCTTGAACAAATGAGACGGGTCGGGCTTGATGCTCGCGCAGCCTGCCAGCAGCAAGGTCAGGAACAGGGTTGCCAGGCATTTCATACCGCCTCCAATCAGATCATGCGCAACGGTCGCGCATGAAACTTCCTGGTTGCAGTATCTCGCCGAAGTGGGCGCCTGTCAAAGACGTCGTGGCAGGCGCCGCACTCCAACGCTTACTGTTTCGCGGCGAAAGCCTTCTTCAGCTGGTCGGCCGCAAATTGCTCCGCTTCGTTCGCCTTTGGCACTACCGCGCCCATGCCGAAGAATTCGTGCGCGACGCCGGTATATTCCTTGTATGTCACGTTGACGCCGTCCTTTTTCAGGCGGTCGCCATACGCCTTGCCTTCGGATAGCAGCGGATCGATCTCGGCGGCGATGATCGTCGCCGGCGGCAGCCCTTTCAGCGATGCTGCTTTCATCGGCACGGCGTATGGATTGGTCACATCGGCGCCATAGTACTTGAAGAACCACGCCATCATCGGCTTGTTCAACGGCTTGGCGGCGGCGTTACGCTGGTATGACGGCGTGGTCATGTCGTCGCTGACGACCGGATAGACCAGCAGTTGATGCACGGGCATCTGAATCTTCTTGTCGCGCGCCATCATCGAGACGACGGTCGCAAGGTTGCCGCCCGCGCTTTCGCCGCCGACCGCCACGCGCGCCGGGTCGCCGTTAAACTCCTTGGCGTGCGCCAGGGTCCACACGTAGGCGGCGTAGGCATCATTCGGCGCTGCCGGGAACTTGTGTTCCGGCGCCTGATGGTAGTCGACCGCGACCATGATGGCGCCGGCCATTTTTGCCAGCGCGCGCGGCGACGCATCATACGTCTTGGTGTCGGCGATGACGAAGCCGCCACCGTGGTAATACACCATCACCGGGAATGGGCCTTTGCCCTCCGGTGTGTAGATGTGGATCGGGAACTCGCCCAGCGGACCGGCGATCATCATGTCCTTGACGGTGACCCCGGCTTCCGGCGCGGCGCTCTTGCCCGTTTCTGCCAGCACCTTTTTGACGGCGTCGGCCGGCGTCGGCTGCTTGCGTGCCTCGGCGGGAGTGAGCGTTTCGATCGGCTTGCCGCCGAGCGAAGCCAGTGCATCGAGGACTTTCTGCATGTGCGGTTCCGCCTTTGGCGCTTTTTGCGCGCCCTGCGCGTAGACGGCGCCGCTGACAACGGCTGCGGCAGCAACTGCCGTGAACACGATAGTTTTCTTCATTATTTGCCTTCGTAAATTTTGCTAGCTGGAGACCGCAGCGAGCCGCGGTGAAATGTAAGCCAACAGATATACATGACGCAGTCGAAACGGTATGTTCGGCACTTCGCTTTTGTCTCGAAACAGAGGGGCGCGAAACGCCTCGCAACGACAGGCGAAAAAAAACCTGGCTCGCCGTTTGAAGGGCGCAGCCAGGTCTTTTTCTACTACGAATTATTGGTGCCAACTGCCGGATTCGAACCAGGCGACCTGATGATTACACTTCATCCACTCTTCCAACTGAGCTAAGCCGGCACGTGCCACTATAATAACAGATGAGCTAGTTGCAATCATGCACGATTGAAAACGGCATGTGGCCTTCAGATGAGTAGTCAAATGACAGCGCCGCCGTTTCCGGGCGGCGGCGAACGCGGCTCGAACGCCCATGTTACCGTACGACTTTTAACGGTTAAGGCCGCAGATGCGAAATTCAACGATGTTGATGGTGTTGGTGCTCTCGGCCACCGCTTGCGCCAAACCCGAGCCTGCCGCGCAAGTTGCGCCATCGGCGACTGCGCCTGCGGCGGACAGCGCAGCCAGCGCGTCACCCGCACGAATCGCCAAGCCAGTCTTGTCCAAAGCCGGCTATGGTCCGGTCATGTTTGGAGACACGTTAAGCGCCATCGAACAGAAACTCGAAGAAAAAAGTACACCGCTCGGCGTGCGCGATCCTGCTTGCAGTTCCGTGCGCTTCGGTCAACTGCCGGGCGCGCGTTTCATGGTCGAAAAAGGCGTGATCACACGCGCCGATGCCGATGCCGGCACGCCGAACGAACTCGGCGTTGCGGTCGGCGACACGCTGGCCCAAGCGAAGCAAAAGTATCCCACCATTGAAGTCGGTCCGCACAAGTACTGGCCGGCCGGCCATTACCTGACCGCCCGGAGCGTCGATGCAAAAGCGGCGATCGTGATGGAAGAAGATGGCAAGCACATCACGAAGATCCGTGCCGGCCTCGAGCCCGCTGTGAGCTACGTGGAAGTGTGTCTGTAGTCCTGGTTCAAGCATCGCCCACATTCGCCGATGACGAAACCACTTTCGCCCAGCTGCAGGATCGCATCGCCGCGACCATCGCCTACATCGAGAGCGCCGATCCGGCGCAACTCGGCGCAGGCGAAGAGCGTGAAATCAAGCTGAACTGGACCGCGTCCGGGCCAACCTTTACCGGCGCCAGCTACCTACTGACGTTTGCGCCGCCAAATTTTTACTTTCACGTCGTGACGGCCTACGACATCCTGCGCAACCAGGGCGTCAACGTCGGCAAGCTCGATTATCTTGGCGCATTCGATCAGCAATGATTGGCTGGCGCGCGCGCCGAGCGATCGCCTCTAAGCGAGCTCAGTATCGGTCCCAGCTGCGCGCGGATGACGGTATATTTTTTCGTCCGACTGTAGCAACCGGGGATCGGCGGCTTGCCTAGCCCTTTTGCTTGGCGAGCTCGGCGCGCTGGTGCTCTTCCTGGGCGCGCAGTTCAGGCGTGAATTCGGCGCCAAGATCTTCCATCTCAACGATCTGGCGAATTTCAATCGTCGCCTCACCGCTGATCATCGGCATCGGCACCTTCTTGACCCACTCGATCGCCTCTTCCTTCGACTTCACTTTCCAGATCCAGAAGCCGGCCAGCATGCCGCCGGTCCGTTCAAAAGGTCCGTCGGCAACGCTGACGTTGGCGCCGGAAAAGTGCACGCGCGCCCCTTTCGAGCTTGGCTGCAGTCCCTCGCCCGCCTCCATCACGCCAGCCTTGATCAGCTGCTCATTGAAGTTCCCCATGTCGGCCAGGAGCTGTTCGCTCGGCATCACGCCGGCTTCGGTGTCCTTGTCGGCCATTAACAAAATCATGAATCGCATGCTGGTCTCCGAAGGGTTATTTCAGATAGATAGAATTATCACGAAACCCGAGCGCGTGCCCAGCAAAACATCTGTGCGAAAGACGAGGGTGCATCGGAATACGACGGGCGCTCGTCTTCGCTCAGAATTAAATAATCCGACGCATGTCTACCATTCGCGCTGAGATCGATCTATTTTTGGAGAATCCTATGACAACCTTGTGGTCGCGATGGGCGCTGCGATCAGCAATAAAAGATTCCATTGCGTTAAATGACGGGGTGGGTGCTTCGCACCCGGACAATGCTGATTTGTTCACGATGCCCACTTCCGAGCTGGCCGGATCGAGTTTGGAATCGTTTCGTGACTACGCCCGAAACACACTGGTGGAGAATCTCCCGGCAGACGCGTAAACTTGACGCTGAAGACATGACAGGGAGTGGAGCAAAAACCCACGGTGGGCGATGGAACAAGCCAGCCAAAGCGGTCACTTACACGTCGACCTCTATCTCTTTGGCAATACTTGAGACGCTTGCGCATTTGGCTGGCGTCGTGGCGATTCGCAACTCCTTCCTGGTCAAGTGCACGGTTCCGGACGAAATCTGGAGTCGACGACAACAGGTGTCGTCGGATGCGTTACTACCGTCCTGGCGTGCGCAGCCGGCCGGATCGAAGTCTGTCAGGTTTGGAGATGCATGGCTCATCTCCAACACCAATGCGCTCATGCTGATTCCCTCCGTTATCGTGCCGGAAGAGTACAACGCTTTGGTCAACCCTGCACATCCAGACCGCGCAGATTTCGGCTATGGCGGTACGTCAGCTGATCTACGATCCACGTCTAAAAATAACGTCGTACGCGCTAGCAAGGGAAATCGGTTCTGCGGCCAAACGTTCAATCCGGCGAAGGCGCCGGATATTCCACGCTGAGCAGTTCGAGTTCTTCCGGCCCGAGCGGCGTCTGCAAGGTGACGACGTCGCCCTCGCGCGCCTTCGTCATGGCCCGCGCCACCGGGGAGACCCAGCTGATCTTGCCTTTGAGCGGATCCAGTTCGTCGATTCCGACAATGGTGACGCTGTGCTCTTCGCCGGCAGCGTTGCGGTAGCCGACGGTGGCGCCGAAAAAGACCTGATCGTTGCCGAAATGGACGCTAGGGTCGACCACCGCGGCCGAGTCCATGCGCTTGGTCAGGAAGCGGATGCGCCCGTCGATCTGGCGCAGCCGCCGCTTGCCATATATATAGTCGCCGTTTTCCGAGCGGTCGCCGTTCGAGGCGGCCCAGTGCACGATGCGTACCACCTCGGGCCGGTCGACGTCGATCAGCTGCAGCAGCTCGTCCTTGATGCGCTGGTAGCCGGCCGGCGTGATGTAGTTCTTGGCGCCGGCGGGAATGGCCTGCGCCAGGGCCAGCGCTTCCTCGTCGTCATCGTTGTCGGACTCTTTGACAAATGCTTTATTCATCAGCCTATTGTAACGGCACGCAGCCGTCCTGTCCGCGTGTCCGCGCCTGAACTTTTGACGTATGATGGCCGCAATGAAAAGTTCCCGCACATTGCGCAACCGGCTGCTGTCGCCCCTGGTGTACCTGGCGGCGCTGTTGCTGCTGCTCGAGGACTGGCTGTGGGATCTCGGCCTGCGCCTGGTGCGGCTGGTGGTTGCCTGGCCGCCATGGAAGGCGCTCGAACGCCACATCATCGCGCTGCCGCCGTACGCCGCGCTGGCGGCCTTCGTGCTGCCGGCAATCTTGTTGCTGCCGGTTAAACTGCTGGCCCTGTTCGCCATTGCCAGCGGCCATCCGATCTCGGGCATCAGCGTCATCATCGTGGCCAAGGTCGGCGGCGCGGCGCTCGTGGCGCGGCTGTATGTGCTCACCAAGCCGACCCTGCTGTCGTTGCCGTGGTTTGCGCGCTGGCACGAGAAATTCATGACACTCAAGGATTACTGGATCGGCCGCCTGAAAGCGACGGACGCGTTCCGCCGCGTCAGCATGCTGTCGGCGATGATGCGCGGCGCCGCCCGTGCCGCCCTCGCTCGCCTGCGCCGGAAGGCCGGCTTCGGCGCCCGCCACGCCAGCCGTCCGGCGCGCATGCTGCGCCGCTTCATTGCCATCTGGCGCGCGCGCCGCCGTTGAACCTGTGCATCTGCCCATGACCACCACGCCCGCGCTGTCCGCCCGCGAATCCGACCTGATCGAAGAGCTGGCCCGCTACCAGGCACGCTTCAATGCCATCGTCAGCAATACGCCGGGGCTGGTCTATCAGTTCGTGCTGGACGCCGGCGGCACCGTCAGCTTCCCTTACCTCAGCGAAGGCTGCGCCGCGCTGCTGGGCCTGGGCGCGGCGGCGCTGCAGAAAAAGCCGCAGCTTTTCCTCGGCCTGATCCTGCCGGAAGACCGCAAGGGCTACAGCGACTCGATGCACGCCTCGGCGGCCGGCATGTCTAGCTGGAACTGGGAAGGCCGTATCTGGGTCGACGCCTGGAAGGACGTCAAGTGGATCAACCTGCGCTCGAGCCCGCGGCCGTTGCGGGACGGCGGCGTGCAGTGGGAAGGGATCATGACGAACATTACCGCCAGCAAGGCCGCGCAGCTGGAAGTGACCAATTCGCGCGCCCGGCTGGCCGAGCTGACCGCCCACATCGAGGAAGTCAAGGAACAGGAGCGCACCCGCATCGCGCGCGAAATCCACGATGACCTCGGCGGCAACCTGACCGCCATCAAGATGGCGCTGGCGATGTTGTCGAAGCGCCTGCCGACCGACCAGCCGCAGCTGGCCGACAAGGCCGTCTACGTCGATTCGCTGGTCGACCGCACGATCGAGGCGGTGCACCGCATTTCGCTCGACCTGCGCCCGTCGATGCTCGACTTCGGCATCGTCGCCGCGCTCGAATGGCAAGTCAACGAATTCGAGAAGCACATCGGCGTGCCGTGCAGCTTCACATCGAACGAGAAGGACATCGACCTGGCCGCCGACCATGCCAGCGCGCTGTTTCGCATTTTCCAGGAAGCGCTGACCAATATTGCCAAGCATGCCCATGCGACGCGGGTGACGGTGTCGCTGACGCGCCTGCGCCATCACATCTGCCTGAGAATCAGCGACAACGGTGGCGGTGTCCAGGCGGCCGACCGCATCAAGCCCGGCTCGTTCGGCCTGCGTGGCATGAGCGAGCGCGCCCTGGCGCTGGGCGGCACAATGGCCTTGTCGCGCACGCGCGGAGGTGGCACCATTGTGGCCATCAAGATCAAGCTGGCCTCGCCAGGAACCGAATCGCCCCAATGACCGAAAAAGCCACCATCCGCGTTTTCATCGCCGACGACCACGCCATCGTGCGCGAGGGCCTGAAGCAGATCCTCGCCGAGCAGCGCGACATCGTCGTCGCCGGCGAAGCCGAAAACGGGCTCGACGCCATCAAGTTATTTCGCAAGGCTAAGTGCCACGTGATGCTGCTCGATATCTCGATGCCCGACCGCAGCGGCATCGAGGTGCTCAAGCAGGTCAAGAAAGAGCATCCCGAGATGGCCGTGCTGATGCTGTCGATGCACCGCGAAGACCAGTACGCGATCCGTTCGCTCAAGGCGGGCGCGGCCGGCTACCTGACCAAGCAGAGCGCGCCGCAGGAACTGGTGGTGGCGATCCGCCAGGTCGCCGCCGGCCAGAAGTATGTCAGCGCGGCGCTGGCGCAGGAGCTGGCCAGCCAGCTCGGCGACGGCCACGACAGCGCGCCGCATGAGGCGCTGTCGGACCGCGAATACCAGACCCTGACGATGATCGCCTCCGGCAAGACGGTCAGCGCGATCGCCCAGGAACTGTCGCTGTCGGTGAAGACCATCAGCGAATACCGCGCCCGCCTCTTGGTGAAAATGAAGTTGAAAAACAGCGCCGAACTGACCCATTATGCGATCAAGAACCAGCTGATCGAATAAGTCGGTTTTAATGCCGTCAGGGAAGATGGGTTTTCTGCCTTCTAATTAAACGTTCGCCTGTCGGCAAAAGCGCTTATCATTACGCCATCAGATACCAACCCGAGCCGTTCCCGCTTTCGCCATGTCGCTCCCTCCCGCAAAACCGCCGGCCGCTCCCGGTCAGAATCCCGCCGACATCGCACGCGAAGCATTTCGTCGCCTGGCCACGCGCCGCATCGCGCCGACGCCGGACGCCTATCGCGCCATCTATGACGAGATCGCCGGCATCGTCGCCGAGCCGGTGGCGCCGCCCGCGCCTGCCGACAGCGGTGCCGAGACGGTGCTCGGCAACTTCGCCAGCAAGCTGACCGACACGCCGGGCGAGCTGGCCGAGTTCGGTCGCCGCTTCAATCGCGCCGTCAAGGCGCGCGACTGGGACGGCTACGCGCGCGGCCTGTCGCAGCTGGTGGAAAAGCATTTTCGCAAGGCCAGTACGATTGAGCTGGCGCCGCTGTCCGAAGCGGCCGAGTCGAAGCAGCTGCGCGACCTGCTCAGCCGCACCTTGACGGTCGCCGTCGCCTCGCTGCTGACCGGCATGCCGGCGCTGGTGACCGAGGCGGAATCGCTCGGCGCCGCCGCCAAGCTGGCGCACACCGACGAAGCCCTGGGCGAAATCGCCGTGCGCCTGAAGCAGCTGTGCTACCAGATCGAGATCAAGAGCGGCGACGTCGCCGAACAGCAGGAATTGCTGCTGCGCCTGTTCAAGCTGCTGCTGGAAAACGTCAGCGAACTGCTCGATGACGACAGCTGGCTGCGCGGCCAGATCGACGCCGTGCAGGAGCTCATTTCCGGGCCGATGGACCAGCGCGCACTGGAAGACGCCACGCGCAGCCTGAAAGACGTGATCTACAAGCAAAGCCGGCTCAAGCACAGCCTGTCGGACGTCAAGTCGACCGTCAAGAACATGATGATGACGTTCATCGACCGGCTCGGCTCGGTCGCGGCCAGCACTGGCGACTTCCACGAAAAGATTGGCGGCTTCTCCGAAAAGATCAGCAAGGCCGACAACATCGACGACCTGAACGTGGTGCTCGGCGACGTGCTGCGCGAAACGCGGCTGGTGCAGACCGAGGCGCTCAAGTCGCGCGACCGCATGATCGCCGCGCGCCAGGAAGTGCTGGAAGCCGAGCAGCGCATCGTGTCGCTGGAGGCGGAGCTGCGCCACATGAGCGAGCTGGTGCGCGAAGACCAGCTCACCGGCAGCCTGAACCGGCGCGGGCTCGACGACGTGTTCGAGCGCGAAACGGCGCGCTCGGACCGCCGCGGCACGCCGCTGTGCCTGGCCATCCTCGACCTCGACGACTTCAAGCGCCTCAACGATACTTACGGCCACCTGGCTGGCGACGGCGCCCTCAAGCACCTGGTCAAGATCGTCAAGGAAACGCTGCGCTCGATGGATGTGATTGCCCGCTTCGGCGGCGAGGAATTCCTGATCCTGCTGCCGGAGACCACGGTCGAGGCGGCGGCGCAGACGATGACGCGTCTGCAGCGCGAGCTGACCAAGCATTTCTTCCTGCACGAGAACGAGAAGCTGCTGATCACGTTTTCGGCTGGCGTGGCGCTGCGCTACCCGAACGAGGCGCAGCCGGCGCTGGTGGCGCGCGCCGACAAGGCGATGTACCAGGCCAAGAAGAGCGGCAAGAACCGCGTCATCGTCGCCGAGTAATATCCTCAGTACAAGCCTGCGTTCGAGCGGACGCAGGGCCCGCATCCCGATTCCCTCCCTGAACTTCACGTCACCTCTGTTGCCTCGGTATCACGCCTCGCGCTGACCGCGGTTCCGTTGTCGGCGAAATAACAGACGCCGCCACGCGCTGCCGAGACTGTCAAATTCGTGAGTAAAACGATAACAAAACGTCGGCCCCGGCGACACAAAATAAAATTAATTTCGCCCTAAAGTTCACCTTTTCGCTGTCGTTTAAGCGCACCGGATTTGCCAAAGCTGAGAGTGAAACCACAGATTTATTATTGTTTTCTCCTATCAACTTTTTGAGGGGAGCGACGTTACCAGATTCAACTGCGGTTTGATTGTCTCGGAACAGCGAGGCAGACCAAAGTAAGACGCGGCACGTAGCCCACCCCGGAATTACCCAGTTTGGAGAATTAAAATGGCTGCATTTATTAACACCAACATCGCTTCGCTGAATTCGCAACGTAACCTGAATTCGTCGCAAACCGCTCTCACGACTTCGCTGCAGCGTCTGTCGTCCGGTCTGCGTATCAACAGCGCAAAAGACGACGCCGCCGGTCTGGCAATTTCGGAGCGTATGACGTCGCAGATCAACGGTTCCGACCAGGCAGCTCGTAACGCCAACGACGGTATCTCGCTGGCTCAAACGGCCGAGGGCGACCTGGCTCAGATCGGTACCAACTTGCAGCGTATGCGTGAGCTGGCTGTGCAGGCTTCGAACGGCACCAACTCGGCATCGGACCGCGCAGCACTGAACGGCGAAGTCCAGTCGCTGGCAGCTGAAATCGACCGCGTCGCACAGAACTCGTCGTTCAACGGCGTCAAACTGCTCGACGGTTCGTTCTCGTCGCAGGACTTCCAGATCGGCGCCAACAACACCAGCAACGACCGCATCACGATCGAGTCGATTTCCAGCGCACGTACTTCCCAACTGGGCGGCGTGGGCACCAGCTTCGATGCCAAGATCAGCAGCGGCGCAACCACCGGCGCTCTGTCAGCCGGCGACATGACCCTGAACGGCTTCCAGGTCGGCGCGTCGGCGATGGGTGCAGCACCAGGCCAAAGCGCCTCGAGCGCCTCCTCGATCGCAGCAGCGATCAACAAGATCTCGGCCGACAGCGGCGTGACCGCATCGGCTGACGTGAACAAGGTGTCCGGCAGCTCGGCGACGACCTTCGGCGCCACCACCGGTGCCATCGCCGCCGATACGTTCAGCATCAACGGCGTCAACGTCGGCGCAGTCAGCGGCGGCGCAACCGCAGCCGGCCAGGGCGCCAACGTTGCGGCGGCCATCAACAAGATCGCTACCCAGACCGGCGTGACCGCGTCGGCCAACGCCACCACCGGCGCGCTGACCCTGACCGCTTCCGATGGCCGCGACATCAGCATCGGCCTGAACGGCACTGCAGCAAGCACCGCCGCCGTCGCGACCGACAAGACCGCGTTCCTGGCCCAGACTGGCCTGGCTACCGCCGCTGTCGGCACCAAGGGCGGCACCGAGACGACCGAAGTAGCGTTCGGCGCCTACACTGCACTGAGCTCCACTACCGCGACCGATAAGTTCTCGATCAGCGTCGATGGCCAATCGCTGCTCGCATCGACCGCCGTCGGCACCGGCATCACCGCTGCAACGGTGCAGGCAGGCGTCGATTCGTTCGCCACCGCCAACTCGGCTACCCACAGCGTCAGCGGCACCGTCGCTGGCGGTGACCTCAAAATCACCAAGCTCGACGGCACCGCATCGGCAGTCAAGATCGAATCGTCCAACGCCGCCGGCTCCGCCGTCGCTGTCGGTACCCCTTCGGGCGGCTTCGCCAGCCAGGCTAACATCGCCTACGGCGGCGCTGCTGTCAGCACCACGGCCGGTACGGGCACCGGCGTCGCCGTCGGCGTCGCAAAAGCGAACCACGGTACCGTCACCCTGAGCAGCAGCAGCGCAAGCGGCATCGTCTACGGCGGCGCGAACCTGGCCAAAGCTGGCCTGGCAGCAGCCGGCGGCGTAGTCGCAGCAACGACGACATCGTCGGTGTCGAGCCTGTCGAGCATGGATGTACTGACCTCCGCCAACGCTGCCAAGGCCATCTCGGCCATCGACGGCGCGCTGGCCACGGTCGGCACTTCCCGCGCTTCGCTGGGTGCTTACCAGAACCGTTTCGCTTCGGTCGTATCGAGCCTGCAAACGTCGTCGGAAAACTTGTCGGCTTCGCGTAGCCGGATTCAAGATACCGACTTCGCCAAGGAAACCGCTTCGCTGACGCGCGGCCAGATCCTGCAACAAGCTGGTACCGCCATGCTGGCACAGGCTAACTCGCTGCCAAACGGCGTGCTGGCCCTGCTGCGCGGTTAATCAACAAGTCTTCACCGCAACACGAAACCCGGTCCGGTTCTCCCGGCCGGGTTTTTTCCGTTTAAGGAATTAGCATGGAAATCCGTCCACAAACGAGCGCAGCGGCGCCACCAACGCCGCCCGCCGACAAGAGCGCGGCCATCGCCGCGCGCAACGACGCGGCGCCGACCCAAACTGTAATGGCCGCCAAGCAACCAGCGGCGACGGCAACGGAAGACGAAGTCTCGCACGCACTCAAGAGCATCAACCACGCGCTGAAGGAACGCTCGCAGGACCTCGAGTTCTCGGTCGACGACGACAGCGACCGCACCATCGTCAAGGTGGTCGACAAGAGCACCCAGGAAGTGATCCGCCAGATGCCGACCGAGGAAGCACTGGAAATTGCGAAGGCGCTCGACCGCCTGCAAAGCCTGCTCGTCAAGCAAAGCGCCTGAGTGGCGCCAGCTGTGTAGTTCCAGAATAGACAGGTGATCGTCCCTCTAAAGTCCAGTTGGCTTGGGCCGTTAACAACGTATATTTAACTTTTGAAGCAGGGGGCAACAGTGGCGGGATCTCTTTCTGGCATCGGTTCATCCATGGACATCGAGGGCATCGTCACGAAGCTGATGTCCGTCGAGCGCCAGCCGCTCGCCCGCATGATCAAGCAGGAGACCAGCTACCAGATGAAGCTGACCGGCTTCGGCACGCTCAAAGGCGCCCTGTCGCAGTTCCAGAGCTCGGTGCGCGCGCTGTCTGAGGTCAGCAAGTTCCAGGGCACCAAAAGCTCCCTGATCGACACCACGATCGCCTCCGTTACCTCCACCACTGCCGCCGCCCCCGGTACCTATGCGCTCGAAGTGAGCCAGCTGGCCAAGGCGCAGAAACTGGTCGTCGACGGCACCGGCAGCGACACCGTCGCGCTCGGCAAGGGCGTCATCAAGTTCGACCTCGGCACCATTGTCGGGCCCCTCGGCGCCGATGGCAAGCCCGGCCCGGCCACCCTAGGCGCCGACGGCAAGTACATCGACGCGACCGCTTTTACGCCCGGCGCCGGCACCACCAAGAGCGTCACCATCGACGGCGGCAGTTCGCTGGCCGATATCCGCGACGCCATCAACAAGGCCGGCATCGGCGTCACCGCCGCCATCGTCAACGACGGCAGCGCCACGCCGTACCGCCTGACCCTGACGCAAAACAGCACCGGCCAGGCGAGCAGCATGAAGATCTCGGTGGTCGACGCCGACCCGGCCGGCAGCCCGCTGCTGTCGGCCCTGCTGACCCACGATCCGATGGATCCGGCCAAGGCGATGAGGGAGACCGGCACCGCCGTCGACGCCAAGTTCAAGCTCGACGGCATCGACGTGTCAAAACCGTCCAACACGGTCGACGACGTCGTCACCGGGGTCACCTTGAACCTGCTCAAGACCAACGTCGGCACCACCACCGCGCTGAACGTGGTGCGCGACACCGGCGCCGTGTCGACCGCGGTGACGTCCTTCGTCAAGGCCTACAACGACATCAGCCAGACGCTGCGCGACGCGATGGCCTACAACCCGACCACCAAGACAGCGGCCATCCTGAACGGTGAAGCGAGCGTTCGCGCCATCCAGACCCAGGTGCGCGGCGTGCTGGCGGCGGCAATTCCCGGCGAGGGCGGCTTGACGCGCCTGTCGGAAGTGGGCGTGACGGTGCAAAAAGACGGCACGCTGGCGCTCGACAGCGCCAAGCTCAACAAGGCACTGGCGAGCAATTTCGACGACTTCGCCGGCCTGTTTGCCGCCGTGCCGGCCAACGGCACCGGCGACACCGCCAAGCCCGCCACGACCGGCTATGCGGCCCAGTTCGAGAAACTCGCCAGCTCCCTGTTGGCGGTGGGCGGTCCGCTGGCATCGCGTACCGACGGCATCAGCGAATCGATCCGCAACATCACCAAGCGCGAAACGGAGTTCAATGCGCGCATGGTCACAGTTGAAAAACGCTACCGTGCGCAGTTTACCGCGCTCGACCTGTCGCTGAGCAGCATGAACAACACCAGCACTTACCTGGCGCAGCAGCTGACGGCAATTAGCAACCTGAACAATCGGTAGTAATCAGTCGAAATATATTTAGGAGGGAGCATCCATGTTTGGAACGTCACAAAGAGGGGCAAACAGCTACGCCAAGGTCGGCCTCGAAACCGGCGTCGTCGCTTCCAGCCCGCACCAGCTGATCGTGATGCTGTTCGAAGGCGCGCTGGTGGCAGTGCGCGCCGGCCACGCGCACATGAAAGCGGGCGAGATCCAGAAGAAAGGCATGGCCATATCGAAAGCCATCCTGATCATCGAGAACGGCCTGCGCGCCAGCCTCGACAAGCAGGCCGGCGGCCAGATCGCCGAGAGCCTCGACTCGCTGTACGACTACATGGGCCGGCGCCTGCTGATGGCCAACGTCAGCAACAAGCCGGAAATTCTCGAGGAAGTGCAGACCTTGCTGCTCGACCTGAAGGGCGCGTGGGACGCCATCGGCGCCGCCGCCAAGCCAGCTGCAGCCGCCATCGAACCGCCGCGCGCCGCGTACGACAGCCTGGCGCCGCGCACCGCATCGTTTTCCATTGCAGGGTAAATCATGAACAGCGAACAAGTCATCTCGCTTTACGAAACCGTCAACGAACTGACCGGCAAGATGCTGCTGGCGGCGCAGTCGCGCGACTGGGAAAACCTCGCTGCCCTCGAGACCGATTGCGCCAGCCACGTGCAGACGCTCAAGGCCGGCGAACCGGTCGCCGCCCTGTCCGGCCCGATCCGCGCCCGCAAGGTCGAGATCATTCATCAGATCCTCGCCCACGACCGCGAAATCCGCAACCTGACGACGCCGTGGATGGCCGAACTGTCGGCCCTGATCAACAGCAGTGGCGCCTCGCGCAAGCTGTCGGCGGCTTACGGCGCCTGAAGTGAATGCCCGCCATGCCCGCCAGCGCGGTCGCTGATGCCGTAGGGTCTGGTGTTTGTAGCCGGGCCGCGGCAGGCGCACGATGATCCCCGCCGCCGACATCGTCAACGTCGCGCCGGTCGCCCGGATCACGCCGGTCACCGCCGCCGAAGCGGTCGCCGATGCCCGCCAGCAGGAGTTCCAGCGTTCGCTGTCCGGCCAGGTCGGCAAGTCGATGCAGGCCGAAGTGCTGTCGCGCCTGACCGACGGCAGCTTTCTGGTCAGGGTCGCCGGCACGCCGGCGCGCATGATGCTGCCATCCAATCCGCAGCCCGGCGCCGAAGTGCCGCTGACGCTCGTTGCCCTGACGCCCCGCCCTACTTTCAAGGTCACCGGCTCGCCGCAGTCCGCGCCGATTCCCGCCTTTGTCGCCGATAGCCTGGCCGAGCCTGGCGCGGGCGCCGGGTCCCTCGCCAGCACTGCCGCTAGTCCTGCCGCTGGTCCTGCCGCTGGTTCCGCAGCCGGTTCCGCCGCAGGCGCAGCCGCCGGCGCCGGCGCGGCCAGGGCTGGCGCCATGCAGCGCGCCGCCAGCCTGTTCAGCGACGCACCGGCGGCAAGCCTGCTGTCCGAATCCGATTCCTCCAGCACCCGCTCGACGCTGAGCGACGCGGCGCGCGTCATCACCACCGTGCTCGGCGCGGCAGCGCGCGCGCCCAACCCGCAGAACACCATCGTCGCGCCACTGCCGCTGCTTCCGGCCGCTTCCGCCGACCCGGTCAAGCTGGCCGCAGTACTGAAGGACGCCATCGGCGCCAGCGGACTGTTCTACGAATCGCACGTGGCCGAATGGTCGGCCGGCAAGCGAGCGCTCACCGAGCTGCAGCGCGAGCCGCAGATGCAGCGCGCCGCCGCCAGGCAGGAAGCCGGGCCGGCGGTGCAGGCGTCGGCCTCGCCAGCGTCGGCCGCGGCCGCGTTCGCGCCAGGCGGCGCCATCCCCGCCGACCCGGCCACCGCCCAGTTCATCAACCTGCAGCTGTCGAGCCACGAGCAGGGCCGCGTCGCTTGGCAGGGCCAGCTGTGGCCGGGCCAGCACATGTCGTGGCAGATCAGCCGCGACCCGCCCGAGCGCAGCGAGCGCCAGTCGCCCGGCGGCGAAGCGCCCGAAGCACCCTGGCGCAGCGCGCTGCGGCTGCGCTTTGCCGCGCTCGGCGAAATCGGCGCCACCGTCGTGCTCGCCGGCGACCAGCTGCACATCCAGCTGCAGCCGGGCTCGGACGCCATCGGCAACCTGCTGCGCGCGCGCGCCGGTGAACTGCAGCGCGCGCTCGAAGCGTCCGGCAATCCGCCCGCCTCGCTGACCGTCGGCGCCGCCCGGGAACCGGGCAATGTCTGACGACGCCGCCAGCCGCCGGCACCAGAACGCGGTCGCGCTGGCCTATCAGGACGGCGACGGCGCACCCAAGGTGGTGGCCAAGGGCAAAGGTCTGATGGCGCAGCAGATCATCGGCCGCGCCCAGCAGGCTGGCGTGTTCGTGCACGAATCGAAAGAGCTCGTCGCGCTGCTGATGGAAGTGGACCTCGACCGTCAGATTCCGCCGGCGCTGTATCGCGCGATTGCGGAACTGCTGGCCTGGCTATATCATGTTGAATCTGCACAAGGAAATGGCGGCCCAGCGACGCCGGTTCCCGACGTGGCCCGACTCATCAATACCTAAAATACCCGGCTGGCGAACGATGCAACCACTAAACGATGTAGATATGGAAAACTGGCACGATTTCGAGGTCAGCTCGCGCCGTGAAATCATCGCGCTGCTGCGTAGCATCGGCGAAAAGAACCAGCTGGTACGCATGTTGATCCAGGGCGAGGCCGACGTCTGCGTCACTTCGGTACTCGACGTCGACCCCGACACGAACTCGGTGATCCTCGACCGCTCGATCGACAACGCCCAGAACCTGCGCATCCTGCGCGGCCAGCGCATTTCCTTCGAAACCTCGCTCGACAAGATTCGCATCCTGTTTTCCGGCGAAGGCGTCACCGAGACCATGTTCGAAAACGCGCCGGCGCTGAAACTGGCGTTGCCGCTATCGCTGATCCGCCTGCAGCGGCGCGAGTTCTACCGCATGGCCACGCCGGTCAGCAACCCGGTAAGCGCGATGATCCAGATGCCCGATGATCTCGGCGGCGGCACAGTCGGCTTTCCGCTGTCGGACATCAGCTGCGGCGGCATCGCCATCCTCGACAACAAGCTGGTGCTGGGCGACACCATCGGCATCAACTACGAAGGCTGCCGCATCGACCTGCCCGAAATCGGCGCCGTCACGACCACGCTGCAGGTGCGCAATTCGGTCGACCTCACACTGCTCAACAACAAGACCAACCGCCGCCTCGGCTGCCACTTCATCGACATCTCGCGCGGCAACTTGGCGATGGTGCAACGCTACATCACCAAGCTCGAGCGCGAACGCAACGCCCGCATCGCCGGCCTGAACTGATCACGTCGCGCCGATCGGCGAAGAAATCACAAAACGCCCGGCACAAATCTTGCTTGCAGTACCGGCATGAAATCGCGTCAACCTCCTCCGTCGAAGCTGCGCATCGTCGTCGCCACCACCATCGTGCCGGCCGGCGAGCACGATGACGCCGCCATCGCCGCCCAGGTCCGGCGCGGCAACGCGCTGCGCATCGGCCTGCTCGAAGCCGGCTACGACCTGGTCGCCTCGCTGCCGGCCGACATGTTCCTGCCCGAGCGCATCGCCCAGCTGCAGCCCGACCTGATCATCATCGACGCCGAATCCGACGCCCGCGACGTGCTCGAACACATCGTCATCACCAGCCGCGACGAGCGCCGCCCGATCGTCCTGTTCACCGAAGACGACACCACCGCCAGCATGGAAGCGGCGATCGCGGCCGGCGTCTCGGCCTACATCGTCGCCGGCCTCAAGGCCGAACGCATCAAGCCGGTGCTCGGGGTTGCGCTGGCGCGCTTTCGCCAGGAACAAAAGCTGCTCGACGAACTGGCCGACACCCGCCACAAGCTGGCCGAGCGCAAAGTCGTCGAGCGCGCCAAGGGGGTGCTGATGGCGCACCGGCATCTGACCGAGGAACAGGCCTTCCAGAAGCTGCGCAGCATGGCCATGAACAAGAAGCTCAAACTGTCCGAGATCGCCCAGCGCATCCTCGACGTCGAAGACCTGCTGGGCTGACCCGGCGCACCAACCAAGGAGTGGTATGGCAGGACTGGCAAATGCGCGAGTCGGCGCACCCGAGCAGGAAACCGTGCGGGTCGGCTTCATGCCGCTGACCGACTGCGCGTCGCTGGTGATGGCGTCGGTGCTCGGCTTCGACCAGCGCTACGGCATCCGCATCGACTTGCGCTGCGAGATGTCGTGGTCGTCGGTGCGCGACAAGCTGTGCGACGGCGCGCTCGACGCCTCCCACGCGCTGTACGGCCTGGTCACCGGCGCCCACCTCGGCCTTGGCGCCCGCCGGCGCGACATGGCCGTGCTGATGGGCCTGAGCCAGAACGGCCAGGCGATCACGCTGTCGCGCCGCCTCGCCAGCCGCGGCGCCGTCGACGGCCCCTCGCTCAAGGCGCTGCTGGCGGTGACCGAGCGGCGCATGACCTTCGCCCATACTTTCCCGGGCGGCAATCACGCGTTGCTGCTCAGCTACTGGCTCGCCGCCCACGGCATCGATCCGCAGCACGACGTGCGCCTGGTCACCTTGCCGCCGTCGCAGATGGTCGCCAGCCTCGAAGCGGGCCACCTCGACGGCTTTTGCGCCGGCGAACCATGGAGCGCGCGCGCCGTGCAAGACAGCTGCGGCGTCACCGCCGCCACCAGCCAGCAAATCTGGCGCAACCATCCGGGCAAGGTGCTCGGCGCCAGCGCCGACTTCGCGCGCCGCAAGCCGCGCACCTGCATCGCGCTGGTCGCCGCCGTACTCGACGCGGCCCGCTGGATCGATGCCGACGAAGCCCACCGCGAGGCTGCCGCCGAAGTGCTCGCCAGCCCGGCCTACATCAACGCCGCCCAGGAGTTGATCGCGGCACGCCTGCTGGGCCGCTACCAGGACGGCCTTGGCAAGAGCTGGACCGACCCCGACCGCCTGCGCTTCCATGGCGATGGCGACGTCAACTTCCCCTGGCTGTCCGACGCGATGTGGTTCATGACCCAGCAGCGCCGCTGGGGCATGCTGAAGGCCGATCCCGACTACCTGGCGGTGGCCGGCGCCGTCAACCAGGTCGACCTGTACCGCGAAGCGGCTGAGCTGAGCGGCACGCCGGTCCCGGCCGGCGTGATGCGCAGCGCCGTCCTCCTCGACGGCAAGCGTTGGGACGGCAGCGACGCTGCCGGCTACGCCGCCTCGTTCGACAACGGCATGATGAATACTACTGCGCTCCCATCGTTGCGTTCCGAGCCAGATTAGTACCGCCGACTTGCAGACCGTCGTTCCCGCGCGGGCGGGAACCCCTGCTGAGCATGCGTTCGCACGTTTCACGCTGCAGCGCATCATTTTCGGGCATGCACGCACCGCCATGATGCGCATCGGATAGCCCTTCTCCGCCCCACGGGCACGCACCTCTGGCACGCTTCCTGCTCATACAACCATAACGGATCAACGGCGATCCCCTTAGATAAACAGCGCTGGTCCAATGGCGGACCGGCACGGACAACGGCGTCCGCCCAACCTGGTTGCTTCAACCGGGCTTGTGCGGACGCCTTTTCGTTTTTAACGGGAGCCACAATGGCCAGCAAAGCAACCAGCATCAAACTGTTCTCCTTCTCGACGCCACCGATGCGCGCCTTCCACCTGACCTGGATGGCCTTCTTCGTCTGCTTCTTCGCCTGGTTCGCCTGCGCCCCGCTGATGCCGGTCATCAAAGGCGAATTCGGCCTGTCGATCGCGCAGATCGCCAACATCAACATCGCCGCCGTCGCCATCACCATCCTGGTCCGCCTGATCATCGGCCCGATGTGCGACCGCTACGGCCCGCGCAAGACCTACACCGGCCTGCTGCTGCTCGGCGCCATCCCGGTGCTCGGCGTGGCGCTGTCGCAAAGCTACGAAAGTTTCCTGTTCTTCCGCCTCGGCATCGGCGCGGTCGGCGCCAGCTTCGTCATCACCCAGTACCACACCTCGGTCATGTTCGCGCCCAACGTCGTCGGCACCGCCAACGCCGCCGCTGCCGGCTGGGGCAACACCGGCGGTGGCGCCGCCCAGGTCCTGATGCCGGTGCTGATGGCCGCCGTCATCATGATGGGCGTGAGCGAAACGCTCGGCTGGCGCGTCGCCCTGCTGGTCCCTGGCGTGCTGATGCTCATCATGGCCGGCCTCTACTTCCGCTACACCCAGGACTGCCCACAAGGCAACTACGCCGAAATGCGCGCCGCCGGCATCGCCATCGATGGTGGCAGGGCGGGAGCGGGGGGCGCTCCCGCCGGCGGCTGGGACAGCTTCAAGGCCGCCAGCGCCAACTACCGCGTCTGGCTGCTGTTCATCACCTACGGCGCCTGCTTCGGCATCGAGATCTTCATCCACAACATCGCCGCTGTTTACTATGTCGACCATTTCGGCCTGTCGCTCGGCGCCGCCGGCATGGCCGCCGGCAGCTTTGGCCTGCTGGCGCTGTTCGCCCGCGCCCTCGGCGGCTACCTGTCCGACCGTGGCGCCGCCCGCGGCAACCTGAATAGCCGCGTCACCCTGCTGTTCATCATGATGATCGGCGAAGGCCTCGGCCTGCTGTGGTTCGCCAACGCCGACACCGTCACCTACGCCGTCATCGCCATGCTGTGCTTCGGCCTGTTCACCCACATGGCCTGCGGCGCCACCTACGCGCTGGTGCCCTTCATCGACAGCAAGGCGCTTGGCGGCGTGGCCGGCATCATCGGCGCCGGCGGCAATGTCGGCGCGGTAGCCGCCGGCTTCCTGATGAAAGGCACCGGCGACATCCAGCAGACCCTCAGCATCCTGTCCGCTCTGGTGGTGATCGCCGCGCTGTTCGCCATCGCCGTCCGCTTCACCATCAACACCACCACCGAACTTGCCCCGGCCGGCGCCGCGGCATAAGGAGAACACGCATGAAAATCATCGTCATCGGTCACGGCAT
The DNA here is from genome assembly GCF_049897565.1 of Massilia sp. TWR1-2-2. Lineage (NCBI taxonomy): Bacteria > Pseudomonadati > Pseudomonadota > Betaproteobacteria > Burkholderiales > Oxalobacteraceae > Massilia > Massilia sp. TWR1-2-2. Next base: position 2,339 of record NZ_JAFCWM010000023.1, on the reverse strand, counting down.
GGTCGGCCACAAATTCCTCGAAACGCTGGCCCTGGAAGCGGCACATCTCGAAGTGACGGTCCTGTGCGAAGAGCCGCGCCCCGCCTACGACCGCGTGCACCTGTCCGAATTTTTTGCCGGTAAATCGGCCGACGACCTGTCGCTGGTCGCGCCAGGCTTCTTCGACAAGGGCAACGTCGCGCTCAAGCTCAACGCCAGGGTGACGGCGGTCGACCGCGCGGCGAAAACGGTGACTGTCAACAGTGGCGAAGTGCTCGCCTACGATAAGCTCGTCTTCGCCACCGGCTCCTACCCGTTCGTGCCGCCGCTGCCCGGCAAGGACCGCAAGGACTGCTTCGTCTACCGCACCATCGAGGACCTCGAAGCGATGCTCGAATGCGGACAGCGCTCCAAGACCGGCGTCGTGATCGGCGGCGGCCTGCTCGGCCTCGAATGCGCCAAGGCGCTGCGCGACATGAAGCTCGACACCCACGTCGTCGAATTTGCACCGCGCCTGATGGCAGTGCAGGTCGACGACGGCGGCTCGCGCGTGCTGCGCAAAAAAATAGAGCAGCTCGGCGTCACCGTCCACACGCAAAAGAACACCGTCGAAATCGCCGAAGGCGAAGCGCGCACCCACCGGATGCAGTTCGCCGACGGCAGCCACCTCGACGCCGACATGATCGTCTTCTCGGCTGGCATCCGCCCGCGCGACGAACTGGCGCGCGACTGCGGCCTGGCCGTCGGCCCGCGCGGCGGCATTGCCATCGACAACAGCTGCCTGACCTCCGACCCCGACGTCTACGCCATCGGCGAATGCGCGCTGTGGGGCGGCCAGATTTTCGGCCTGGTCGCACCCGGCTACGAAATGGCGCGCACCGCCGCGCGCCATCTGCTTGGCGGCGCGCCCGCCTTTACCGGCGCCGACATGAGCACCAAGCTCAAACTGATGGGCGTCGACGTTGCCAGCATTGGCGACCCGCACGCCACCGAAGAAGGCAGCCGCTCCTACCAGTTCACCGACGAGCGCAAGCAGGTCTACAAGAAGATCGTCGTCTCCAGCTGCGGCAAATACCTGCTCGGCGGCGTGCTGGTTGGCGACGCCGCCGAATACGGCACCCTGCTGCAGATGATGCTGAACCGGATCGGGCTGCCCGAGTCGCCCGAATTTTTGATCCTGCCGCAAAGCGACGGCAGCGCGCGTCCCGCGCTTGGCGTCGACGCCCTGCCCGACACGGCCCAGATCTGCTCCTGCAACGACGTCTCCAAGGGCACCCTGTGCGCCGCGGTGTGCGGCGGCGCCGTCACCATCGGCGACCTGAAAAGCTGCACCTCGGCCGGCACCAGCTGCGGCGGCTGCGTCGCCCTGGTAACCGAGGTGATGAAGGCCGAAATGACCAGGCAAGGCCTGGCCGTCGACAACCACATCTGCGAGCACTTCGCCTATTCGCGCCAGGAGCTGTTCCACCTGATCCGCGTCGGCCAGATCAAGACCTTCCCCGACCTGCTGGCCGCCCACGGCAAAGGCCTCGGCTGCGACGTCTGCAAACCGGCCGCCGCCAGCATCCTCGCCTCGACCTGGAACGACTTCGTCCTCACGCCCGTGCACGCGGCCGTACAGGACACCAACGACTACTACCTCGGCAACATCCAGAAGGACGGCACCTATTCGGTGGTGCCGCGCATGCCGGGCGGCGAAGTCACCGCCGACGGCCTGATCGCCGTCGGCCAGGTCGCCAAGAAGCACGGCCTTTACACCAAGATCACCGGCGGCGCCCGCGTCGACCTGTTCGGCGCCCGGGTCGACCAGTTGCCACTGATATGGGAAGAGCTGATCGCCGCCGGCTTTGAATCGGGCCACGCCTACGGCAAGTCGCTGCGCACCGTGAAGTCCTGCGTCGGCTCGACCTGGTGCCGCTACGGCGTCGGCGACAGCATGGGCTTCGCGATCGCGCTGGAGAACCGCTACAAGGGCCTGCGCACGCCGCACAAGATCAAGTTCGGCGTCTCCGGCTGCACCCGCGAATGCGCCGAAGCGCAGGGCAAGGACATCGGCCTGATCGCCACCGAAAACGGCTGGAACCTCTACGTGTGCGGCAACGGTGGCATGAAGCCGCGCCACGCCGAACTGCTCGCGACAAGCCTCGATGAAGCCACCGCGGTGCGCTACATCGACCGCCTGCTGATGTTCTACACCCGCACCGCCGACCGTCTGCAGCGCACCAGCGTATGGCGCGACAACCTAGCCTGAATGTTTCACAAACTGCCACAGCGGCCTCCGGGTTGCCGACACTGGACTTGTTTGGCTGTAATCGGAATGTCGCGGGCGATGTCGCCCCTACCCAATTGAACGGGACATC